>CAZFQG010000165.1:0-14701 GCA_964520785.1 uncultured Planctomycetaceae bacterium | reverse complement strand
AAAATGACATCCAGTACCACCTTCCCAAGGAGGGCAAGGGAGAAGACGGGCTCCATCAGGAAGCCTGGAGCGTCAATATCAACCTCGTCTGGTATCCCGGACGCCGAGCGGACCAAGTCCGCGGCGACCCATTCCGCCCGCTCTTCGGCGTGGCCAACAACGGCACGTTCATGGAAGACGTCGATCTGAGGTAGATCAGGCTCGACGCCGGCACCGCCGCGGACTCCTACTCTCCCAGCAGGCCCTTCAAGTACTTCAGGCTCTTCGCCGCCTGCTCGATCGTTCCACACTCGACGCTGAAGACGATATCCCGCGGCGCCCCGCGGCAGATCTCGATGACGCGGGCCCAGTCGATAACGCCGTCGCCGCAGGCGCATCCGACCGGGGTTCCGGTAACCTGGCCTCGCTCGGCTTCGGAATGCTCGACGGTAATGTCTTTCGCGTGAAGATGGACGAGCCTGTCGACCGTGCGCTCCAGCCAGGTGTAGGGATCTTGCCCGGCGAGGTAGGCGTTGCCAGTGTCGAGGTTGATTCCGATGGCCGGCGAGTCGACGAGATCGTAGATACGATCCAGCCCGTCCGGTGTCCTCGAATACTGCTGATGGCACTCCAGGCCGATCACGATGCCGCGACGTTCCGCGACGAAGGCGGCCTCGCGGAGCGTGTACTTCATCAGCACGAAGTCCTCTTCCTCGGTCGTCCAGGGCGCCTTGGGGCCTTCGTCGGTATTCACGACCGGGGCGCCGACCTCCGCCGCGTAGCGGATCGCCGCCTTCAGGTAATCGCAGTGGCGGTCCGGGCAGCCCAGCGGTCCGTGCGCCTGAAGACCCGAGATTTTCAGCCCGTGCTTCTCGGCCAACTCTTTCATTTCAAGGGGGTCGTTCATCATGGAGACGGTGTGGTAGTAGCCCGCCTCGCTCATCAGTTCTCGTCCCCAGTGGACCATCGGCTCGATGTATTGGTAGCCCATCTCGGCCGCCTTCCGGACACCCCAGGCGAAGGGCTTATCGTGGTGCCGGGTCGCTTCCAGGTTCATTCCGACAAGAATCTTGCCCATGAAAAATCTCCAATTTCTTCAAGAACAACTTATTTTTAAGGAAACTCACGCACTGTTGGACGAGTATGACGATCAGCGGCGCTGTTTGTCAACGACCCTGCAAGAAAAACGCACGCGGCTTGGTGGCGTGCCTTTGGACGCATCCCGGAAATCCGGTCACTTCGACGCGTTTACGGTACCCGGTGAGGCCGGGTATCGTCACGAAAGGCGCCCTGGAAGGTGGTATCACTGATGGTCCGCGACGATCCGCGCGATACGGATCGCGGCCTTGCCGTCCCAGAGTTCGGGGCAGCGGCCGATCTTGTACGTGCCGTCGAGAACCGCTTCGAGCAGTTGCCTCAACAAAGCCGCGTCGTTTCCGACGAGAGTACTCGTTCCCTCCGCCACCGTGCAGGGGCGTTCCGTATTGGGCCGCGCGGTCAGGCAAGGAATGCCCAGAACGGTCGATTCCTCCTGCAGGCCGCCGGAATCGGTCACGATCACCTTCGCTTGCGACGTCAATGAAAGGAACTCCAGATACCCCATCGGCGGCGACTGCATCACGCCGGCGGCGGCGTCCAACTTCCCGGCCAGGTCGAACTGCTCGATCCGCGCACGGGTCCGCGGATGAACCGGGAAGACGAGCGGCACGCGCCGCGAGACGTCGATCAGAACGTCCAGAAGCGGTTCGAGCGTCTCCTTCGCGTCCACGTTGCCGGGGCGGTGCAGCGTGACGACGCCGTACTCGCCCGGCTCCAGTCCTAGCCGGCCCGGCGCATTTTGCTCTCTCGCCTTGGGAAGAAGCGCCATGAGCGTGTCGATCATCACGTTGCCGACGAGATGGATCTCGTTATCGGTGTGCCCCTCCTTCTTCAGATGTTCCACCCCGCTGGACTCTGAAACCAGAAGCATATCGCAGAGCGAATCGGTGACGATCCGGTTGAGTTCCTCCGGCATCGTCCGATCGAAGCTCCGCAATCCGGCCTCGACATGCGCGACCGGAACCCCCAGCTTCACCGCCGCCAGGGTCGCGGCCATCGTCGAGTTCACGTCGCCGACGACAATCACCCGGTGAAACGGCCTCCCCTCCGCGGCCGCCTCTTCCAATACCGCTTCGAACCGTTCGATGACCCGCGCCGTTTGCGCGCCGTGCTTCCCGGATCCGACTTCCAGGGAAATGTCCGGTCGCTTCATTTCCAGTTCCTCGAAGAAGACGTCGGAGAGGTTCTTGTCGTAGTGCTGGCCCGTGTGAACGAGGACCGCCTCGATTCGCGGATACTTCTCGAACGCGCGGAGCAGGGGCGCCATCTTCATGAAATTGGGCCGTGCTCCGACGATGCAGGCAAGTCTCAGTTCAGCCAAGGGATTTCTCCTTCGTATTGAATGTCCGCGACGGCACGTCGACTTCGATTACGCGCCGGCTGTCTTCATATTGGAATGAACGTGGCGAGATCCAACGCGCCGTTCCCCGCGAGTCCTTGGGGTCTAGGCACCATGCGACGCGGAGTGGGGGGACCCCGGTCTGGCGGTACACGACCGCGCGAGCGGGACGTCTCTCGCCAAATCGGGGACAATACCAGGCGGGCTCAACCTCCACGCCGGCGGCGCCGACGCATCGGAAGAGGTAACGGCGTCCGTCCACGTCGAATTCGACCGCGTCGTCGCCGGCGGGAACCGGTTCGACGTCCGGATGCAGGTGAAAGCGGCTCGTGAAGACGTGTTCCGCCGCGCCCTCGGCCGAATCGATGAAGAACCACGGCCCACCGCAACGGCACGCGATGAGCCGCTCCACTCGCGGCACGCCCAGCCGGCGGTATGCGTCGTGTCGGGCGGACGCCCATACAAGGTCTCCACCGGCACCCTCTTCCAGCCCCGACGGATGTCCTCGATATCCCATGCGAAACTTCGACCACATATCGCACTGGTCCACTTCGTCAACTACGAGCACGTTGTGCGCTGCGCTTCCACGGCAGTAGGCCCTCATCGAATCAGCTTCGTAGTTGAAGACGCCGGAGTCGACGAAAACCCGACGATCGCCGAGAGACGCCTCGAAGGTGAGCAGGTCGGCATGCGCGTGCGCCGGCAGATGGTCGGCGCCGACCGGACCCCGGTCGAACAAGAGGAAATCGCCACCATCGCGGAAAGACCAGTAGTCCCCCACGCACCGCGCGCCCTCCGTGGGGCCTCCGGACGGCCGTTCTTCCGCCCGAGCGAGAATGGCCGGAGTCGGTGGCGCTTCGCCGAACGCGGAATCGCCTAAAAGGGGGACCTCGCCGTCGGGGTGGACGATGCCGCGCAGGAAGCCGCCCATCCGCGCGGCGAGTTCCCCACACTCGCGGGCGAATTCACGGCGGAGTTCGGCCAGCAGATCGCGCAGGTCGAAAACCATGTCGAGCACGATCGCATGATACATGGGCGCGCGTTCGAAGTGCTCGCCGGAGGGTAGAAACTGTTCCTTCACCTCACGGCGAAAAAGGCGGATTCCCCGGTCGAGCCAACGCTCGGCTTCGGGGCCGCTAAAGAACGCCCCGGCGAGGATGAGCGTCCGGAGGTTTTCCAGGAGGTGGTTTCCCCCCAAGTCCCGCTCCAGGTGCGAGGCGAGAAACCGCGCCTGCGCGAACATGCTCGCCAAGACGGCCTTTGCCATCTCTCCCTCCGGCCGGCGCGCCGTCCAGAGGAGCATCCAAACCGGCAAGCGTTTGGAAATACAAAACGGATGCCAGGCATCCAACCGAGTCCGCCGGTCATTCGGCCGGTTTTGGCGCATCCAGTCTTCGATGATCCGCCACGCCGCCGCGAGCCGCTCGTCCGCCTCCGCCGGGTTCGGCGCCGAAAGCACGAGACCCAGCAGGAACTCGTGATAATGCAGATGAAACCGCCACAAATGCGACACCGCCACCGAATCGCACCGCCAGTCGATGGGAAAGCCGAGGTCGTGGGTTTCGCAAAGGAGCGTGAATTTGCCGCTCGGGAGGCTGTCGAAATCCCCATCCGGTGGATTTGAAGACGTATCGGTCTTAGCGCGGAGCAATTGGTTGAATGAAACCCCTTCGCGGCAAGACGGCAAGGACGTCAACCCGTTTGACATCGCTGTGCCGACGTCCAGCGGCGACCTTTTTCGAAGAATCGCCAACGCGCGACGAAGAAACTGTGTAGGGCGGTGATACCGGCACAGCGCGACGCAGCGTGCCAGGCGACTGGACCGCGGAACCGCCATTACGACCGCTCCGCTTCCGCGACGCATTCTTCGGTCTCCGAGTCCTCGCCGGAGTCATCCGACCGTGTCCGGCACTCCCGGCCGGTTCGCGGTGATCCCGGCCGGACGAGTTCATCGAGAATACCGAGAAATCGGCCCGCAAGCACGTCGCGGTTGTAGTGCTTCGCCACGTATTCACGAGCCGCCTTTTGGCGTTCGGCCGCCTCTTCCGGCTCTTCGGAAAGCGTTTCCACGATTTGGACCAACGACTCCGGCGAATCCGGCTCCATCTCCACGCCTGCCCCTGAATCCAGAACCACGTCACACGCCTCGCCGCGGACGCCCATGATGATTGTCCGGCCCATCGCGAGCGTTTCGAATATCTTGGACGGCATGACCGTGCCGAAAAGCTCGCAGCCGCGCAAGTGAATCAAACAGGCGTCGGAACTGGCCAAGACCGTCGGGACTTCCGATTTTGGAAGGCGGCCGGTGAACACGACCCACTCCCGCAAATCGGCGTCGTCGACTTGTCGTTGAAGCTCCGCCCTGGCCGCTCCATCTCCCACGAGGCAGAACGCGACGTCCCGGCGCCCCATTTCCTTCAGCAGTCGGGCCGCCTTGACAATCACCTCCAGGCCGTGGGCCATTCCGATCGTTCCGATGTACGAGCAGACGAACTTGCCGCGCAGGCCGTGTTTCTCAAGCCACGATTCGTCGCGGGGTTGCGGTCGGAAGGCATTCAAATCGACGCCGTTGGTGATGACGGAAATCCGACCCTCCAGGGGAACCTTGGAAAGGATATTGTCCTTGTATCCCTGTCCCACGGTGATGATGTGGTTGGCGGACCGGTACATCGTCCGTTCCAGCATCTCCAGAACGGCCAGCGCCGGCTTGTTTCGCATCGCGCCGACCGCCTCGATCGATTCCGGCCAGATATCGCGGATTTCCAGAACGAACGGCACTCTTCTCAACCAATGGAAAAGAACGCCCGCCCATCCGCAGAAGAACTGAGGGCTGGTCGCGATGACGACATCGGGGCGAGGGAGCCACAGGGCCGTCCACAGGGCGCTCCACATGTAGGAGAGGTAGTTGAGAATACGCCTTGTCGTTCCGGCGTTCGGCGCGACGTACGTCCACACGCGAATCACCCTGATGCCGTCCATTTCCTCCCGCTGAGAGCGGAAACGGTTCGCGTAGCCCGGGTAGACGACGCCGTCGGGGCAGTTGGGGGCGCAGGTTACGACCGTTACCTCGTGCCCCGCCTTCACCCACCGGACGCAATGATCATAGGTTCTCGACGCCGGGGCGTTGACCTCGGGGGGGAAATAGTGGGAAAGAAAAAGAATCTTCACCAGGACGGCTCCAATCAGGCTGCAAAATCTCTAGTCTACAGTAGCAAGTTTTTCCTTCAAGCCGGAAATCGAAATCGCCTTTCCCCGCTGAATACTCTCATCCACGGCAAACGTGACGAGGGTCGTCTCGACCAGGCATTCGGCCGTAATCGGCGACGGCTTTCCCTCGCGGACCGCGTCGAGAAACGCGGCGATCTCGGCGGCGTGGCCCTTGTCCGCCTTCATCAGTTTTTTCGGCTTGGGACATTTTCCATCGGCATGAAAACTCAGCGACCGGAAATCCTCCAAAACGCACGCCACCCCCCCTGAGAATGCCTCGACCCGCTCCTTCCCATACGAACCCGGCCCGTTCGAAGCGTAGAGGAGTTGGCAGACGGATCCGTCCTCATACGTCACGGTGACGGCGGCGTCGTCGATGGAGTCGAGCGTCGGCGCGGCGGCGTAGACGCTCGTGGGCGCCGATCCGGTCAAGAACGCGAAAAAATCGAAGAAGTGGCATGCCTCGCCGATGATTCTTCCCCCTTCGGTCGGATCGCTGACCCAATGTCCGTCCGGGGCCGCTCCTGCGTTACACCGGTACTGAACGCTCATCGGCCCTCGTCCCGCGAGGAACGCCTTCATGTCGGCCGCCAGCGGCGAAAACCGCCGATTGAAACCGACCATCAAATTCCGCGGACTCTTCTTGATCGCCTCGCAGACGCACTTCAATCCATCCATATCGACGGCCAGCGGCTTCTCGACGAACACCGCCTTGCCCGCCTCCAGCGACTTGCGGATTCCGTCGGCGTGCCGCGTGTGGGGCGTCGCGAGAAAGATGACGTCCGTTTCCTTGTCCTGCAAGACGTCCGACTCCTCGGACGAACAGAAGGCGAAGTTGAACTTGTCACCCGACGACTTGGCGGTCATTCCGGAGGCCGTTACGACGCCTCGCGGGACCACGTCGTCCCGCTTCGACACGTTCGGCAAAAGCGCCGCCCGGGCGAAGGCTCCGGCTCCGATGAATGAAACGCCGACGCGATCCTTGGCCTTCGCCGGCTGGGTCGCCTTCAGAAATATCCGCGAGTCGGCGGCCCTTTCGGGGCGGTCTGGGTACTCCAGGATAATCCCGAGAAACGGTTCGTTCCCTTGAAGGATCAACTCGAACGCCTTGTCCGCCTCGTCGATGGGGAATCGGTGGGTCGTCAACGGTTCCGGCCGTACGGCTCCCGAGGCGACCATATCCAAAAACGCCTCCATATTCCGGTTTTCCGTCCAGCGGACGTGGCCGACCGGGTAGTCGTGCCCGTGTTCCTCGTAGTTCGTGTCGTACCGTCCGGGCCCGTAGGAACGCGAGACAATGAACGTGAGTTCCTTTTCGAAATAGTCCCGCCGCGGAATGTCCATGCCGGTGACCCCGACCATGATGACTTTTGCCCGATCTCTCGCCAGCCGTGCCGCTTGTTCGACGGGTTCGTTACTGGAGGTAGCGGCCGTGATCAGGACCGCGTCGGCGCCGCGTCCTCGGGTGAAGTCGAGAATCCGCCGTTCCGTCTTCTCCCCTTCGAGGGTCAATGCCAAATCGGCACCTAATTCGGTCGCCAGACGGACCCGGTCGTTCGAAACATCCACGGCTGCGACTCGGCAGCCGGAGGCCTTGAGTATCTGCACGGAGAGCTGCCCGATTAGTCCCAAACCGAGGACGAGGGCCGTCTCGCCGACGCGGAGATCGGCCAGGCGGATTCCCTGCAGCGCAATCACGCCGACGGTGGTGTACGCGGCCGCCTCCATCGAGACGCCTCCCGGGATCGGCACCGCCAGCAGCCGGGGAATGTAATTCACTTCCGCGTGATTCGCGTAACCGGCCCCGGCGCAGGCGACCGGTTGGCCCACTTCGAACCGCCGCGCCTCCTTACCGACCTCCAGCACGGTTCCGCAGTTGCTGTAGCCGAGGGCCATCTCGCTGTCGAGCTTATCTCGGACGGTCTGCAACGTCGCCAGGAAACCGTCCCGTTTGATCTTCTCGAGAACCTTCTTCACCAGATCGGGCCGTTCCTTCGCCTTTCCGAGCAATGACTTCTTCCCCAGCGAGGTCATCATTTTCTCGGTGCCGGCCGAAATCAGCGACCTGGACGTCCGCACGACGATCCCCCCGGGCCGCAAAATGGGCCGCGGAACGTCTTGGACACGAATTTGACCGGTTTTCAGGTGTTGTGTTAGTTGTTTCATGAAGCTTTTGTTCTGCTCGAAACGGCGGAGCCGTTGGCGATAAGCGCTCCGCCGGAGTTACGATTCGGCGATAGGACGGTGAGTATTCGCAAATATACGTTGTCCGCGGAGAAATCCGGGCAGGTCAAGTTCCCGGAATATCCCGTACGATCCTCACCAGCTTTCCCCGCTCCGTCAGTGGAATATCCTTGACTACGACAAGCTCGACCTCCAGTTCGCCATGAAGCTTGCGTCGATAGGCCGTGAGAATTCTCTCTCCGTCCTTCGACACGAAACCCGGCAGGGGCATGATTCGCAATTGCATGGCGCCGGGCGTATCTTGATAGCATTGGTATCTCGCCACATGCTGAAAAATGACGCCATGCATGCCGGTATCCACGATTTTTGCGCCACTGCGACCGATTAGATAGTCTTTTTCACGACGACCCTGCACGTTATCGAATCGATCGTGATTGCGTCCGCACTCGCATCGCCAATGAAGCCGCCTCGCGAAATCACCCGTTCGATATCGAATTAGAGGGAAGGAACGATTCCAGAAGGTGGTGCCGACGATTTCGCCGAGTTCTCCGTCCTCGACGGCATTTCCCTCCCCGTCGAGCATTTCCAGAAATCCATAATCCGGAATTTGATGATAGGATGAATTCTTCTCGCATTCCCCGGCCAAGACGAGCCGTTCACTGTGCCCGTACCAAGAGAACGCTCTGCAATCAAAGGCGGCTTCGATGATTTCCCGTTGCTCGGGAAAAACGGGTTCCGACGCGAGCAGAGCCGCCCTGACGCCGAAAGAAGAGGGAGGAAGCCCCTGGTCTTTGACGTATTGAGCCAAGGTCGAGATTGCCGAAGGATAGCCGTGCAGAAAAGGCGGCCGGACGTCTTGAAGATGCTTCGCATAGAACGGCAGGGTGGATTCGCTCATGTGGAAGGGGGAGAACTGCCATTCGCGGTAAACCGGGTTGCGCTGCCAGAATACCCGCCGTTCGGGACGCACGTGTCTGAAATCAACTCCGCGAAAGGTGCCTTTCAACGATCGCGGGGAGTAGCCGACGCGTTTCCATTGGCGATGCATGAATGCCAGTTCGATCCGCTGGGAATCATCGTCGTGATAGAAATCGAGCTGGCGTCCCGAGGTGCCCCCGGTGGAGACCCTATAGTGGGGTATACTCGCCAGGTTTCTCGGCAAGAACCTCTCCTTATCGTTCTGGATTACTTCCTTGGAAATGATCGGAAAGGCCTTGAGAGCCTCGCGTGGCGAGTACCTCTTTACGGCCTCCTTGAATGGTTGATAGGCAGGCACCTCTTCGACCGCGAATCGCAATAACGGCCCCAGACAGCGCTCGCTGATTCGGAGCACCTCCTCGCGCGACGCGGTTTCCACGCCCGTGGATCGATCGAGTATGATCCGATATGACTTGCCGGCCAAATAGCGGAAAGGTATCCAGGCAAGCGGACCCTGGCAAACGGGGGGAAGAGACTCGTATATCTTTCGCTGAATCGCAAACATTCCGGTGGGCGTTCAAATCAAACGGCGTTACGGATAAATCGATATCCCTGTGATGGATGCGCGGAAAATGGTCTCCTCCGATTTCGCGGCGGACTCATCACCCAATCGACTGGAGGAATCGTGCGTACCTTGCGGGCGGAAACACCATTCGAACGAATCGCGACGCCTCCGAATCCACGGCTTTGGGCTATTCCGTTAGCATGTGCGTTATTTGTGGGGACATCTCCGCGATACATGGTAGTTCGAATTACGGCGTCGCGTTCCCGAGAGAGTCGCGGTACATACCGTCAATCGCATCCAGGCAACTTTCCTGGGAAAGGTGTTGTCGAACGAACTCCTGCGCCTTCCGGCCCACTTCATCAAGGTTAGTCGAAAGTGCCTCCCGGAGGCCTTCCGCGATGGCGGTTGGAGAATCGTCGACCACGAAACCCGCCCCCGAATCGCGAACGTAAACGCTGCTGGCGACTCCGCGCGTGACGACGGAAGGAACGCCGTGCGCGAGCGCCTCGACGACCGCGAAACCATAGTTCTCGTGGACCGAAGGCATGACGAACACGCTGGACGCTTCGAAAGCGCCCTCTTTGAGTTCATCGGAGAGAAATCCGGCGAAGACGACGCGGCCTTCTAGTCCGCAATTGCGGATCGCGCGTTCGACGACGGACCGATATCCGCTGTCGCTGCCGGCAACGAGCAACACCACGTCCGAGAACTCCCGAGGGAGGAGCGAGATAGCCTCGACCACCCAATCTAATCGCTTGATTGCATGGATCCTGGCGGTATGGAGGATGATACGTCGTCCGTTCAGTTCCGGGAACCGGGCCAGAAACCTGTCGAGGGAGTTCTTGTCCCGCGCGCAGTCCGGCTGAAAACCGAAAGGGATCAGACGAACTCGGTCCGCATCGACCCAACCGGAAAGGTGGCCGATTTGCTGCGCTTCGAGCAGCGAGGTGACGTGAACGAAGGCGGCTCCCTGAATCCCCTGTTTCAGCCAACAATACGAGAATGCCTTCTTCAGCAGGCGGTGACCCCGATTAAAACACATCTTATCGAGCCCTCCGGCGGGCCGAAAGATGTACGGGATCGAATTCCGGCGAGCAAGCCCCGGAATCATCGCGTGTAAATAGCTGAAGACTTCGTGCAAATGAATGACGTCGAACTTGCCGGCGGGTTCTTGGAGCCGTCGAAGGAACCAGCGAATCCCCTCCGGCGCGTAGGCGAACGCGCGGGCCGGGCCATATCCTTCGTAGGCGCGCGCGATGCAAAGATTCACCCCTTCGAAAACCGATTCACCACGGATTGATTCCTCGAACTCGGACAGTGGAAGGTGATTCGTTTCTCGGTGTCGGATCGTCGTCGTCAGAATGGATACTTCGTGACCCCGACGGACCTGTCCGGGGACAATACTCCTTATTGCGCCGGGCGGACCGCCGCATTTCGGATCGAGGGAGCGTATTACGTGCAAGACTCTCATGCCGGGTCTGTTTGTTCCTTCATTCCACCGGGTTGCACGGACGAGCTTCGCACCGCGCGCGGTCCGAATCCCGCATCGCCAGCATTTCCCGGTACAGTTCGTCGATATCCTTCAGGACTCGATCCCAAGAGAGGAGCTTCGTAATCGTATCGATCGCATGGCGGGACGCACCTCCTTGTGGATGCCTCAAAATGTCCGTCAGGGCCGTCGCGAAGGCCTCGGGAGTTCCTTCCACGATCGAGCCGCAACCCGTCTCTTGCACATATTTCTGGCTGGCGACTTGGGGGGTGACCACAACGGGTACGCCGTGGATAAGCGCCTCCAAAACCGAGACGCCGTGATTCTCGTGGCGCGACGGCAGCGCAAAAGCGGCAGCCGCCTCGAACGCTCCCTGTTTCGCCGCCCCGCTGACGAATCCGAGAAAAAGCACTCTGTCGGCGAGCGCGCATTCGTCGATGACTTTTCTGACGGCGGACAGATGGCCCGAATCCTGGCCCGCGACCGCCAGCAGCACGTCCTGGCAATCCTCGGGGAGCCTCGCCAATGCACGAACGAGAATTTCAAGGCGCTTAATCTGGTGAATTCGCGCCAGGTGGAAGATGAAACGCCGCCCGTTGAGTTGTGGAAATGCCTTCCTAAACTCGTTCCGGGCGAAATCCGAATCGTATTGAGGCAGATCGGCGCCAAGAGGGATGATCCGAATCGACGCTTCGGAAATCCATTTGCTCAAATGCGACACCTGCGCGGCCTCAAACTCGGAAGTCACGTGAAGGAACGACGAGTACCTTAGGCTGTCCCTTAACCAGATCGCCGCGAATATCCTCTTCAGCATCGTGTGCCCGGTTCGGTAGCACACCTCGTCCAGGCTGCCGTGGGGCGTGATTACGTAGGGGATCCCGTACCGGCGCGCATTCGCGCCACTCGTGGCCAGCAGGTGAGAGAATATCTCGTGAAAGTGAATCACGTCGGGACACGTGGCCGGATTCTTCACCAAATTCCGGAAGCAGCTTGCCCCGCGCGGAGTAAACCGCAGACTACGGAACACGCCCCGGCGGCCCCGCCACGAAGGAGTTATCACGAGATTCGCCCCGGCGAAGGCGGACTCACTCCTGACACGGGCGAGAAAATCCTCGTCTTCCGCCTTCGGACGTCCGGACTGGAAACTGGTGGTCAGAACGGATACCGAGTGCCCCTGGCCGATTTGCCCTTCGACAAGCCTGCGCAGCGCATATTGCGGGCCTCCGGACCGCGGGTCGATGCCAGGAATGACGTGGAGTATCTTCATGGTGGAGTTAATGTTTTCTGGTTGAGTAAGAGAGAATGAATCGGATTCGATGTTCCAACCCAAGTCGGAGGCATACGCTCTCAAGCCGGTCTACCGGTTTTCTTCTTCGTCTCTTGTTTCAAGGGCCGTCCATGAGAATCCGTCCGGTTCACGGACAGAACCAGGAAAGCACAAGCCCAAAACGGCATCGCGCCCAAATTACCAACGGAGAAAAGCCAGCTTTCGAAAAACGCGTTCACGAGACCACCGGCGACCACGCCCGCGAAACCGGAATAGAGAACGCGATCCGGGACGGGAGCATGGAGGATTACCAGCTTGAATAGAGCGTACAGCAGCGCCAAGACCAAGACCATGAAGAATGCCAGTCCGAACAACCCGAGTTCTTGTGCCACCTGGAGATAGGAGTTGTGCGCCTGGACTTCTCTCCTGTGAAGCTGGGCGCCTCCCATCGCGAATCCCCACCCGAAGAAGGGTCTCTGCCGTATTTGCTGAAGAACCGGGGTCCACACGAGCATTCTATTCTTGCTGGCTTCCGCGACGGAGACATCTTCCATCCGGACGTGTTCGCTTCGGAAGATGAATTGCTCCACCTTGGTCTTCAGCGCGGGACTCGCTTCCAGACTGGTCCACCCGACCAACAATACGGCCGCCGCGCCCGGCACGAACCATTTCAGCCGGTAGTTGACCGCGAAGAATGCAAACAGACCGACGAGAAAACCGACGAATCCTGCGCGAGAGCCGCACAGCAGCAGCGATACGACGAACACGACCATGGCCGGAATCGCCCATAACCGCCGGACCTTTCCCTTCCACCACAGGGCGAACAGGACGGGGAACATCGTGACGACGGTAACCGCGATCTGATTCGGATTCCACAGGATGCCCGCGTAGCGTGTTCCGAGATAAATCGGATAGTAGGTCCACGGCACGGTCCCCACCCCCGCACGTTCCAAGACCAAGCCGGGTAACAGCAGCAGCGTCCCGTACAAGGCGATGCAGGTGCAGGCGACCGATTCACATCGGTACCGCCGCACGATCGTGGCGAATACCGAAAGAAATACGAACAAAAGCGCCAGCGAGATTCCCCGGGTCAGCGTGTATACGGGGTTCGCGGACCACAGCGACGAGGCCATGCACATCGTAACATACAGAGCCAGATAGACGATCAGCCATCGCGGGAGCGCCGGTTGGAAGAGGTACTTGACGTTGAAGATCAGCCAAGACAGGATGACCGTGCAGAGCATCACCCACCGGACGGTATCCAAGTTGGGCCGCACGTACGGCAACGAGACCGAGATACCCGCGAGAAAAAAGATGGTTATCAGGCTGGCCCGCGTACTCCTGGAGGCGGGGCGGCTCGTCGCCACCGGGAGGTAACGGTAGTCCAGGGGCGTCATGTTGGTTGAGGTGCCGCTCATGGAGCTGAATTTCCTTCAAAGTCGCGTCATGTACGTTCGCGGATTCCTAAAGCCGCCGATGAAAGCGCCGCCGGCTCGGCGGTTTGCGCCTTTCAATCGGCACTACCCGCGGCTGACCGCGGATTCTCTTCCATTCGCCCCGAGCCGTCGGCCCGGATGCGATTCGTCGTCCTCTCGGCGGGGTGGGGTAATTGGAAAAACGGTTTCCACCGCGGCGAGGAATTCCCGTACGCTCGCTTCCTTGCCGTATTCCGAGGTCGTTTCAAGGGCGGACCGGCCCAACCGTGCCAGCCGGTCGCGTTCGGCCGCGCAACGGCGAAGAACCTGACTCCACTCGGCCGGATCATTCCCCTTGACAACGAATCCGTTCGTCCCTTCTCGTAGCAGGTCGAAGCGCGCCCCGACGTACTCCGACAAAACGACCGGCAGACCGCACGACATCGCCTCGGCCACCACGATCCCCCATTGTTCGTGGCGCGACGGCAACGCCAGGAAATCGGCGGACCGGTAATATAAGGGTAGCCTATCATTCCGCTGAAACCCCAAGAACCGAACCGGAAGCGCGTGCGTCTTCGCGAAATGTTCCAGGGAGGCCCTCCGCGAACCATCACCGGCAATCCATAAAAAGGGACGCTCTTGGGGTTGCACCCCCCGCAAGCCTTCCAACAGGATATCGACACCTTTGACTTTTTCCAACCGGCCCGCGTAGATGCCGACGCATGCCCCGGGCGGGGTATCCAGCTCGGAGCGGATATCCACCGTCGCCTCGGACACCGCGAGAAATGCCTGCCGGTACTCGTCCAAGTGGGAAAGGCATGGGACCAAGAACACCCTTTCCTTCGGAACGCCAACGTGGGTGAAAAATGTCGTCGCCGGCTTGGATATTCCCAGACAGGCGGCGCTTCTGCGGATAATCGGCAGAACCAGAAGACGCGACGACGCACGCCATCGCTTGGCGGGCGCGGGGTCCAGCCGTTTGTCCGCGCGCAGCATGAACGGAATCCGCCGAAACAGGCAGATCAGCGCCGCGAGCAGGCATGTGGGGTTTCCCCAACCGGCAATTACCGCCAAATCAAGAGGCCTGCGCCACAGTTCTCGTAGGACCCCCAAGTTCAGGGTGGCGGTAATGTCTTTACCCGGAGGGATAAAATGCAATCCCTTCAAGGTGGGGAGCAACCTGTTCAACCGCTCACGTTCAATCCATGGAAACCTGGCATCCGGAATGCAAGACAAGAAC
>CAZFQG010000164.1:0-14719 GCA_964520785.1 uncultured Planctomycetaceae bacterium | reverse complement strand
AAAACTACCGAAAGCTAATGCGCGGAAGAGGTTAGGGATGCGCAAGTGCCATTCGTGCACCGTCCCCTTTTTCACCTTCGTCCGCTCGGGCTTCGCCGACAGACTTCCCTTATAGGCGGTCACCTTGGCGACCAGCTTGCGCACACAACGACCAAACGCCGCCAGGGCGATCGGGTCGCGCTCTCCCGTGAAGAGAGTCCGAAATCGATTCTCTTCCCGGTTTCGCAAACGAGCTCGGACAACTTTTGTCGGACAGGACTTGAACCGAATCCGGATTTCGGCCGTAATGCGTCCTTCCGTTGTAGTCGTTCGTCAATAGAGATTTGATTCAGGTAGTAGTGGTACCAGAGGTGGCTCCTGACGTGGGCTGCGGCGTAAAAAAACAGAATAACTCATTAAAAAGTGCTTCTGGGCATACTTGAGAATAGATGGCGAAATACTTCATTCCGAAATCCTGCTTTTTGCCGACATTCCTTCCAATATCGGACGAACCGGAGCGAAAGAGATGAGTTCCCAACGCGGAGCCTCAGGCATAATCTATATTCGATTAGTCGCGTCCGAGATGGCCGCGCCGGCAAAATGCGCAAGACGCGCAGAATTGTCTCCCGCGACAAGCCGGATTGAGGGTCGGCCGAGGGGCTTTCACATCGCGTAAAGCCTTATATATTGTTAGAGTTTACGATTCCCTATACGTCTTTCACCGGTTGTTTTTAGCTTGCCGACGGAGGTCCGCGAAACCGGTGAAGGCCATGACTACCCTTGTGTGAAAGGAGCCGTGTATCGTGAAGAAAGTGCATTTGACGTTGTTGGCGATGGCCGTGCTGCTGGGCGTTTGTCTCCCCGCGGTAGCACAGGAGACGGCGACGAAGCCGGTCCTGGTCGTGTCCTTTTCCGGATATGACGCCATCAAGCAGGACGTCGGACTCATCGGCAAGCTGGGCGGCAATCCCGACATGGCCCAAGGGCTGGAGGGAATTCTGATCATGGCGACCGACGGGGCCGGCGTAGAGGGCCTCGACAAGACCCGTCCCTGGGGCATGATTATCGAAACGGATGATTCGGGATCGAGCTTCCCCGGAAGTATGTTCGTTCCGGTCGAGAAGATGACCGACATGGGTCCGCTTCTGGAGGCGCTCGGGTTTACGATCGGCGAAGAGGGGGACGGCGTCTATTCGCTGAGTCACTCGAACATGCCGGAGCGACTCTACGCACAGGAGAAAGGCGGCTGGGCCTTCGTGACGCGGAACCCGGACGAGTTAAAATCGGTGCCGGCCGATCCGGAGAAGCTCTTGGGTGAACTGCCGAAGAAGTATGACCTGGCGGTTAAGGTTCTGGTCGAGAACATTCCCCAATCCCTGAAGAAGCAGGGAATCGAAAATATTCAAATGGGGGCGGAGATCGGGATGCAGCAGCAACCCGGCGAAAGCGACGAGGATTTCGCGCTGCGCAAGAAAGTGGGAATGCAGGGGATTCAGCAGATTCTGAAGCTCATCGACGACATGAAGGACCTGACGGTGGCCTTGGCGATCGATGACCAGACGGAAACGATCTACCTCGATCTGGAGGTGACGGCGAAGCCGGATTCGGAGACGGCCAAGGACTTTGCCTTGGTTAAGAAGGGTCCGTCCGCTTTTTCCGGCTTCATGATGGACGAGGCGGCCATCGCGATGCAGGTGATGGGAACCCTCTCCGAGAGCGACAAGCAACAGCAGCTCAACATGCTCAAGTCGGTCGAGAAGAACATGGGCGACGCGCTTGAAGAGGAATCTCTCTCCGCCGAACAGAGGGAGACCGCCAAGCGGCTGGCCGGCCGTCTCTTCGAGATCGCCACGAAGGCGATCGAAGAGGGCAAGCAGGACTTCGCCATGTCGGCCGTCTTGGACCCGAGCGGCATGACGATGGTCGCCGGAGCCTATCTACCAAACGCGAAGGATCTCGAGAGCGCGCTGGGCGAGCTGATCGAAGTCGCCAAGAAGGAAGAGCCCAAGGTCGCGGATGCCCTGACGGTCGACGCCGCGACGGTCGGCGGAGTTACGCTCCACAAGGTGGAAATGCCGATTCCGGACGACGCCGATAACGCCCAGATGCTGCGGCAGTTGCTCGGCCCCACGGTTACTGCATGGGCCGGATTCACGCTGGACAGCGTCTATCTGGCCGTCGGCAGGGACGCCGAGGCGATGCTCAAGAAGGCGATCGAACAATCGGCCGCCGATGCCTCCAAGGAGGTCCTCCCGTTCCGCATGACCCTTTCCTCCGCCAAGCTCGCCGCGTTCATCGCCGCGGTCGCCGAGGAAGACCAGGTCAAGGGTCCGGCCATGATGGCCGCCATGGTCCTCTCGCAGGCTGGAAGCGACGATCACCTCGTCATCACCGGCGAACCGGTCGAGAACGGTACGAAAGTCCGGATCGAGCTTGAAAAGGGGATCATCAAGACGGCCGCCGCCATGCTGAAATCGCTCCCGCTGGGCGGACCGCAGCAGTAACGGGATTTGCCCAATAGAACCCGTGAAAACGCCGCCGGAGAGACCTCCGGCGGCGTTCTTTTTTCCCGGCCCACTCGGGAACCGAGGCGCACCGTTGCCGCCGAAGGGGGTTGTCGGTTTCGGCCTGAATCATCAGAATAGACGCCGTTGTCCGTCCCAGAGCCGTTTCAAAGTATCATCAGCGTCACTTTTTCCGGTTTGAACATGCCCGAGCAGGCCCATTTTCCCCTCATTCGCACTGAAATCGCCACGTGGCCGATCGCGGAACTCGTCCGCGAGTACGGGACCCCGCTGTTCGTATACGACGCGGCCCTGATCCGCCGCCGGGTGAAAGACCTGGCGGCCTTCGACGTCGTCCGATACGCCCAGAAGGCCTGTTCCAATCTGGCGATCCTCGATCTGATCCGCCGGGAAGGAGCGGCGATCGACGCCGTCAGCGCGTTTGAAATCCGCCGCGCCCTGGCGGCCGGATACTCCCGGTTTGGCTCGCCCCATCCGATTGTCTACACGGCCGACATCTTCGACTCCGAGTCGCTCGCGCTGGTCGTCGAAAGCGGAATTCACGTCAACTGCGGCTCCGCCGACATGATCGATCAGCTAGGCGAGGCAGCCCCGGGCCGCGCCATCACGCTGCGGATCAATCCCGGCTTCGGCCATGGCCACGTCCGCAAGACGAATACCGGCGGTCCCCAATCCAAACACGGCATCTGGCACGAGCAGCTCCCGGATTGCGTGGACCGTGCGGCAAAGTACGGCCTGCGGATCACGGGGCTGCATATGCACATCGGCTCGGGGAGTGATTTCGAGCACCTCAGCCAGGTCTGCGCGGCGATGGAGGCGGCCGTCGCCCAAGCGGGAGAAGATATCGATACGCTCAGTACCGGCGGCGGGCTTCCCACCCCCTACCGCGATGGCGAAACGGGGCTCGACGTCGATGCCTTCTTTCGAGCCTGGGATGCCTCGCGGAAGCGGGTCGAAGACCGCCTGGAAAGGAAGATCACCCTCGAGGTCGAACCGGGCCGGTATCTGGTCGCCGAAAGTGGAACACTCATCACCGAGATCCGCGCCGTCAAACGGCAGCAAGACAATCTCTTCTATCTGGTCGACGCGGGATTCAACAACCTCGCCCGGCCGGTTCTCTACGGAGCCTACCATCCCATCGCCGTGGTCCCGCGCGAGGGGGGTGGAGAGCGTCCGCTGCAAGACGTGATCGTCGGCGGACCCCTGTGCGAGTCGGGGGACATCTTCACGCAGGAGGAAGGCGGATTCGTGTCAAAGCGGCCGCTTCCACAAGCCTCGGTGGGAGACTACCTCGCGATCGAATGCGCCGGGGCCTATGGGGCGGTCATGGGTTCGAACTACAATTCCAAGCCCATGGCCCCGGAAGTCCTGATCGAGGGGGGAGAATCGCGATTGATCCGCGGGCGGCAGTCGTTCGAGGAACTCATTGCCGATGAGACCGGAACGTAACCGCCGGACGTTCTTATCTCTGGCTTATCCCGGGGTGCATCGCTTCCCCAGCCGATCCAGCCATCCCTCCTCCGGAAATGCGTACGGCCGGAATTTCTCCAGGAGGCCGTCCCGCTCATCGTAGAAGAGGGCGCGGTAGGTTCCCAGATGGGCCGCGCCGGGGGAGTCGACGAGTTGGCTGGAGTCGGTCGGATTGAGCTGGAAGACGATCCGCAGTTCGAATTCCTTCATGCTGCGGCGGTCCAGAGCGCGGTTGACGTTGTTGTAGGAGTCGCACCAGGCGAACGTGTGGACCCCCACGACCGGACCGTCGGAGAGGATCGAGGAGAACCGCGCGGCCGGGCTGGGGGGCTTGTCCTCGCCGAACCCGCCGAAGCTGAAATCGTCGTCACTCTGGCGGAGGTCGCGGAACCGGGGCAGATTGTACGCGAAGACGTAGATCGGCGGGCGGTCCTGCGCGTGTTCCGTCTGGCGGGCGGACACCTCGGCCGCCACCTCTTCAATCGCCGCGGCCGCCTCGCGCGGGCCGGCCAACCGGAAAGACTCGCCCAACGCCGCGGCGAGCCGGTCCGCCCAGTGGTCTTCATCCCGCTCGTCCGCGCGGGTCCCGTCGAGGAGAACGAAACGTGCCCCGGGGGCTTGCAATGCCAGACTGGCCGTCATCGACGCGAATATCCCCTGGACGAGTTCCTCCCCGTGGCCGACGAGAAGGACGTTCTCTCCGTGCTGGCGCCCAAAGCGGACGCTCGTCGGTTCCTTGATCGCCACCGCCGAGCCGAGCCAGGCGACCGGCGAGGCGGTCTTTCGCGCCGCGGCCGCCGTCTCCATCAGCGACTCGAACGCGTCGTTTTCGCGAATGTCCGCCGGGATGTTCCCTTCGAAAACGATCCGCGAAGGCAGCTTTCGCCTCAGGGACGCGACCTTCTCGCGGACCGCCCGGAGGTATCGCTCGCGCTCGTGGTCGGGCAGCCAGAAAACCTGAAAGGGATGGTTCCCCTCGTAGAGGCCGTTGGCGTCGTTGTAGATCGCCTCGCCGGGACGGGTGAGCAGGCGCGCCGCGGTGTTCTCCTCGCTCAGAATGAGATGGGCGTCCGATTCGCTGCACTGCAGGGCGATGCGGACGGCCATTTGTCCCAGCGTGCTCCGCGGCAGCGAATACGCGCCGGCCAACGTCTGCGATCCGAGGAGGACGTGAATTCCGAATGCGCGGCCCTGGCGGACCAGCCGGTCCAGCAGCAGCGACGCCCTCTGGGCAAGGCGGTCGTCCTCGACGAAAAGCTCCTGGAACTCCTCGATGATCAACAAGACCCGCGGCATGACCGTATCGGGCCTCGCGGCGCGGAACGCGCGGAGGTCCTGGACATTGGTATTTCGGAAAAGGTCGCCGCGGCGGCGGAGTTCCTCGTCCACCCGCTCCAAGACGCTCAGGCCGAACTCCCGCTCGCTCTCGATGGCGATGACCCGGGCGTGCGGCAGGTCGTGCGCGGCGTAGGCCTTGAACTCGACCCCCTTCTTGAAGTCGATCAGGTAGAGTTCCACCTCGTCCGGCGAGTAGTGGACGGCGATATTCGTGATCAGGGCGTGCCAGAGGGTCGATTTTCCCGAACCGGTCTTCCCGGCGACGAGGACGTGCTGCGAGAGCCCCTTGCCGAGCGTGAACCGCTGGAGCTTCATGGCGCCGGCGCTTCCCAGGGGGACGTCGACCTCTTCGTTGCTTTTCGACGTCCACCAGTCGGCAGGATCCGGCAGGCCGCGGCGGAAGGGGACTTCCACCTTGGTCGCCTCGATGGCCGCCTTTCCGGCCGCGTGGATCAGTTCCGACGCGCGGTCCGCGGACGGGGCCGGCTCCACGCGGACCGCCACGCGTTCCAGCGGAGGCTCCGCCGCCGGGGCCGGCGTCGCGTGGAAATCGTCTTCGTCCAGCACCCCTTCCGGCGAGGCAACGATGGGGAACGGGGCGCGGCGCCGCCAATAGAAATCGCCGTCGCGCCAGTCGAGAACGATTCCGTTCTCTTCCAGGTCCTCCTCGCGGAACATCTCGGCCTTCTTCGACTCGGCGTCGAGGCTCAGAAGCGTATAAACGCCGCAGCGGCGGCCGCTGGTGATGATGCTCGTCAGCCGCTTGACGGCGTTCTCCGAGAAATTGTGCGGGAAGCCGGCCACGACGAGAATGCGGTAGGGTTCGGCCATCTCTCCGGCGGCCGCGTTGTATTCCTGGATCGTCGCGTATTCGTTGCGGAGGTACGCCTGAAGGACCGTCTCCATGTAGCCGGTCAAGTCGGTCAGCCGCTGATCGATATGGGCCGAATCGGTCCAGATGCGACTGGCGATCAGTTTCTCGTCGTGGTCCGCCAGGTGCATGAAGGCGGAGAAGCTTTCGCCGAGGCCGACCGGATCGATCACGGTGAACCGGACGCGTCCCGGCGGCAGCGCGGTGAGAATCCTCAGCATGGCCGTTTGAAGGAAGTCGAGCCCTCGCTTGCGTCCCTCGCCGCGGCAGCGCAGGGCAAGGCAGGAGTGCTCGTCGAACGAGAACCACGCCGGGACCTCGAACCGCGTGGGATTGGGCCGCAGCTCCGGATCGTCCGGCAGGCCCCCTTCGACCGTCTCCAGATCGACTTGGAACGTCCCGAACGGAACGGCCGGCGGCGTCGCGGCGTCTTCAAGGTCCGCTTGGAACATCTCCGCGGAAAGTGAAATCAGGGGGGGGAAATGGGCCTTTTGCGTCTGGACCGCGGAAAGCAGACCGGACTCCGATTCGCTCAGGACGCGCCGCCACTGCGCAAGCAGGGCGGTCCGCGCGGCGTCCCGGGCCGCGGCGGCTTGTGCGAGGGCGCGGTCCCGCTCCGCTTGTGCCTTGGCCATCCGCGTTTCAAACTCCGACTCGGCCCGGGCGAGGTCCTCGGCGTATTCCGACTCGATCCGGCGTATCCGTTCGTGTTCTTGGGTCGCGGTTTCCTTTATTCGGGGCGGGTAGTGGGTCTTCGCGGTATCGATCCGGCCGGCGCGTTCGGCCTCCAATCGGGCGGCTTCGGCTTCGAATTCGTGCTGAAACCGGTCGGTCTCGACACGGTATCGTTCGGTCTCCTTTTGCTGAATCCATTCGCATTCCTCCTCGTCCCGGGCGCGGACGGCCTCGCGCACCTTGGCGGCGACGACCAACACGTGCTTGAGTTGATGGAACGCGTGCCGTGTTTGCTTGGCGGCAAAGTGCGCTCCGATGATGCAGAAGAGGGATCCGACGACGCCCGCCACGCCGGTAGTGATGATTAGAATCAGTCCCCAGTTCGTCCAATTCATGGCGACGGCGACCGGCAGGAGCAAGGCCACCCACGCCAGCAGGCAGATTCCCAAGGGCCGCGCGCCCTCGAAGAGGCCGGGCAGATACAGCCCGGCCAGTCGGCGGCAGGCCTCGTCCGCCTGACGCACGACGTCGCCGAGCTGCTGCTTCGGGTGCGGGAACGACATCCCCGGAGGAAGTTCGATCGATTCTTGGGTATCCGTCTGACGGCGCCGCCGCAGAACGCCGTAGGCGCGGTTCAAGACGGCGTCCATCCTCGCCTTGTGGCGTTCCAGCGATTCTTCCAACTCCTTGCGGCGCCGTACGATCCCCTGTCGCGCGGCCTCCAGAATGGCGTTCGCCTCCCAGCGCAAGTCCTTGAGGACCGCCTCCCGGTTCCGCATCGCCAGGTGGTATTCGTTCTCCGCGTCGAAGAGTTCGTTATCGTATTCCGCCTGGAGCGATTCCGTTTGGCGGCGGGCCCAATCGAGGGCCGCCTCTCGCTCGCGGCGGCGTTTCCGCTGCAGCGCCGCGCGGCGCTCGCTCAACGCCGAACGCAGCGTATTCGTCTCCTTGGAATATGCCGTCTCGGCGGCGGAAACGGCCGAGCGGAACGCCGCGTCGATCTCCAATTCGACCTTCGGACGAGCCGCGGCGGTCCGCCGAAAGCGGTACCACGCCATCAGCGGCGTCTCGTTGGAAAAATCGGTCGTTTCGCGAAGTAATTCGGATTTCATCCGCCGAAGTTCCCTACCTGTCTTGATCGCCGAAGAGAGTTTCCATCCGGTCCAAGTATTCCGAGAGCCGGCGGATCGCGGCCATCGCCGCGCGGAGACGCGGTTCCATCGGTTCGATCCGGTTGGCGTGAAATGCCTTGTATGCGTCGTCGTTCCACGATTCCTCGATTTCGGCTTTCCGCTCCAGAAACGTCTTGAAGGCTAGGTCGAGCCGCGCCGCCGCTCCCTGCAAATCCCATTGTCGTGACATCACGCATCCCCTTCGCTTGCGCCGGCCGATTCCGGCGATTCCCCACGCGATACGGCCGGTGGGGCGTCCTCGGTGCCCTTCTCCGTCACCGACGCCGCGCTGAGAATCGCGGCCAACTCGGCGCTTGAGGCGATTTCCGCGGCCGGCTTGCCGGAAGCGGAGTAGGCCTCCAGCGCGTCCTGCATCCGTTCCAGCGCCGCCAGTGCCCGCGGCAAGTCCGTCTCGAACCAGCTTCGCAATCGGACGATCGTCCCCTGAAACTCCGCGACCGCGCGGTTTAGTCCCGGCATCGCGCCGCGAAGTTGTTTCACCCGCGTTTGCACTTCCTCACTTCGCTCCTTGGCCCGGGCAAGGGCCTTCCGCTCGACGTAGCAGGTCGGTTCGTGATCTCCCAACTTTTTCGAACGCGCCTGTTCCAACGCGACCCGGGCCTCCGAAATCCGGTCGAAGGACCGTCGCGTTTCCGCTTTCCAATAGAAGTGGCGGTCTTGCTCGAACCAGAGCGCCGCGCGGCGGACCTGGACATCCAAATCGTCCAAGGTCCGGCGGACGTTCTCGTCCAATTTGAAAAGTGCCCGGCCGAGCATCGCGACGGCTTCCGAATTGATGATCCTCGCGGTTTTTCCCATGCGCTGTCTCCTCGTTCCGGTCGGTCCGTTTCTTTCGCGGAATTCTCTCCGAGCCGAATTAGCCCTGACGCAAATACTGTTCGATGATCTCCGCCTTCCGAAGCAGGTACGGAACGTGCTCGTCGGTCATTTCCAGGAACCTCGCCAGCCCGCGGACGTGCTCCTCGAACGCCTCCATGAATTTCCGCTGCTCCTGATCGCGCCAGGTCTTGGACAGGGTCGACATCTGTCCGTTGAGCTGGGCCATTCCTTCCTCGACCAGGGTGGTGAATTTCTTGAGGTTCCGCGCGAAGCGCCGGAGTTCCTCGGGATCGACGATGGCCTGCGGCATGACGGTTAACTAAACTGGTAGTGATGGGGGTGAACGCGAAAGCCGTTGAAAGAGACCCATCCGATTCCGCCGGGTGAGCGGTCGCGGCGAGTCGAAAGTACCTCACGACCGGGTATTCAACGGCACCCGCACTAGGGGGCCTTCCCTTATGGTCTATTAATAGCGTACCCATCTCGGTCGGCCGAATACAAGCGCTAACACCAACCGGGGCGAAGCTCCGCCGCGTCGGTAGCCGGAGTTGCAACGGCTATGTGGGTTGGGGGGGTGGGGTGGGTCGTTTTCGAAGGGACATTGTCCAAGAGTCCCGTTACGGGAGTCGAATCTCGACGCGGTTGTCCTTACCCTTGACGACGAGCACGTCGTGCGTGGCCGCTTCACCGGTCGCGGTGGCGACGGTAATCCGGTAGCTTCCGTGAAACGCGCGGAGTCTGGCAAAGCCGCCGGGACCGGTTTCGACATCGGTATTCGTCCGCCATCTACGGCGGATCAACTCCCGCAGGGCTTCGTAGACGGGTTTCGGACTCATGTCGTCGCGGAGAAATCCCGCGGGGGCGCCCTTCCACGCGCCGCGGTCGCAGAAATCCCACCAGGTTAGCGCCTCCGTCGCCGGATGCGAGAAGACCATCGTGTAGAACCGGACCGCCTCTTCGGCCTGGTACGTTTCCCCATCCGGTGTCGTCGGCCAGGGTTCCCCCTCGGGTTTGTCCCACTGACGTTTTCCACTGAGGATGGTCGTTTCCGTGAAATGGAGCGGAACCCCGTACTTCGCGAACCGCTCGCACACGTTCCAGATTCCGTCGTTCGTCCAGGGTCTGGCGTGCATGTGGCTTTGCAGCCCGATGCAATCGTAAAGCGGCTTGCCCTCCTCGTCGACGAGGTTCTCGATGACCTTCTCGTAATCGGCGCCCATGCGGTAATCGTTGATCAACAGCGTCGCACCCGGATTCGCCTTTCGCGCGGACCGAAAACAACGGCACGTGTACTCGTAGGGGCCGGTCTCGGCGATCATCCGGGTGGTTTTAGGAGCCTGTTCGTCCTTGAGCTTTTGTCGGTCGTAATGCGCCATTTCGTTGACCACGTCCCACATGTCGACGGTCCCTTTGAAATGGGAAACGCAATCACCGATACGCGAAAGCTGCAGTCGGAGGATTTCGTCCGTGCCGTCGGGTAGCCACGACGGATCGATGAAGTTCCACGCAAGCGGATGCCCTTTGGGCCGGATTCCGTTTTCCAGGCACCACTGGGCGACCGCCATCCGGTGGTCGTGCGACGGCTGACCCCGCTGGGGTTCGTATGACCACCAGTAGTACGGCAAGGTCGCGAAGTTGAACAGTTCGGCGAACCGCCGCTTGTACGCTTCGTCCAGTTCCGAATTACCGGAATTCCCCCACATGAAGATGTTGCAACCGAATAGAAACGCGGAATTCGTTTGTCTCACGGCGAGCTTTGCGCCGGTAACGGGTTTCCCCTCCGAATCGACCACGCGGATATCCAAGTCCGACTTGCGGTACTTCTCAATTCTCTCTTCGGCGCCCTCGAATCGATCCTCCGAGAAGACCGCGCCGGCGAGGAGAGAGGAGACAATAAGGGCGGATAGAGTCGGAATGAGTCTCTTTTTCATGGCTTGTTGTTTTCCTCGTGGAAAGATGCGTGAGGTTTCGATGTAACCGAAGCGGTAGGCAGGCAAGTTTCGGCACACTTCAGCCTACCCAAACCGCCGGGGGGTCGCAACAGTCAATAGGTAAATCCAGGCTTTTGGCGAACGTGCGGCGGAAAGGGTTGGATCGTCGGTTCGACGCCTACCAGCGGAACCGGGATTACGAATCTCCGGCGAGTGAAGTCAGGGAGCGAATTCGTAACCGGCGGAAGGATCGAGCATTCGGTTCTGGTGCGGGGAAGAGAGGAGAGGACGCGGTTTCGTTCGTTATGGAGCGTACCGCGGTTTCCCCATGCCGCGGGTGCGGATACAATGAGGTGTTGTGAACGGGAACTCCCCCCTTGGCCTCGAGTCTAGCCATGCACCCTCTTTTAGTTCGAATCCGCCCCGTATCGCCCGTACTCCCCGTCTTGTTGGGGGTGGCTATTAGCACTTTTTTGGCGTCGACGGCGTTCGCCTGCAATACTCCGGTCTACCGATACGCCATGTACAACTGGGGGACGTCGCCGCACTTGGCGTTTCTGTTTCACGCCGGGCCGATCGCGGGAAAGAATGCTGAAATAGGAGCGATACTGGACGATTTGGTGCGGCGGTCGCCTCCCCCAAACCTGGTTTACCGGGTGATCGACGTCGAGGACGAGGAAGTGTTGAACCGGCTGGATCCTGATGTGCGGCGGTTCTGGGAGACGCAAGGGGAGAAGAAGTCGCCATGGTGGCTCGTGGTCTCGGCATGGGGGGGTGTTCTCCATTGTGGCGAGGACTGGGATGCCCAGGCCGCGGAAGGGTTGGCGGATTCACCTCTGCGGCGAAGGATCGCCGAACGGCTTCATGACGGGGATGCGGTCGTGTTTCTTCTCTTGGAGGGGAACGATGAGAAGGAGAACGCGGCCGCCGGCGCCACGGCCGAAAAGGTCGTCGCCGACACGAACTCGGGCGAGATCGCGTCCGCAGAAGAGGCGTTGGTCGTGGAACTCGGAGGGCCCGCAACGGCCGGCGCGGCGGAGGAACCCGCACTCAGCGCGAGTCTCTTGAGGGTTTCAGCGGACGCGACGGCCGAGCAAGGACTCATCGGTCAGCTTCTGATGGTGGAGCCGGGTCTGAAGGAGGAGTTGGGCACGCCGATGCTTTTCGCGGTTTACGGGAGAGGCCGCGCGATGCAGCCGTTCATCGGAAAGGGGATCAACGAACACAATCTGGCTGACGCGGTTCGCTTCCTCGCCGGCGATTGCTCTTGCCTGGCGAAGGAGCAGAACCCGGGCGTCGACCTATGCATCGCATGGGACTGGGAAGCGACGGCCGACAAATGGAGTTTGGAGGAAGAGGCGAACCCCGCGACGCGACGAGGGAGTCCCAATGCCCTGGTCTATCGGGAATACTCGCTCGACGACCTCGGCGGCACGCAAGATCCGGGCGGCGAAAAACCGGATGATACCCATGTTGGGTCCGTGGAATCCGAAGAAAAAGAAAGGCTTGTTTTCGAGGCTGCTGCCGAGCCGCCGCTCGATCGCGATTCCGAGTTCGCCGAGGCGGAGATAGCAACGCCACCGGAATCGAACCTCGAGGATTCCCTGGGGCAACGTCAAATCTGGACCGTCTCCCTGCTGCTGGTCGCCTTGGCGCTGGGCGTTATCGTCGTCGGCGCCGTATTCATGCGGAGATGACCCGCGAAGCACGCGTCAACGGAGGCGCCGTCCGGATTCGAACCGGGGATGATGGATTCGCGGTCCGGGGAGACTCTCGTTAGGACGAGCCGTCCGACAGGTGAGTGGCCGTCGTTCGTACGCGGACGATTGGTGCCGTGCCGTCCGGATTTTGGATGGGGTGCGGACCCGGGCGTGCCTCACCACCAAACATGGCGGCGGCACATGCGCCGGCGGCTTTCCCCGGTCACTTTCTCAGCCCTTCGTCCGGGTTCCCACAAGTGGAGATTTTCGGTATCCTGAAGCGAAACTGAAACCCTCTTGAACCCCCAGGGAGTATTCAATGGCCAGATATCTCGCGGGCGTAGACGTCGGGACGACCGGTGCGCGTTGTATGTTATTCAAGACGGATGGTTCGGTGGTGGGGGGAACCTACCGGGAATACGGCGCGGCGTACCCGAAACCGGGTTGGGTGGAGCAGAATTCGGATGACTTGATCTTGAAGACGATGGAGGCGTGCAAAGCCGCGCTCAATTCGGCGCGGATTGACCCGAGGCAAATCGCCTCCATCGGGTTTTCGACGCAGCGATCGGTGACGTGCCCCGTCTTCGAGGACGGCTCCCCGGTGCGACCGATGATCTCCTGGCAGGATGCGCGTTGCGGCGACGAAGTCGCGGAAATGGGCCGTCTGATCGATGCTGGAGAGTTCTACGAGACGACCGGGCTCCCGCTGGGGACGACGTGGTTGGTCGGCAAAATCCTGTGGATGCGCAAACACGAGCCGGAACTCTATGAAAAGACGTTCAAATTTGCCCAAAACGCCGACGTGGTTCTGAAGGCATTCGGCGCGGAGGACTTTCACACGGACATCTGCTCGACCGTTTTCTACGGGACGTGGGACGTGAAGAAGACCGCCTGGAACGACAACCTGATGTCGCTTTTCGGCTTGAACCCCGAGCGGCTGGGAAAGCCCACCCCGGCGGGTACCCGCGTGGGGGAGATCGGCTCCGTGGCGGCGGAGAGGTCGGGGTTCGCGAAGGGGACGCCGATCTGCGTGGGGGCGGGCGACCAGAACTGCGCCGCCGTCGGAATGGGGGCTGTAAAGCCGGGGATCGGCACGGTAACCCTCGGAACGTGCGGCATGGCGATGCTGGCGACGGAGCAGCCGGTGTCCGGGTTCGGGGGAATGATGTGCACGAACCACGCCGTCGACGGAATGGGTGAGATCGAGGGTCTGACGAACGCGGCCGGAAGCGCCTATCGGTGGTTCCGTGATATCGTCGGCGCACAAGGGGCCGACGTCCGCGATCCGTACATCCAAATGAATGAATGGGCCGAAGACGCCCCGATGGGTTCGAAGGGGCTGCTCTTTCTGCCGTATCTCGCCACGGCCGCCTCACCCCGGTGGAACCACAACGCGAGGGCGGCATTCTTGGGGCTATCGTTCGCCCACGGCCGCGGCGAAATGACCAGGGCCGTCATGGAAGGGGTGACCTTGGAAATCCGCGACATCATCGAGCGGTGGTTGGCGAACGGCTTGGAGGTCGACGCCCTCCGCATCGGCGGTGGGGCGACGCGGAGTGCGCTGTGGAACCAGATTCAGGCGGACGTGTACGGCCGGCCGGTTCAGACGCTCGAAGGCGAAGAAGCCGCCTGCCTGGGGGCGGCCCTCCTGGGCGGCGTCGGGGCGGGAGTTTTCGGTTCGATTCCGGAAGGGACCGACGCCATGGTGCGAGTCACCGGCCAAGTCGATCCCGATCCCGGACGGCACGCCTTCTATGGCGAGCTTTACGAGGCGTACGTGGAAGCGTACGCGGGCCTGGCCGAAAGCGGTGTCTTCGATCGCCTCGCCGGAATTCAAGGACGTTAGGTCGCGGTGCCGTAGTTCTTTAGAGGGGTTTTGACACAAGGAGATTGAGGCCGTCCTTCGATCCACGAACGTGCGTCAAGCTGAAGTCCTCGAATCACGATCGGGCAAATGCTTCCGGCGGTCCGAACGTGTCGACCGTCCGCGGTGTTGCTTCCTGGAGTCCCGGATCGCCGTTTCCTCGGAACTCAAGGTCCCGTTCAGAAGTCGGGACCTACTTGACACCTCCTGGAAGATGGGGAACACTAGAATCTTGTGTAAACGAACGGTTTCGCTTCGGGGTCCGCGCGGGTGCGTCGGCTGGTGGAAACCGTGCCGTGTTTGGTAGTTTCGTCCGGCCGGCGGATTGACTTCGCTCCGGGTCCGAATGTCGAC
>CAZFQG010000163.1:0-14722 GCA_964520785.1 uncultured Planctomycetaceae bacterium | reverse complement strand
CGGATTCCCCATTTTTACCGGTCCGATTAAATCGCGTGGGGCACCCATCATCCGCAGGATACCTTCTACCATATCGTCCCGGAAGCAAAACGACCGTGTTTGCGACCCGTCACCAAAAATCGTGATGTCCTCGCCGGCAAGAGCCTGGCGGATAAAATTCGAGATGACCCGGCCGTCGTAGGGGTGCATCCGCGGGCCGAAGGTGTTGAATATCCGGACGATGCGGATATCGACGTTGTTCTGCCGGTGGTAGTCCATGAAGAGTGTCTCCGCCGCGCGTTTTCCCTCGTCGTAACAGGCGCGCGGCCCGATCGTATTGACCGCTCCGCGGTAGGATTCCGGCTGCGGATGAACTTCCGGCTCGCCGTAGATCTCGCTGGTGGAGGCCTGGAGTACTTTCGCGCGGCATCGTTTCGCCATGCCCAAAACGTTGATTGCGCCAAGGACCGACGTCTTCATCGTCTTGATGGGATTGTACTGGTAGTGACCCGGCGCGGCCGGGCACGCGAGATTGTATATCTCGTCGACCTCCAACCACATGGGAAGAGTCACATCGTGGCGGATCAGTTCGAAGTTGTAGCAACCGAGCAAGTGTTCGACGTTACTTTTCTGGCTGGTGAAGAAGTTGTCCAGACAAATAACGTCGTGTCCCGCCTGAACGAGTCGCTCACATAAGTGGGACCCGAGAAATCCGGCGCCTCCCGTTACCAGAATCCGTTTGAGCGTCGCCATGCTCCCGTACCTCCGATCTCCGTTTTTCCAGGTCGAAAAAGGGGCGCGTCGCCCGTCGGCCGCCGCGCCGTTGCCGGTCAGTCCTTTGACTCCACGATGACCGGGAACCAAGTAAACAGGTAGTAGGCGCGGGGGGTGGTGGAATCGAGCAACACGCGGATGTCCACGTTGGACGCGGCGGCCGAGGTCTGCCTGCCCAATAGGATGTCGGCGAGGCTCGGCTCCGGCTTGTACTTGACCACGTTGACTTCATCCTCGGACAGCCCGCTCAATTCCACCGCGCGCGAAACCGCCGCCTCCAGGAAGCCGATTTGATCGATCAGGCCGTTCTCCTTCGCTTGTTCAGCCGTATAAATCCGGCCGGTGGCGATCTCGTCGAGTGCCGCCGGATTCTCTTGAAATCGAGGGCGTCCCGATCGAACAACCTCTTTGAAACGCGAAAAACCGGCATCGACTAATCCTTGAAATATCTCCTCCTCTTCCTCCGTCATCGGTCTCGTGAAGCTACCCATGGTCTTCAAGCGGTGACTGACGACCGAGTTCTCCTCGATTCCCCATTTCTGCATCAACTCGCCGACATTGAAATGCGGAATGATTACCCCGATCGATCCGGTCCAGGTCGTCGGCTCCGCGAACAGGGAGTCGGAAGTGTCGCCGACCGCCATGGAAACATAGTAGCCGCCACTGGCGCACAGGGAACCCATACTTACGACGATTGGAACGTCGCGCTCCTCGCGCAGTTCCCGAAGCTGGTGAAGGATGTAGTCGCTGCCGGTAATCGTTCCACCGGGAGAATCCACGCGGAGAACGATCCCCACCACGTTCTCATCTTCCTTGGCCTGGTCGATTTGCCGCTTGATTAAACCCTCTCCGGTGAGTATCGGCCCGTCGAGCGTGATAACGACCACCTTCTTCTCGGCCTGGGAATTGTGGGAAAAATGCGTCTGGCGGATTCCCTTCGAAGGTTCGATGGAAGTCAAGCTCAGCGCACCGAAAAGGAGCATGTTCAGCAGCAGGGAACCGAGCAGGAACATCAATAGGAACAACACGAAAACAATCGTTAACCCGTGAGTCCGTCGTCCGCCGTCGGGTTGGACGACCTGTGCCGGAACCGGCTGATGTGGCACGCTCGAGGGGTGATCTGGATTGGACATGGTGGGCTAGCTCCGCGATATAAGTATGAAAAACACAAAAATTCTCTTTTCAGAACGAAAACCGGACGATTGCCGTCTCTCGGTGTGCCGGTTTGGCCGCGTGCGGCCGATTTCGGAAATCTCCCGGCAAAACGCTCGCGCAAACACCTCGGCACGCAGAGGTCGCTACGCCGAATTCGAACGTGGGATATTGTAGTGTACCGTATCAGGCGTGCAACACTCGCGACACCGATTACACCGATTCCCGGCGATATGATGGTGTTGCGGTAATCGAGAGGAGTCGGTAAGCTATTCCCGCGAAGAACGTGTGCAAGCACGTCGACGAAAAGATGAGGGGGCCACCCGGCGTTCGCTTTTGACCCGGATGAATTTCCACTACAAACGAAAAAGGAGTTAAATAGGTGTACGTTGCTGCTTCGAGCAGATGCTTTGCTACTCTGCCATTGGATGCGGCTCTGACGCGGCTGGTCGATTTGGAGTATTCGTTCGTCGAAATCGCGATTCACGAACGGGGGGGCCATCTGAAGCCGTCCGAGGTGCTCGCCGATTTTTCCACCGCGCTGAAGGCATGCCGGAGAACGCAACGTCTTACCGTAACCGCGTACAGCGTGGACATCGAAGCCCGAGACGCTGGAGAGTATTACCGGCAGTTTCAGGCGGTCTGTCGCCTGGCGAAGGCCGCGAAGGTCGTTACGCTGGTCGTCCGCGCGGGACCGCTCGGAACTCCTTTCAACGAGGAGATCGAACGGTTGCGCCGCATGGTGGCCATCGCGTCGCAGGAGGGGTCCGTCGTCGGACTGCTCACGGAGTCCGGCCGGCTGAGCCACGACGCCGCCACCACGAAGAGCCTTTGCGACAACGTCCCCGGTTTGGCGGTCACGTTGGATCCCAGTCATCTCATGCTCGATTCGACGCAGCCGAAGATCGGCAAAATGGAGGATCTCTTGCCGAAAGCGGTCCACGTCCGTCTTCGGGATTCGACGCCGAAGGAGCTGCAAGTCCGAATCGGCCAGGGGGAGGTGGAGTATGGAAAACTGGTCACTCAACTGGAAAAGGTGCAGTACAACAACGCCCTGTGCGTCGATCTTGCCGCGATTCCGGATACCGACCAGAACGCCGAGATGCGAAAAATGCGCTTGCTCCTGGAGAGCCTGTTGTAGCCGCCAGGCGGATGCCGGAACGCGACGGGCCCGCGCCGGAAAGATCGCTCAACGCTTGACGAACCGGTAATGCGAAACGAACCACTCCCGCCCGCGCCGGTACTTGAAGAGTTCCGCGCAAGCCATGAAGAACATGCGCCACCTTTGAAACTGGACGGGACCCTCGCGCGCCGAGGTCGCGGACGAACAGGGCGCGAAGCGCGTCGCGGTGACGGTCGCAATTGGCCAACCATGCCTCGAGGGTCCGCGTATAGTGGAGTCCGCAAACCCGCCACCGGGCTTCCAGCAGCATATCTCGCTGGAAATGGAGTAGCATATCGTCGGAGGGCATGATCCCGCCGGTGAAGAAATGACGCCCCATCCAATTGGCGGCCCCCTCGGTTTCAAACGGGTAGGCCAGTTCGCGGTGGCAGAAGATATGGACCGCCAGCTTGCCCCCGTCGCGGAGCCACTCGGCGATATTCGCCATGAGCCGCTCGTGGTTCCGGACATGTTCGAACATCTCGACCGAGATGATCCGCTCGAACCGTCGCGAGGTCGTGAAGTCCGCGATGTTCGAGGTGATCACCTCCAGATTGGTCAGCCCCTTCTCCCGAGCCGATCTTTCGATTTTCTCCCGCTGGGTCTTCGAATTGGATACGGCGACGACTGGGGAGTTCGGATATTTCTCGGCGATCCAAAGACCCACCGCGCCCCATCCACATCCGAGTTCCAGTATTTCCATGCCGTCCGAGAGCTCGGCTCGCTCGCAAAAGAGGGCCAGCATCGTCTCCTCCGCCTCGGCCAGAGTCGTCGCGGCAGTCGAAAAATAGCAGGCACTGTACTTCAGACGCGGGCCGAGGACCATTTCGAAGAACTCGGTGGGCACTTCGTAGTGTTGGAGATTCGCCTCCCGCGTCGCGACCGCGATCGGACCTTCGCGAAGACTTTCGAGAAAACGGTTTTTCGCCGCCTGTCCCTCCTCCACGTCGCCCCTGCGCTCATGCCGAATTCGTCCCGCCAGCAAACGGCGGATTCCGGCGCGGATCAACCAGTCGGGGATAAAGCCATTTTCCGCCAATTCGATCAAATTCATCAGTCCAGCCTTCCCGATTCGTTTCGGGGAAACCACGGAATGAACGCGCTGGTGGTCCGTTGGTACCGCCGGTACTCCTCGCCCCGGCTTGCCAAGGCCTGCGCCTCGGTCGGCGGAATCCCCGTGACCTTCAGCAGAAAGAACAGCATGATCAGCGGCGCGGCCACCGGAATCCACCACCAGGCAGAACCGACGGCCATTGCCGCGTACGCCCACCAGTGCAGCCACTCGAAGAAGTAATTCGGGTGCCGAGAGTACCGCCACAGCCCTTCGCGGCAGACGTGTCCTCGGCTCTCGGGCCGCCGTTTGAAACGCCGTAACTGCCGATCGGCCAAGGTCGTGCAACCGACGGCGACGATCCAAATCGCCACCCCGAGATAGTCCCATCCAGTCAAACGGGGGGACGGGTTCCGCGCCACGACCAGGACAGGCAGCGCAAAGAGCAGACTGACCACGGCCTGGAGCTGGAAGAAGAGAAAGAGATGGCGGTCCGCGTCTTCTCCCCATTGCGCGCGCAGCGTCCTGTAACGGCCCTCTTCCGGTTGCCCGAGGATGCGGTCCACCAGCAGATGCATCGCCAACCAGAAGGCCCAAACCCCGATAAGAACGCCAACGAGCGTCCGTCGGGGGAGGTAACCCGGCGAAGTCACCGCGAAGAATATGCCGACTATCCCGATTCCCGCCGTCCAGCCGAAGTCGACCAGTCCCGCGTTCTTCGTCCTGCACTGAACCAGCCAGAGCACGAACATCATCGTTGAAACGGCCAGCAGGCCCAGGAGAAGCTGTGTCGAAATCGCCGTCGCCATAAATCACCTCCGCCAGAACATCGGCTCGGTGTTTTTGGTAATCCCAGGTGAAGTGTACCGGCGCCGAAGGTCCGAGTCAACTCCGCGACATCGGTCCGTGGAATGAGAACCGCCATTGACGAAGCCCGGGCTCGTGGGTCGTTCGCGACCGGAACACCGAAAGGTCCCGCAACATGTGCCATGCGTTCGCTCCGTCGTGCCGCTGGTAGAAACGGCCCAAACCGGTTGCTTTACTGCGTCGCCTATCATGTGTCATGGAAATTCCGAGGCCGGGAACGGTGCCGTCCGGGTCGATTCTAGAGGAGGGGTGGCGGGGCATCGAGAACCAGCCGCAGATAGGCTGACGCGGCGGTGGCGATTCCCTTGGACTGGCTTTCGCGAGGACCGGCGACGTTGAGAACATGGACGTTTTCCGCTTTTAGCCATTCCCGGACGGCTTCCGGAATGGTCGGCGCCTCCAGATCGACTGCAAGAAGGGGTTTGCCGCGTCGCCTGGCGCAATCGCGCGTCAGTGCGGTCCCTCCTTGCAGGCTGCCGCGGTAAAGAATGAACGTGCCGTCGGAATCGGCGACGTTCCGATCCGTCCGCGAGGCGTAGTCCGGCGATTCCGTCTCGCGAAGTCGATAGCGAGGAGGGATCGGGCCGTCCTCGGCTCTTCTCCCCTTGGGGCACCATCCTCCATGCGGGATTCCCAGTTCCATCGCGACGTCGAGCGCGGCCCGATCGACGCCGGTCTGGCCGCCGGACACGATTTTCACGAGTTGCCGCCGTGGTTCGTTCATGGGACATGTCTGGGCGATGGGGTTTCTTTCCGGCCGGATGGCGTGTTCGGCCGGCGTCACGGGGGAGACCAAGAAACGAAGGTCGCCGACGAAACCGGAGTCTCGACGGCGACCTAAGGCGATTGGCATGAATCCGTCAGCCCGTCGTCGTCACGGCGCGAGAGGACACCTCGCCGTGTGGCCACGTCCGACGGACTCTCGTCAACGCGGCATCGGGGCATGATGCCGATATTCTCCTCTTCCTCCTCGGGAATGATAATCCGAGGAGTGACCATCATCATCAGGCTCTGAGTCTCGCGGCCGATGCCGACGTTCTTGAAGAGCCGGTTGATGTAGGGGATTTTGTTGAGGATCGGAACGCCGTATTCGTTCCGGCCTTCATTGAGGCGTTTGATTCCGCCCAAGAGGACGGTTCCGCCGTCCGGAACGCTCACCGTCGTCGTTACCGAGATAAACGAGAAGGTCGGCAACTGGACGGTCGTACCCTGGACGGAGTTGGAGGTCGTCTTGGAGGCGGCCTTGCGTTTTCCGGTATCTCCACCGTCCTCGTCTTCGCCGGAGGTCGAGGTCGTCGAGGTCTGGCTCCCCTCGAACGTGAACGTGTTCACTTGCCCGATCTGGCTGAAGAAAGGAACCACCGTGAGCCGGACGAAGCGGCGGTCGTTCGAGACGACGGCCTGAACGGTCAGGAACGTCCCTTCACTCAGAACGACGATTACCGGCTGCTGGGCGGCCGCGAAGTCGCCGACCACCGGAATCACGCTGATCACGAACGGGCTCTGCGAGCTGTCGGAGACGAATGCCTGCTGACCGTTGAAGAGGGTAACCTTCGGGGCCTGCAATACATTCGTCCTCTTGTCGCCTTGCGCGGCGTTCATGAAGAAGTAGGCCTCGATATCGCTGAGAATGGCGAATCCCATCGAGGCGCCGGCCGAGGCGTCGAACCCGCCGAATTGCGGAATCGCCAGACCGAAACTGTTTTGAGTGAACGGGATGTCCAAGTCGGCGGAGAAGACGCCGGGGGCGGACATGCCGACCACCACGCTGCGGTCATGATCGACGTCGCGGAGGTCGCGGATCGGGTCGATCAGGCCTTGCGAGCCGTTGGTCGTCCCGGTTCCGGTTCCGTCCCAGGTTCCGGTTCCGTTCCCGTTCCCGTTCCCGTTCCCGTTCGTTCCATCGTCCCCGTTCGTTCCATCGTCGATGATCCTACCGAAGACCTGGAAGGGCCGGTCGATGTCGTCGTCGATATCGAAGTCGAAATCGATGCCGATCCGCTCGAAGAAGTTGTCGTTGAGCGTGATGAACCGGACCTCGATGGTCACTTGCAGATCCTGGAGACGGCGCAACTGCTCGAACAGTTCCCGGATCTCCTGATGGACCTCCTGTGTTTGACTAACGACGAGACTCAGGTTCGTCTCGAACGGCGCGATCGAACCGGGACCGCCGACGGAATCCCACGTCGTGGGTTGGATCGTCGTAATGATCAGTTCGATCAGGCTGTCGAAGTCGGCCTGGGCGCCGCCGCCCATGCCGCCGGGACCGAAGCCGACCGGCATGTTGGTGCCGCCGGCCGCCGGGCTTCCCGGCCGCCCGGACATTTGGGCCAGAACGGAGGGATTGATCGATCCACGACCGCTACCGGAGCCGCTCCGGCTGGCGACGACGGAAATCGGCGAGGGGCCGCCGCCGAAGGGGGTGGAGCCGCCGAACCCGATGCTGCCGTAGGCGTCGTGGAGCGCGCCCTGCAGGCCCATGTTGTTCGACGGAACGAAGTTGGGAATCGGAATCACCAGGTCGGCCACGTTGTATATCTCCGCGAAGACGTCGTCGTCGCGGATCTGTTCACTGGTGATCTTGAGGACCTCGTCCTTATTGACGTAACTCAACCGCAGCGGCTGCAAAATCAGCTTCAGCGCACTGGCGAGAGAGATTTCCTGCGTCAGATTGATCGTGACGGGCATATCGGTCGTCACGCCCTGCTCCTCCAGACCCAGCGGGTCCAGATACAGGTTGACTTCCGTCAGCTTGGCGAGGTAGTCCAAGACTTCCGCCAGCGGTCGGTTCTCGAACTGCAACAGGACGGGCGTTTTCAACTTGCGTTCGATTTCCAGTTCTCGCTCGCTCCGATACCTTTGGACCTCCTGCCGGTACCGGGCCCGCGATTGGGTCAACTGTTCCCATTTCTCCGCCATGGGGAAGACGTACGGCTCGGAATCGTCGAAGGGCCGGGAGGCCGCGTCGACGCTAGTAAGAGCGCGGACGAAGCCCTCCTCCTTTTCGGCGGCGATCGATTCGTAACTCTTGCTGCGGCGGATGAACCGGCTGACCCAGACGAGTTGCCTCGCCAAGACGCTGTCCGGATCGAGTTCCGCGGCGCGCTTCGCGACGACTTCCGCCTCGGCGTACCGCTGCTGTTCCATCAACTGGTTGTACTCGGCCGTGAGTTCGGCCAGCCTCCGTTGGGTATCCAACGTCTTCTGCTGGCTCATTTCGAAATCGCGGCGGATCGCTCTGTTGTTTTCGGCCAGGGCGATCCTTCCCTCGTTGTCGCGGATGAACTGCCGCATCTCGTCGATGCTCCGGTCGACCCTTCGCAGGAGTTGAGCCTTGGAGTCGGACTCCAGTCCGGAACCTTCCACCGCCGCCCTCGTTTCCTCCAAGAGGGCCAGCGCCGAGTTGGGGTCGGTCTCGCGCATCTGCCGTGCCTGACGCTCCCGTTCGCCCAGGTCGGTGACGACCCGGCGGACGAGCACCTGCTGCTCGGTGGTTGCTTCGGCCGCCATGGAGGCGCCGGGACCCGGGGTCTGCCGAGCGCCGTTTTCGGCGCCGGCGAGGAGTTGGATGTGGTCTTGCAGCCGCTGCCGCGTTTGCGGATCGAGCTGGTCACCGTAAGCCGAGGCCTGGCGGAAGAGTTCCAAGGCCCGGGTGGTATCCCGAGCGCGCAGCGCCTCCAGTCCCTGCTCGAAGAGCGCCTGTCCGGTGCCGGGGGAATCGGCATCCACCGGTCGCGGCGCGGACATTGAGTGACTCGTCCCGCCGCCGCCGGGTCCGGGAAGCGGTCCCGGTTGCGCGGCGGAAGGGGCGAGCGACGGATTGCTCTGGTCTCCCTCTTGATAGGCCGCCGGGACATCGCGCGTCCGGTCCATCGACCTGTCGTAATATGCCTGAGACGCGGTGGAGGGGGAGGGCGCACCGGTGGCCGGAGTGACCAGCGAGGCCTGGACGACGCCGCCGTAAGGATCGCTTCGCGCGATGGCGCCGAGCACCCGGCCGGGGCTGTCTTCATGAGCACCGAAGGCGGACTCCGGAATGCCGCACGCGGCGGCCTCCTTCGCGTAGAGTTCCGCGTCGCGGACGCTTCCGCCGGCCAGCGCGGCACGCGCCTGCCGGAGCAGGCGTTCGACCTTCTGTTTCGCGGCGGGATCCGCCGCTGTCTCGGGAAGGCGTTGCAGCTCACCCGGTGCCGGCTTGGCCGCGGGACGGCGAGCCTGGGTGATACGCTGGAGCATTCTCTCCGGCGTCCGTTCGAACTGGTGGAACATGACCCGTTGATCGGCCGCCTGATTGGTCAGCCGTTCGGCTTCGTTCAAATCACCCCAGTCCAAGAGTGCCTCGGCCTGGGCAAGCATGAGTTTCGCGAACTCCCGTCGATACCCTTGCGTGCCTTCGGCCCGTCCCCGCTGCTCCAACAACGCCTCGTACTCGCGGATATCCTTGGCGACCTTTTCCGGGCCGTCCTGGATAGGGGCGGGGACATCCGCTCCGGAAGACGCTTCAAAGAGCATCTTCCTGGCATGGCGGACGTCACCGCGAGCCAAAGCCCGACGGGCCTCCAATAGAGGATGATTCTTGCCGGAATGGGCCTGGGCCGGCAACGGGAAGGGATTCGCCTTGGATGGCTGGCCGGGTGCCAGTCCCAACCCGCTGAGCAGGTTGCCTCCTTGGCCGGACGAACCGTCGCGGGACGCGCTCAGACGCTCCAAGTCCCTCCGGGCCTTCGCCGGCGTATCCCCGACGGTCAGAGGGCTGAATTTGACGCCGAGCGATTCCGCCTGCGAAATCAACGTCTCGGCGACCTCCAAGTTGTTCTCGGCCATCGCCGTGCGAGCGCGGCGCAGCAAATCGTTCGTCCGGGCGACGGCGTCGGCCGCCGGCGACCCGGTTTGCGCGGGAAGCGCCAAACCGACCGCGCCTTGCGACGCGATCAAGATGGGGTCGGCGGAGGAAATCGCCGCCGACAGGCAGCATGCGGCCGCTGCCAAGCCACAAAGCACTTTTCTGGGTGTTCTCAACACGATACTCCTCTCCTTTTAAGGGCTTTGGCTCCACGACGCCGCGACGCGACCGGAACCGGCGGAAACGCTTGCCAAAAACGTTCTTCCACCGAACGCACGGCATCGCGCGCGGGTGCTCGCCACGGAACCACCTAAGGGATCTTCCGACGAATCCACCGTACGGTTCCATCAAGAACGCAGGCAACTCGAAGCGCTCCGGCGAAACACGGACGGATCGATAAAGAAGCAGGGGGACTCGCCGAAGACCTTCGACGATAGGGCAAAAAAAGTGTGTTTGGAAAAGGTTCTAACGAGGTTGCAAACTTCGGAAGCCTCCGACCACGGCCGGCGGTCTTTCAGGGAACGCGTCGTTTTTCGGCACGACTACACGAAGCATGCAAGGTCATGTAATGGGGGATAGCATAGAAGAGAGCGGGTTAAATACAGGCAAAGGAGATTCCCGTCAAGGGCAGTTCCCGAAAAATCTTCTCGAGAACGAGAAAAACCGGAAATACTCCCCGCCGACGGGGCAAAAGCGGCGCCCACCCCCTGGAGAGAGACGCACCCTAACAGGCTGCTAAGGCGCGGTGGCCAGCCGGGCCAACTGCCGCGACAAATCCTGGAGGTCTTGAATTTCCCGGACGCGGATCCGTTCCATCCCGGTGAGGCGCATTGCACGGTTCCTGGCTTCGTAGATCGCGGCGGCGATCCGGGTAATCGAGGGGTTCAACGGGGAAATCCGTTCCAGGTATTCGTGTTCGTCCGCCGGGACGAGTTGTTCGAATATCCGCAGATCCCGCTCGCGCTGCGTCAGATCGCGGAGTTGCGCGACGATCGGGGTGAGATTTCGAGCATTCCAGTCGCGAGGGGCGTCCAGCGTGGATTCCAGTTCCTTCACCGCCAAATTGAAACCGCGCACGAGCGTATTGAGCTTCTGAACGTTGACGGACGGAGATTTCCGCGCCGGTTGCCGGTCCATGCTCGCGAAGGGATCCGGGGCGGCCGGGATTCGCGACGCGACCGAAGCCGGTTGTGAAGCGGAGAGGGTTGGCCGCGGCCATTTCCCCCCGTCATCGGCACCCCAGCCGGATCGTGCCGGCGGCGAAACGTTCGTTTTTCGCGGGGCGGCGGCGGCGACGTCCTCCGCGCCCCGATCCACCCCCGAACCGCGTTGAACAATCGGCGTTTCGACGAGTCCGCCGGGGATATCCGCCTTCGCCGAGAACAAACCCAAAGTCGCGACGAGCCGCGACGCACGTTCGACAACCGCGATTCTCGGTTGACTCCGCCGCGCCGATTTCCGCTCCGGAAACGCCAACGCCGAATGCCCAATATGAACCGTTTCCGCGGCGTCGAGCGCCTTCGGCGCGAGGCCGTCACGGGGAACGGACGAGCCGCGGGGTTCCGCGACAAGCCGGGAATTCGCTCTCAACGGATCGGGCGGCGTCTCCAGTGGCTTGCGCATGATGGAGACCATCTGTTCAATTTTCCATTTAGCCCAGTCCACGGCTTCCGGACCGCCGGCCTCGACCCTGCCGGAACGCGGAGAACGGAACCGCCCGAGGAGCGAGTCTTCCGGCTGCTCGCGAGGAGCCAGCTCGGGAAACGGCGGCAGTGGCACGGCGCCCAGACGCTGCTTCTGAATCGCCTCTCTGAGCCAAACGATCAGTTGGGCCTTGCCTTGCGGCGTTCCCCCGGACGCCTGCCAATGATTGAAGAGCTGATCCCACGTCTCCAGACGGCGTTTCTGCTCATCCGGGTCCGATTCGAGCGACGTCAACACGGTCCGCTTGAAATCCCCTTGCAGCTTGTTGAAGGCGGCGTCTTCCGCTTTTGACAGTTCTTGAACGAGATACCGGATCGCCAGCACCTTCCGCTCGCCGCCGGTGACGATCTCTTCGACCATCCGTTTGCCCCAGTCGTAACGGTGATAAACCTCGGCTGATTGGAAGAGTTCGAGATTGGCGCGGTGAAACCGCCGCAGCGTTTCCTGCGTCCAACGGAGCAGTTCGATATCCCCCAACCCTTCGACGCTTTCGATCTCTTGCGAGACCGAGGCCGCCCGCGTTTCCCGGTTGAGCGGCGTACCGTGTCCTTCCGCCCCAAACGCCGGCGCGCCCGCGAAAACCAGTGCAACGACGAGGCCGCGAATAATACGCATTTCAGGATTTCCCACGGACGTTGTAACGCAATGAGCACACCCCACCACTGAAAACTAGATTGCCCCCCCGGTCAAGTCAAGTAAGCCACGCGTCCCCGGCCTTCCACGAACTCCAAACAGTCCCGCTCACCCATTGCCAAACCTGATCGGAAGAGATTCGCTCTTCATTCTGCTTGGAGAGGTGAACCGGGCTACCCAATCCGCATAATCCATGCAAATCATGCTTGTTGCACGAGAGGTCGCAAACCGGAAATTGGGCAACCATTTATTATTCTTTCCTATCTTGCGCACATTGTCAACAAGCCCTATTCGCCGAAACCGAAACGATTCAAATAATGGCGAGGGGGTCCCCCTTCGACTATAATAAAGCGCCATCATTTAGTACCCACCCCTAAAAGGAAGAGGAACTCTTATGCATCGCTACGCGATTTGTTTGACGATGGTTTTGTCCAGTCTCCTCGTGAACGCCGGTATTTCCGACGAAATACTCCTTTACGTCGATCCCGGCGGCAATTCGGCCGGGGTGGGAACCAAGGAGGCTCCTTTTGGGCATCTTGAACCGGCCGCCCGGGCCGCCGCGAAATTGGCGAAGCAAGGGCCGGTCCGCGTTCTCGTACGCGGCGGCGTTTACCGACTGTCGGAACCAATCATCTTGACCGCGGAATGCTCCGGGACGGCCGACCATCCGATTACCTTCGCCGCCTACCCCGACGAGAAACCCGTCTTCAGTGGGGGTTTCCCGATCACCGGTTGGAAACGCGAGGAAGGCGGACCGGTCTGGACGGCCCAGTTGCCGGAAATGGCTGTTCCCGGCGACGCACCGGGGACGTTCAAGCACAAACCGTACCAGTTCCGCCGCCTCTTCGTCGACGGTAAACCGGCCGTCGTCGCGCGGACGCCCAATGAGGGCGAAGTCTTTCATCCGGTGAAGCCGGGCGTGCCGCTGACAAATCGGAGCGAAGCTCGGAAGAATCCGAAGACCCGCGTGTCGTTCTATTTCAAGGAAGGTGATATCCAGCCTTGGAAGAACCTCGAAGACGCGGTTCTCGTCTACTACCACGCCTGGACGACGTCACGTCATTCGATCAAGTCACTCGATTTCGAGAAGAATTTGGTCGAACTCATCCATACGAGCTGTTGGCCGATGGGCTGGTGGGGAAAACACGAGCGGTACTACGTGGAGAACTTCGCCGAGGCGCTCGATGCCCCGGGGGAGTGGTTCCTGGATCGAGAGACGAACGTCGTCCACTACTATCCGCTCGAGGGACAGGACATGGAAAAAGTGGAGGTTATCGCCCCGGCACTGACGGAGATTCTCGTCTTGGAAGGGGATCCGGCGAACGGAAAATTCGTCGAGCATCTGCGTTTTGAAGGGATTGCCTTCATGCACACGACCTGGATGATGCCCGAGGAGGGCCAGGTCGACGGCCAGGCGGCCGCCTTTTTGGAAGACGCCACGGTCCGTGCCGTCGGAGCACGGCACTGCGAATTCAAGCGGTGCGAAATCGCCCACACCGGAGGATACGGCCTGTGGCTGCGAAACGGGTGCAAGGATAACCGAATCGAACAGTGTGAACTCTACGATTTGGGGGCCGGCGGCGTCCGCTTCGGCGAATGCGGCCTCCCGGAGGCGGAGCAAGAACAAGCGGAGCGAAACACGCTTTACAACTGTTTTGTTCACGACGGGGGCAAGGTCTTCCACGCCGGCGTGGGCGTCTGGATCGGCAGGAGTTCCCATAACACGATCGCCCGCAATGAAATCTGCGACTTCCTCTATTCCGGCGTCTCCGTCGGGTGGAGCTGGGGATACGCTCCCTCTTCGGCCCATCACAACACGGTTGAATTCAACCACATCCATCACCTCGGCTGGAACCAGCTCAGTGACATGGGAGGCATTTACCATCTGGGCGTCGCGCCGGGAACGGTCCTGCGGAACAACCACATCCACGACGTGATGAGCTACTCGTATGGCGGATGGGGACTTTATACGGACGAGGGAAGCACCGGCGTCCTGATGGAGAACAATGTCGTCTACCGCGTCAAGGACGGCGCCTTCCACCAGCATTACGGTAAGGAGAACGTCCTCAAGAATAACGTCCTCGCCTATTCCCTCGAAATGGGCCAAATCCGTCGCAGCCGCGAAGAGGAGCATCTCTCCTTCACCTGCGACGGCAACATCGTCTTCGGCGATATCACCCCGCCGCTGGGCAACAATTGGACCAACGGCAACTACCGGATGGACAACAACGTCTACTGGAATGCCAACCCCGACACGCTCGTCTTCCCCGGTAAGCGGACCTTCGCCGAATGGCAGGCCACCGGCCAGGACGAACACTCGATCGTCGCGGACCCGATGTTCGTCGATCCGGAGAAGGGTGACTTTCGTTTGAAGCCGGATTCGCCGGCCCTCCAAAAGGGCTTCAAGCCAATCGACGTCACCGAATCCGGCCTGGTCGGGGAGCAGGAATGGACGGAAAAGCCGAAACGGGTGAAGCGTCCGCCGATGCCGTGGCCGGAAGGGCGGTTTGGGAGATAGAATTCCACATGGCGGGAATGAACTCGTTGCCGCGGGCTG
>CAZFQG010000162.1:0-14952 GCA_964520785.1 uncultured Planctomycetaceae bacterium | reverse complement strand
TTGGCGACGAAAAAGCGGCTGGAGTGGGACGCCGAGACGGAACGCTTCACCAACAGCGACGAGGCGAACGCGATGCTCCACTACGAGTATCGCAAACCCTGGAAGCTGGACGTTTAGAATACCGCGAAGACAGCAAGCTTGTTCTTCATAGTTCCTCCGCTATCCGTACCGAACGTCCAACTCGAGCTTCTCGAGCACACACCGTGCGTCACCGCCGTAGACAATTTCCACTTCATTTTCTCCAACCACGCAATCCTCCGGCCTGACGGCACACTCCAGACGGAGAAGCCGCTGGTTCGGATCGATCCTGTAGCGAGAAAGCTTACCGCCGGAGGCCGGCGGTTCGTCGCGGCCGGAGTATATCTGCGGGTCCTTCCAATCCGGATCACGCACGACTATCGAAAGCGGTTTTCCGGCAAGGTGGATTTCAACGCGGTTATCCGCGTTCGCTCCGAACAGAATGGCCCGAAGCACGACCGACTTCACCTTGCCGGCATCCTGGGGCGGCGGATCGGCGATCCGCAGCGGGATTATCGAGGGCATTCCCCGTTCAATCGCCATCGGCAGCGGAGCGTCGGAGTTGTGGTTGAAATACCCTTCGGCCCAGGGATAGCCGCCGCGGCGTTCGACGACGAACGTCTTATCCTTGCCGCGCATGGTTTCGAGCGATCCCGCCTCGCGGTACGCCTGCAATTGTGCCGGCGTGGCCACCTCGCCCCCCATCTCCTCGCACAATTCGGGGTCGGCGTTCGACCAATTGAACGTCATGATGCCATCGGCCCCCTGCCGCAGCCAGTTCGAAAACGTCCCCCTGTAGACCTCGATGGCCGGGCAGCGGTAGCCGTCCGGCGCGTGGTGGTCGTCCAGGCAGGGTTGGAGTTTGATGTTTCGGTCACCGACGAGCGACCGGAATCCCTCCACGTCCACCTCGATGGACCGGCTGCCCAGGGAAAGGATATCGACCAGATTCTCTTCCGCCCAGGCGGCGATGTCGAATCCGTCAATCCGGCACCCCTTGGGGCTCCGCGGAATCCGCGCCGCCAGAAGGACCGGCCGGCCGGCTGCTTCGGCCTCCTCCAAGGTCATTTCCCGGACCATGCGGACGAAACGCGTGACGTGGTCGCGCATCTCCCATTGCTTTCCCGGCGGCAGGCAGGGGACATGCCGGGCGAAATCGAGCTGGAACCCGTCGAGCGGATAGGTCCGTGCCAGATGGCGGAGCAATTCCACCTTGTGGCGGCGGATTCCCTCTTCGGCCAGATTCCACAGCCCGTGCTTCCACCAGGTCTTGAGAGTCCACTCGGGGTGGGCCGCCTTGAACGGATGCGGTCCGGCCTGCCACGCCGCGCCGCTGCCACCGGCATTGAGATCGACTTCGCTGATCCGGTGGTTCCAGAAGACTTCGTAGTTTCGCTTTCGTGTCTCTTCCACGAGCCGGGCGACGACGTCGGTCTTCTCGTCCGGCCAGCGGTAGATAATCGACTCCGGCGGCGTGGGATAGTAGCCCTTAAGGAGCGGCTGGACGTCCCACCAGATCGAATCGATCTGGGTATCCGGCGCATCGAGCCAGCGGAAGCGGTAGTCGAGCCACTTTTTCCAATCCTTCCCCAGGGCGTTGTAGCCGTCGTATTGGACGGTGATCCGGCGACGGCGGTTGACGGCTTCTTGGTGGTCGGCGGAAAGAGACACCGGCGCGGCGCCGGCCTTTCGCCAGGACAGCAGCGCCGGACATGCAACCGCTCCGGCGGCCGCTTTGAGGAAGGTGCGGCGATGGGGTCGAGGGATACTCATCTTTCGAATTCCTCCGTTAAGACTTATTCCAGCGCGGGCCCCGCGATGCGTTCGCCCCGTTGCTGCCTGGCCTGATCCCGCGGATCGAACGTGCCGTAGAAGAGCGCGTTCGCGTCGATCCAGGTGACCAACCGATTCCACTCCTCGGCGGAAAGTATGACGTCGTAGTGGCCGTCGTCGAGCAGCTTCACGAGGCGGCTGGCGCGCGCTCCGAAGCGATCCGGCTCGGTCAGCGGCTCGTAGTTGTTGTTCGGCATTCCCCACGCCGTATAGGCGACGTGGGGAATAAGAACGTTGTACGATTTCGTGAACGTCCCCTCCGGCTCGCCGGTGAGAATCACGTTTCCCTCCGGTTTCTCGGCTTTGTGGCACTCGACGCAGTGGCGGTCCAAGACCGGTTGAACGAGGATCGGATAGGAAAAGGGATTGGAACCATCCGGACCAGGCGTGATTTCCGACGGTTCCCACGCCGAGGCGGCGACGAAGGAGTCCATCTGCTCCGGGACGGCCGTTCGGCGCTCGTGGCAACCCACGCAGGAGACCACCTCGCCGGGCTGAAGATACGTCAGACTCCGCATCGTCTGGACGGCGCGGCCTTTTTCGTCGAGGGCTTGAAACGACAGGCCGATTCTCGCGGGGGCCTTGAAATACGCCGATCCATCCTCGTAAACCGGAACCGTCCCGAGAACCTGCTTTCCGGGCGAGGCGTTCGCTTCGCCGACCTTGGGTTGATTGGCGTTGGGCGTCGTCTTCGGCAGAACTTGAACGATGCGCAATTGCTTGATTGGCACGTCCGGCAGCTTCGGCCAACTCTCGTAGACGTTCTTCAAGAGAAACGTCCCGTAGGACGGCTCTTCCTCCGGGACCGCGCCGACGATGCGGAGACTCGGGGTCTCCGGGGGAACCGGCCGGGGACGCAGCGGCATCGGCCACAGGCTCGACAGGTTCGGATCGCGGTAGACCAGTTCCTTGTTTCCGAAGGCGTCGACCAGGTAGATCCCGAACAGATTCGGCAAATTCGGTCCCGGCTCGCCTCGCAGACGGTCGTAGCTGTAGGCGCAGAGGAAGAACTTCTCGCTCAACGGCCAGGCGGACCGGTAACAATGCCCCACCCAACGTTTCTGTTCCTCCGGAGTATCGGTCCGCCGGTCCGGATCGAGCGTCGCGTGCCAGAAACGATCCGTTTCCTTGTCGAAATCAGTCGGTTCCGGCGCGGCGACCCCGTGCATCACCGGGGCCTCCGTCTCGGAGAAGAGGGCATCCGGCGTCAGTCGCGTGATCGGTTCGCTCCCGTCGACGCCGCGGGTGACGTCCAGGAGGATGATCGATCCGGCGGTCATCGCATGATGGGCCGCCGCCGTCGCCATCACTTTGTTCGAGCCCGGCACGGCCCTGGCTTCCCAGACTCCGGCCGGATTGAACGTGTTGTTGCCGTAGAAGATGCGGACGTCCGTCCCGTCCTGGCGGACCGACCAGAGCTGCTGATAATAGACGGCGTTGCGGTCTACATAGTCCCACCGGGTGTAGATCACTCGGCCGTCGCCCAGCACCGACGGATCCCATTCGTTGGTTTCGTGGAAAGAAATCGGCCGCGGATTGGATCCGTCCGCCTCGGCAAGCGCAAGGGTATAGACGAAACAGGGCCCGCCGCCGCACCGGTGAAACCCGCCGCGGCGCGTCGAGACGAAAAGGAGCTTTCCGTTCGGAAGACAGACGGGGAAATAGTCATCAAACCTTCCATCGGTGATTTGTGCCGCGCCGCTGCCGTCGGCGTCCATTCGGAAGAGGTGATAGCGCCGGTCCATGACGGCCGGGTCGCGCCAGGCTTCCGGGGCCGTCTCACAAACACAGAAGCCGACGTAAATCGTCGCGCCGTCGAAGGAGACCTCCGGCCGCGTAAAGCTGCCGGCCGGAAAGGAACCGGTCAGCTCGCGGTGCCGCATTGACTTGCCAGGCTCCTCCAAAACGAACAGCCCGCCGCCGGGCCGCGCGGTATACCCGTAATACTGGGTAAGCTGGTGGCTCATGATCGAAGGAACCCGCTTCGTGAACAGGAGCGGACCGGTGTCGGCGAGTGGATTCGCGAAGACGGCCTCTCGCCGCAGACGATGGATATCCAACCAAAGCGATTCCCATTCCGCCTCCGACGCCGCCTCTTGCCGGTTCAAATCCGCACGTTTCTCGGTCAACTTGGCGAACGCGCTCCGATATGCCGTGACATCGACCCCATCGGCGGAAAGCTCCTCAAGCAGACTTTGCAGCCGCGGCACGATCTTCTCAATGGCCTGGGCATACGTTCGCGGCTCTTGCGGCGTTTGAATGCCGTCCTGCATCCGCCAGTCCCATTCGACGAGGGTTCGCTCAATGGTCGGCATCATGGGGGGCGACGAAAGGACCGGTTTCCCGGTGTAGGAGAGGCGGTCGGGGATCAGTGCTAGCGCCTTGGATTCCCGTCCGCTTGTGAGCTGAAGTGCCTCCAATCGGAATGTCGTCGGGCCCGCGGCAGCGACAACCTCCACGCACAGGGCCGCTGGAAGCGAGTCGCTCTCCGCAATATGAAACGTCGCCGAATCGACTCCCTCGGAGACGACCTCGCGCGAGCCGGTCCCTCCCAGGCGGAGTCGCACCTCGGCGCTCGATCCTTCCATCCGCCTGGCATGAACGGAGACGTCCGACCCCGCCGAAACACTGGGCAGCGGAATCCGCAACGCGACGCGGTCGCCTTGATTCAAAGCCAGTGTGGCGGATTTCGGCGGATGGCCGCTCAGCACCGCCTGTGGCCCTTCCTTCTCGGCATAGAACCAGAACCCGGTCACCGAACCGTGCGTGGGCCGCGTTTCCTTTCCATTCAAGAAGACGGCCGTTGGCTTCGCTTCTTCGGCGAACAGCGGGGTGCCGCCCAAACCGACCAGCGCGAGAAAGACGCGAAATCGCGGCCAATTCTTCATCTGACTCTCTCCTCCAGTTTTGAGGAACGCCGGGCGGTCGCCACGAACCGTCCCAGCCCGAGGGGCGGACCAACGGAAGCACGAGGATCGGGACATCACGAAGGAATTCAATCAGTCGGATGTCCTCTCGAACTTTGGGATGTAACGCGCCCTCGCCGCGCGCAGCCCTTCTCTATCCGTTGGACACCGGGCAAAACGCCATTTGATCCTCTAACATAAGGGAAAGTTCGACGGGCATCAATACTTCTGGAAGACCTTCCCATGGGTCGCGGTCTGGACAATCCCTCTGAACACGACAAGAGGCATCCTTGCGGGCGAGCCGCCAAGTGGCCTATAATTTCCAAAACGTCCCCCTCAGGGGCCGGGGTTCACACCAAGTTCCTTCATCGAGGAGTATGCTAATGCGCGCTTACCGAGTTCTGTTGTTTTTTATTGTCTTTTTCTGCCTCGCCACGGCCGCCATTGCGGAGATCAAGCTGCCCGCCGTTGTTGGCGACAACATGGTTCTCCAGGCGGGCGAGCCAGTTCCAATTTGGGGATGGGTCGAGCCGGAAACGGAAGTCCATGTTGTTTTTGACGGCAAGACCTACAAGACCACGGCCGACCAGGAGGGCCGTTTTCAGGTCGATTTGGAGCCTTCTGAAGCGGACAGCGAACCGTCGAATCTGGTGATTGAAACGACCGCCGGCGACCGGACTGAACTGAAGAATATCCTCGTCGGAGATGTGTGGGTCTGCTCGGGCCAATCGAACATGGAATGGCCGGTGACGCGTGCGACGGACGCGGAAGCCGAGATCGCCGCGGCAAATCATCCAGAAATACGGATATTCAAGGTCGAGAGGGCTGTTGCCGACACCCCGAAGACGGACTGCAAAGGCTCGTGGGTGGTTTGCTCGCCCGAGACCATCGGCGACAAGACGGCCGTTGGGTATTTCTTTGCCCGGGCACTGAACCAGGAATTGAAGAAGCCGATCGGCCTCCTCCAGACCTCTTGGGGTGGGACGCCGGCGGAGGCGTGGACCAGCCGCGAGGCGCTCGAGGCCGAACCGTCTCTGAAGCCCCTTTTGGATCGCTGGGACAAGGCCGCCGAGACTCCGAAACAGGCCGAATCGCCGCACCGGCCGGCGAATCTGTATAACGCGATGATCGCACCCCTATTGCCTTACGCAGTGAAGGGAGCAATCTGGTATCAAGGGGAATCGAACGTCGGACGCGCAGTTCAGTATCGTACTATCTTTCCCACCATGATCGAGAACTGGTGCGCCGCCTGGAACAAGCCGCGCCTGCCGTTCGGTTTCGTCCAGATCGCTCCTTACAAGTACAATCGAAACAATCCCAACCCCGGCCGTGACGTCGAGAGGTGTGCCGAGCTTTGGGAAGCCCAGGTAATGACACTTCAGAAACTCGACAACGTCGGGATGGCCGTGACCACCGACATCGCCGATCTTCTGGACATTCATCCGACGAACAAGCAAGACGTCGGCCACCGGCTGGCCCTGTGGGCGCGAGCGAAGGTCTACGGGGACGACGCCCTCGTCTATTCCGGGCCGATCTATAAATCTATGCAAAAGGAAGGGAACAAAATCCGGCTTTCCTTCGATCACGCCGCGGGCCTGAAAGCTTCGGACGGAAAGGACTTGAACGAGTTCACGATCGCCGGGGCGGACGAGAATTTCGTTCCCGCCAAGGCGACGATTGATGGGGAAACGATCGTCGTCGAGGGCGCCGACGTGGCCGATCCGGTGGCGGTCCGTTTCGGCTGGCACGAACTGGCGCAGCCGAATCTGGTCAACTCCGCCGGGCTTCCCGCATCCCCCTTTCGGACGGACGACTTCAAGGCCTTGACGGAGGGGGCCAACTAGCGCCCTTAAGGTCGAGTCAGTTTCAGCATTTTCACCAATCCGGACGAAACGCCCATGCCAACCGGTATGGGCGTTATTCTTTCCCGCTTTGCCGATTCAAGACGTCCGCCCGATTCGATGGAAGTAGATGTAAGCCTACCTGCCGGTTCACCCTGCCGCCACTACCGTTTTTTCCGGACGAAAGCCATGCGACTGCGTTTCCGCCTTACGGTCTTCCTTCTCTTCCTCGCGATGACCATTCTGCTGGGTCGACCGGCGGCGTCGGCCGACTTGCGGACGACCTTTCGGTCGTGGTTGAAACCGAAGCCCCCCTACAACCAGGTTCCGCCAACCGGAGTCTCCGTCGGACCACCCAACCCCTGCCGCTACACCGGTGGGAACCCTTGCAGGGACTGGTACGGTTACGGGTTCGGCGTGCCGACCTACAACTGGGGTTATTTTGGAGCCAGGTACGGCTCGGTGAGTATTTGCCATAAGGGGTATTATGGGGACTACTGTCAGTGGGGCTACCGTCACGGGTATTAGTTACGCATGTTCGTGACGACGGGTTGCACCGCAAGAATTGAAGATTGCGGCGAGTTCTTCCAAAAAATCCCCCGATGTCGCTGTCTGTTTATGGAGCCGGGACCGCCGGCGACGCGGGTTCCGGGTTCGTGACCGGTTCCGGCGTTGGAGTCGGAATCGTTTCGGGTTCCGGTGTCGGCTCGCCCTGCGGCGCGCCACCAGGGAACGGCTCGGCGTCGATCGGAGTTTCCCAGCCTCCGCCTAGTGCTTTGTCAACACTTGTTTTGCGGGTTGGCAACATGGCGAAGCACCGCAATCTCCCGAGTGAATCCAAAACGGCAACCCGAACATTTACGTTTGACAAAGCACTAGGGCCCGATAGAGCAGAATGACATTGTTGACGACGTTCGCTTCCGCTTCAACGAGCTGGTTCTGGAAGTTGAGCAGGTTCCGCTGAGAATCGAGCACGCGTTGGAAATCGATGGCTCCTTCGGCGTATTGCATTTGGGAGAGTTCGACCGAGCGACGGTAGGCGGCGACCGTGTTCGCCAGATAGGTTCGCCGTTGCTTTTGGCGGACGAATCCGGCCAGCGCATTGTCGACTTCTTCGGCCGCGCTCAGAACCGTCTCTTGATACGCGGCGATCAGTTGCTGCTGGAGGAATTCTTGCGCCGCGATGTTGCAGCGGTATCTTCCGAAGTTCAGGATATTCCAGCGGAACACCGGACCGACGCCGGTATTGATGCTGTCGGAGTTGAACAGGCGGCTGAAATCGGCCGCGTCCAGTCCAAACGTGCCGATGATGGAGAACTGAGGGTAAATCTCGCCGAAAGCCACGCCGATCCGCGCGGTTTGGGCGGCCACCTTCCGTTCCGCCTCCCGGACGTCGGGCCGTCGGCGCAGCAGTTCGGCCGGAATCCCGACCATGATCTCTTCAGGCGAACGGGGAATGGGAACCGGCTCCGCCATCATCGCGTCGACTTCTCCCGGAGGGCATCCCAGCAAGACGCTCAGCCGGTTGATCGACTCGCGGTAGCGAAGTTCCAGCGTCGGCAGTTCCGACTTCGAACTCTCCAGGTTCGCCCTGGCCTGGGCCACGTCCAGTTCGCTGACGACCTGCACCTCGAATTTCCGCCGGGCGATGGCCAAGGTCTGTTCTTGGGCGTCTATGTTTTGAAGGACAATCCGAATCCGCTCCTGATAGGCCCTCGCGTCGACGTAGTTCCGCGCCACGTCCGAAAGGAGAATGATGAGCGTATCGCGGTACAGTTCCACGTCGGCCCCGATATCGGCGTCCGCGGCTTCCAGTTGCCGCCGCAGCCGCCCGAAAACGTCGATCTCCCAACCGAGGTTCATCCCCCAAGACCACAATTCACGCGTGGTGTCGACGATCCCGCCCCCCCCGGTTACCGTTCCCCCGGTCGACCGGGAAATCTTCTGGTAGTAGTACGAGCCGTCCATGTCGACTTGTGGGAAGAAGCCCGACCGAACCGTTCCATATCTTGCCCGGCTTTCGTAGATTCGCAGCGCAGCCTCTCTGAGCGAAGGATTGCCGGCCACGGCGCGAATGACCAGGTGCTCCAGCCTCGGGTCACCGAACCGGCGCCACCATAAGGCAAGATCGGTGGACTGAACCTGGGTCACTCCCTCTTCAGGACTAATCTGCGTGTATTCCGGAGCGACCGGAACCCGAGGAGGCCCGTGGTAATCGGGACCAACTCTACAACCTCCGGAAAGAAAGGTTGCTAATGATAAAAGTGTAATAGTTATTATTTTTATAAGAGACATCGGATTTCCGTCTCAAAACGCGTTCGCATATCGTCTAAACTCGACTTGTGGCGATATTAGGCTTTAGAACGATCGCGCAATTTGAAACGGCTGGAACGATTTTGCGGGCACAGGCGGCGAAAGCCACTCGGCCCACTTGCCCACCAGAACATCTCTTGTGCCTTGTCAAGCGGTGGAATTCGGGTTGACGTTTGGGTTTCATCCCGGAAATCGCGGTTCTTTGGCGTGTTGCCAACCCAAAACCTTAATGGTGACAGAGTTCGAGGAGGATCCGAGGGCGAGAGCCGCTCGTGGCCGACGGTCGGGCGACTCCCCTCGCCGCGTGCCACCCCCCCAAAAAAAGAAAATGATTACTCCGCCACCATCTTCTTCAGCAGCTTGTAATCGGTCTTGCCGGTCCCGAGAAGCGGAATACTTTCCAGCCGCTTCACGGCGTCGAAGCGATGGACGCCGCGGAAGCCGGCCTCGGCGAGGATGCGGTTGGCCGTCTTGAGGTCGAGGTCGAACGTGGTGAAGAGGACGATTCGCCGCGCGTCGTCCCGGTCGAGCCCCTCCACGGCGATCCGCGGGCCGTTCTCGTCCGGCGGACAGGCCTTCGCCAGCGGTTCCTCCATCGCCGGCAGCGAGACCATCTCGCCGCCGATCTTGAGAAACCGCTTCAATCGGCCGCGGAAGTAGAAGAAACCGTCCTCGTCCTGGACGACGAGGTCGCCCGTCTTGTACCACTGCTTGCCGCCGACCTCGACGAAGGGGCTGGGCCCGTCATGGTTGAGATAGCCGGAGAAGACCGAGGGACCGCGGACGAGCAACATGCCCCGTTCCCCTTTTGACACCGGTTGGAGCGTCTCGGGGTCGACGACGCACGATTCGAGCGACACCGTTGTGACTCCCATTGACCCGCGGCGGATCCTGCCGGGCGTGTTCGCCGCGACCAGGGGGGAGCACTCGGTGATGCCGTAGCCCTCGAGGACGGTCGCGCGGGGGACCATTTCCGCGGCCCGGTCGAAGAGCCACTCCGGCGCCTTCTCCGCGCCGAGAATGATGAACCGGTACGATTCGTAATCCTCGGGCCTCCCCGCCTGGAGGACGTACCCGATGAGCGTGGGCGTGCCGAGGCAGAAGGTGGGGCGATAGGTCCGGCTCAGCCGCGCGAGGATGGTCGCGTCGGTGGGGTCGGCGTGGTGGACCATGGGGATGCCGACGAGGAGTTCCAACAGGAAATCGAGCGCCAGGCCGAAGCTGTGAAAGGGTGGGAGAAAACTCAGCACCGAATCGTCGGGGCGGAGGGGAACCAGGCCGAGAGTGTCGGTGATGTTCGTGATGAGGTTCCGGTGCGATAGGGGGACCGCCTTCGGGGCCGCTTCCGAACCGGACGTGAAGAGAACGACGGCTGGGGAATCGGGGTCGGGCTTCGGCAGCGACCGCAGGAGCGGACCCTTCGCGAACCGCGTGCTCAGAAGCGTCCACAGGGCTTCGAACCTGCCGATTTCCTTCCGCACGTCCTCGACGAAGAAGAATTCCGCCCCCTCGATCTCGATGTTCAGCCGGTCCACCAGCTTCCGGGACGTGACGATGTACTTGAGTTTCATCGTCCGGATCGCGTGGGCCGTAGCCGCCGGGCCGGACGTCCAGTTGATCATAACCGGCAGCTTTCCGGCAAGATGCATTCCGAAGAAACAGATATCGGCGCCTACCGAGGCGGGCAGCATCAGGCCCAGGGCGTCCCCATCGAGCGCTTTCAGCCGCCGTGAGAAGAGAAGGCAGGCCGTGAGGAATTTCCGGCAGGTGAGCGCCCCGGAAACCAGGTCGGCGGCCGCCACGTTTTGCGGATCGAGCAAGGCGCGGCGGACGAACGCTTCGCCGAGGGTGTCGGCAAGAACTTCGAATGGAGGAGATGCCTCCTTGCGATTGAGCCATTCCTTAGGAGCCACCACCTCCTCGGCCGACGCCGCCAGACCGGCGGCAACCAGCCACAGATCGCCCAGCGTGGTCCCCACCTCGTTCGATTGAAATCCGAACCGCTGTTCGATCTCCAGCGACAGGGCCATCCGCTCGAGACTGTCTAGGCCCATGCTTTCGAGCGTCGTCGCGGCCGATTTCTCCTCCGCGTCGAGCGGCCTGCCCAGACGCGACTCGAGCATCTCGGTCACTTCCGCTTTCGCCTCGTGAGGTACTTTCTCGAGATCCGCGGCCGAAGAGCCGCTCATGTCCCGGAATTCGTGGTCCCTAGGACCGAAGACGAAATGGTAGGGAACGAAAACCGGCTTCTCCGGGATTTCGATATCGCGGTTGTACCATTCCTCAAGCCACGGATTGAGTGTCTGGCGGTCGAGGCCGGGGATGTTATCGCGCGGGATTACCTCGACGGTCAACGTCACGTCCCGGCGCGGCATAAAGAAACACAGATTTGCGAAAAAGGTCTTGAACCCGAATGGAACGACCTTCCCGAGATCGGGGCTTTTCCCCGTCCACGCGCAGCTAAACTTACTCCCCCACAACCCCCTCGTACGGACGAGGACAATGTTAATGTTCTTGCATCGCTGGAGCAGTTCCGACGCCGTCCGTGCCGCGCCGACCACCTCTTGCCCCCGCACTTGGAGCCGGCCGGAAGGATATAGCAAAAAGCTGTCCCCCGCCTCGATTCGTTCGGCGACGGCGTCGATCATCGCTCGGGCCTGTTCGGTCGCGCGGCGGCTGCGCCGCCCTAGGTCGGGGACCTCCAACGCGCGGACAAGCAGCATCAGCGGATGCAGCACCGGGTTGCGGTACGGACCGGTAAGGACGATCGGCCTCAGGCAGCCCCGATACGACCGGTGAATGAAACTCTGGACGATCGCCGGGTCGATGTACGCCGCATGGTTTGGCATGACCAGGGTCGGACCCTCCAAGTCACGTAGCTGCTCCTCGCCGAGAATCCGGACACGATACCGCAGTCCGAGAATACAGCGAAACGTGAACCACAGGCAGCGAAGCAGAAATCGGCGCATGATCAGGCGGAGAGTGGGGTCATGGCAAACGGGGTCAAATCGGGCGGAACACGGCTGCTTCATCGTAACAGAACAATCGCGGAACGCACAAGCCCGGAAGGAATGGCTCTCGAACCTGTCTATCCAGTCGGGAAGCCTACATTCGGGCAGGAGTCGGTGCCCTTCCCAGGACGGACTCAAACGTCCAAATACTCTAAATGCACCTCTTTCGGGTTGTAAATACCTAGCCCACGGGACTGCGTCCCATTTGCCTCTCACACAAGTCCTGCCTATTCTTTAAGTAGACGATATAGTGGTCCATTTACCCGCGCCATTCCTGAAAGGAGGTCGTCATGCGATCCATTGCCGTTCATATTCAAACCGAAAACGCGGCATTTCAGCCTAATCCCGCGACGGAAGTGGGCCAGTTGCTACACTCGATGGCGAATGACATCGAACACGAGGGCATCGTGGAGAGAAACCTGCTGGATGCTGACCAAAACATCGTCGGCCGGTTGGTCATCGACGGACCCGACGTCGATGCGGCCCTCGATGGGCTGGCCGAGATAGAGCGAATGGCCGAATCCGTCGTCGAAAATGGCCGGCCGTTCACCACGAATACGCGCGAGGGCGCGCGACGGGCCCTGGCGGAGCAGTTCCGCGAGGCCGCCCGGGCGGCGATTGCCGTGGCGGTTGGAAAGGAAACGTGCCGGCGCTGACGCGGCGTTGAACGTCTATTAACGACGACGGGCGGAGTTTGTCTACCTTTGCGTTGCGCCCCTTACAGTACCCGCATCTTTCACGGCGGTGACGGTCTTCGCGGCGGGGCGGCTCATCCAGTAGAGGACGGGCGACGCGACGAAAATGGAGCTGTAGGTTCCGACGACGACGCCGATGACCAACGAGAAGGCAAAGGCGCGAATCCCCTGGCCGCCGAAGGTGTACAGGATGACCACGACGATCAACGTCGTCAACGAGGTCAACAACGTCCGCGAGAGCGTTTGGTTGATGCTCGTGTTGATCATCTCCCCCGTCAAGTCGGGAGATTTCCCCTTCACCTCGCGGATTCGGTCGAAGACGACGATCGTGTCGTTCAAAGAATAGCCGATAATCGTCAAGAAGGCCGCCAGGACGGAGAGGCTGATCTTGAACTGCTGGATACCGAGAAATCCGAGGAAATCGGCGACGTACCAGCTTAGGGCCAGCATTCCCAGCGTGACGAGGACGTCATGAACGAGGGCGACGACCGCGGCCAGACCGAAGATCACCCGTTGGAACCGAATCCAGATGTAGGCGACGATACAGAAGAGAGAGGCGATGATCGCCACCATCGCCTTTTCCTGCATCTCGCTCGCGACGCGGCCTCCGATAGCGCTGGCCGACGGGAAGTGGGGCCTATCGGCAAGTTGTTTCGCGATCGAGTCGAAGAGGACCTTGGCCTTTTCCGGTGGAAGCGCGATATGGACGTCCCAGGTCCGTACCGGGGTCGGTTCCCCTTCCGCGACACCCTTCCCCCGGGCCTCGAATTCGACGGGACCGGTGACGCCGTCGGTGCTTTCGAATTCGTTCTGGAAGAGCGTCTCGAGCGTTTCGTGGTTCACCGGCTCCGTGAAAGCAAGCGTCGCCGTCGAACCGCCGGCGAAAGGACTGACCAACCGCGGCTCGGCCGGGGAGATCGACGGACCCTCGTCCGCCCCGGACGTCGTTTCCGATTTCTCGGGCTCCGGCCGGGCCGGTTCTCCGTCGTCAGCCTTCGCTTCGGTGGCGACCGGCTCCGCGGACTTCGCTGGTTCCTCCTCCGGGGCGGCTTCGGCGGGTGCCTCCGCGGGCGCTGTCTCAGGGTCTTCAGCCGGCGGGTCCGGTTCGACCGCCGGACCATCGGCGTCCGCCTGTGCCATCAGCAACAGAGCCGCGTCACCGAACCGGCCTGGCAGGGAACGCGCGCGTGATTGCGCATCGTCTTCCGGCTCGCGAGGAGCATCGGAATCCGGCCCACCCCGCGGCGACGCGGACTCCGATTCGTCGTACGGCCTAATGCTTTCGACGACCATTTCGTTCGCCGCCAACCGGTCGCCGTAGACTGCCTTCAGCACCGATTTGACATCGTCCGGCTTCGACATCGAAGTGTTGATCATATACCGGAGACCCCGTTCCTCCCCCTCGAGCTGGACGTAATTCACGGCCAGGTCCGGAAGCGGATCGTGCAGATTCGCGCGGACTTCCGCCACTTCAACCGGTTCGTCGAAGAGGATGCAGACCGACGTTCCCCCGGTGAAGTCGATATCCAAAAGGCTGTTTCCCCGAAGTACGACGCCGATAAGGCCGATGGCGATAAACGCGATGGAACACAACCCGGCGACTTGTCTCATTCCGATGAAGTCGACGTTCGTCTTCCCAACGATCTGCATCATGTTCAGGTTGGTAATCCACTTCCGTTTTTCGGCGATGTCGAAGATCACCCGCGAACAGAAGATGGCGGTGAACATACTCGTGACGATTCCGATCCACAGAACGACGGCGAATCCCTCGATCTGCTCCGTGCTGAAGGCGAAGAGAATGGTCGCCGTGATCAACGTCGTCAGGTTCGCGTCGACGATCGTCGTCGTGGCCTTGGCGAAGCCGTTGCGGATCGCCATGCGCAGCGCAGCCCCGCGGCCGAGTTCCTCGCGGATTCGTTCGAAAATGAGGACGTTGGCGTCGACCGCCATGCCGACGGTGAGCACGAGGCCGGCGATTCCGGTAAGGGTGAAGTCAGCCTTCACCAGTATCATGATTCCCAAGATCAGAACCAGGTTCAACAGCATCGCGAAACACGCGACGAGCCCGCAAAAGCGATAGTAGGCCAACATGAACACGAGCACCAGCACCAACGACGTCGCGATGGCGAAGGTGCCCTTGCGGATGGTGTCGCTTCCGAGAGTAGGACCGGTGACCATCTCGCTGATCGGTTCCTGCGACAAGGTGGCCGGAAGACTTCCGGCGTTGAGGACGTCGACGTACTCCCTGACCTCTTCGGCGTTGAACCCGCCGCTGATTTCACCGCGGGTACGGATGGTGCTGCGGATGTTCGGGGCGGAATAGAGGGCTTCATTC
>CAZFQG010000161.1:0-15113 GCA_964520785.1 uncultured Planctomycetaceae bacterium | reverse complement strand
CAACGGTTTTGGTCAGCCGTGCGAAAACCGCAGATTGTGGCCGCGTTGAGTATAGTCTTCCGCCAAGGAAAGTGTTTCGCCGCTGACGCGCCGAGAGTTCCAGCCAAGGGGCCGGACTACCGGCGGCCGGCTCGCGGCGCAGATCGACGGAATACGAAAGGCGGAATCATGGCGATGCGCGCCATCAGCAAGCGGTTTTTCAATTGCCTTCACGGACATCAGCTCGTCTATAACACCTGCTGGGAAGATCCCCAGTGCGACCGGGCGGCCCTGGAACTGGGTCCGGACGACACGTTGGTGGTAATTACCTCGGCGGGGTGCAATATTCTGGATTATGCCCTCGAGGGGCCGAAGCAGTTGCACGCGGTGGACGTCAATTTCCGCCAGAACGCGCTGTTGGAGCTGAAACTCGCCGGGATTTCCGGTCTGGATTTCGAGACGTTTTTCGCCCTGTTCGGACAGGGGCGGCTTACCGCGTGGAACCACGTCTATCCCAACCGGCTCCGCGAGCACCTTTCCCCGGCGGCACGCAGATTCTGGGACAAGTACGGTCAGTTCTTCGACGGATCGAAGAAACGCGGCTTCTATTTCCGCGGATCGTCCGGAACCTTCGCGCGGGTATTCAATTTCTATCTCGACCGCGTCGCCAAGGGACGCGACGCCGTCAACCGGATGCTGGCCACCAACGACCTGGATGAACAGAAGCGAATTTACTTCGAAATCCTCAAACCCAAGGTGTGGAAGAAACTCCTGCGATGGTTCATAGGGCGCGACGCCGTGATGGCCATGCTCGGCGTCCCGCGCGAACAACGCCTGCAGATCGATCGGGTCTACGACCGGGGGGGGGGTAGCCCAGTTCGTCGAGAATCAACTTGACGCGCTGTTTACGCGAACGCTTCTGAGCGAGAACTACTTCTGGAGGGTTTATCTCACGGGCGAGTACACGCCGGAGTGTTGCCCCGAGTATCTGAAGGAGGAGAACTTCCAGCGGCTCAAGGGGGGCCTCGCTTCGCGGATTCAAATCCACACGAAGACCCTGTTGCAGTTCCTGCGCGACGACGATTTCCCCATCAGCCGTTTCGTTCTGCTGGACCACATGGACTGGCTCAGCGGGGCGGACCGCGCGGTGTTGCATGAACAATGGCAGGCGATCGTCGACCGCTCGGCTCCCGGCTCTCGGGTTCTCTGGCGCAGCGCCGCCCCGGAGGTCGATTTCGTCGACCCCATCCCCGTCCGGATCGGCCGGAAGCAGACCACGCTGAAAGAACTGCTCCGGTATCGGGTCGATATGGCGCGGGAGCTGCATTCGCGGGACCGCGTCAATACGTACGGCAGTTTCTACGTCGCCGATCTCTGCCGGAGCCACGTCTCATGATCGCCAACACCCTCAGGACGCTCTACCATATCGCCCTCTCGCCGGTCCGAGGCGGGACTCATGAGGAACGCCTGGGGAGCTTCTACCGGGGCCAGGCCGACCACTACGACACCTTCCGCAAGCGGATGCTGCACGGACGAGGCGAGTTGATCGAGTCGCTGCCGGCCCAAAAAGGGCATGTTTGGGTCGACCTCGGCGCCGGGACCGGGGAGAATGCCGAAATGATGGGCCGGCGGCTCGGCGAGTTCAAGGCGGTGCATCTGGTCGACCTGTGCGCCCCCCTTCCGCGTGTCGCCAGGCGGCGCATCGAAAAGAACGGGTGGACGAACGTCCAAGCCGTCCATGCCGACGCGATCGAATACCGGCCGGAGGAGCAGGCGGATCTAATCACTTTTTCGTATTCATTGACGATGATTCCGGACTGGTTCGCGGCGCTGGAAAACGCCCACGCGATGCTCAAGCCGGGAGGGCGGATCGGAGTCGTCGATTTCTACGTGTCGCGAAAATACCCGGACGAGACTTTTGTCCGGCATTCCTGGGGGACGAGAAGTTTTTGGCCGCTCTGGTTCGCCTCCGACAACGTGTGGCTCAACCGCGATCATCTTCCCTATTTGTGCCGGCGGTTCAAAACGCTCCGCGTCGACGAGGGGAGGGGAAAGCTCCCGCTGATGCCCTTCGTTCGCGTGCCCCACTACCGGTTCGTGGGAACGAAACCAATCGATGCCTGAAGAAGAGCGGTTTGCATGGCCACTATCTTGTACAGTCTCGCCGGAGAAGGACGCGGGCACGCCGCACGCGCCAGGGCCATGATCGACGCGCTCGGCGGAGAACATCGTTTCGTCGTCCTCACCTCCGGAGATGCCTTCCGCTTCCTCGAACCATTCTACCGAACCAACGAGAACGTCGAAGTGCGACGCATCCCGGGGGTCCGGTTTCAGTACGCCGATGGAAGGATGAATCTCCCCCGGTCCATTGGGGCCGGACTCGTCTTCAAGCACCGCATTCCGCGGTTCACCGCCCGCGTCCGCGAGATCGTCCGGCGCGCCGCGCCGGCGTTGGCGGTGGTCGACTTCGAACCGCTCCTGCCCCGGGTCGCCAGGGAACTGGGCGTTCCGGTAGTCAGCTTGGATCACCAGCATTTTCTCGTGACCTACGACCTCTCTTCGCTCCCCCTCTCGCTACGGCGCTGGGCGTGGGGAATGCGGCTGGCCGTCGCCCTGTATCGCATTCGGCCGGAAAAGATCATCGTCTCCGCCTTCTTCCGCCCGCCGCTAAAGAAAGGGTGGGAAGGGGCCATCCAGGTGGGGCCCCTGCTCCGCCGCGAAGTCCATCAGTATCATCCCACCAAGGAAGGTTATCTCCTCTCCTATTTGCGACACACGTCGCCCCCGGCCGTCTTGGAGGGGCTCAAGCGGGTCGACCGCGAGGTCCGCGTGTACGGGCTGGGCGCACGGCCTTCCGATACGAACCTCGTCTTCAAGCCAATCCACGAGCGGACCTTCCTGGAGGACCTCTCCGGGTGCGCCGGCGTCGTCGCGGCGACCGGGAACCAGCTCATCGGCGAGTCCCTGTTCTTCGGCAAGCCCTTCTTCGGCATTCCGGAAAGACTCCACCACGAGCAGCGAATCAACGCCTACTTCCTCCAGCAAATGGGCTGTGGAGACTGGAGGTTCCTCGAAGACGTCGGCCGGGAGGATTTCGTCGGCTTTTCCGAAACCCTGCACACCTACGCGGAGGGACTCGGCGAAACGCGAGGCCGTATTGACGCAACCCAGACCGCCGCCGAGGAGATTCGGAGGATGATTTCCAGGTAGCGGCGACCGCGAAACCGAAGGAAACGCTCCGCCGCCCCGCGGCCGCTTCGAAAGCGCGCCGTCCGGGGCGTGCCATTCCCACGGACCGGGCCGCGATTATAATGGGGGGGAAGGTGAACGATCCGCATGTCGAACAAGAACGCGCCGTTGAGGTACAAATTCCTGCTTCTGCTGATGTCGATGATCTGGGGCTCCACCTTCGTCGCCCAGCAGATCGGCATGGAAAAGGGACTGGGACCGATGACCTTCAACGGGCTGCGTTTCACCCTGGGCTGCCTTTCGCTCGTTCCGGTTCTCGCGTGGCGCAGATGCCGTTCGCGCGCCGCGGGTGAAGGCGCCCCCTTGCCCGTTCCGGGAAGTCTGGCGGCGGGCCTGTTCTTGTTCGCCGCGGCCGGTTTTCAGCAGGTCGGGCTGCAATACACGTCCAGCGCAAACGCCGCGTTCATCACGGGGTTCTACATCCTCTTCGTCCCGCTGTTCGGCGTATTCTTCGGCCACAAGGCACGATGGAGTCTCTGGGCCGGCATCGCCGTATCGCTCGCCGGGCTCTATCTGCTCAGCGGTCCGGGCGGCGGCTACGCCATGTCGAAGGGGGACGGTCTGGTCCTGATCTGCGCCTTCCTCTGGGCGTGCCAGATTCTGGTGATCGACCACGTCGCCGGCAAGGGGGACCCCATCGCCATCGCCTGCCTCCAGTTCGCGGTTTGCTCGGCCTTGAGCCTGGCGGCCGCGTTGCGGTTCGAGCATTGCACGCTCGATCAGCTCAAGGCGGGCGCGGGCGCCGTCGCCTATGCCGGGATCATGTCGGTCGGCATCGCGTTTACCCTGCAGGTGGTCTGCCAGAAGCGGTGCCCCCCGGGGCCGGCCGCCGTCATCATGAGCTTGGAAGCCGTCTTTGCCGCCCTGACCGGATACCTCGTCCTCGGTCAGACCCTCTCCCCCCCGGCCTTGCTCGGTTGCGCGTTGATCCTCTGCGGCACGCTGCTCGTCCAACTCGCGCCGATCTTGTGGGAAGGCGACCGCCGGCGAACCAGCGGAGGAGAGCACGCGGACCTCCCCGCGGAGGCGACGATGATAAAGCATCACGTGATTCCGGACCCGCCCGAACCACCATGAACGCCCCGATCGCGCCCGCCGATCGTTTCCAGGTTCCCGGTCCGTGGAATCGAATCGGGCCGTACCGGTTTTCACTTCTTCCGCGCGTCGAGTTCCGACAGCCATGCGAGCAGCGCGAGGTCGGCGCGCCGCCCCGGCGCGAGCCGCGTTTCCTGCGCCCAAGCCGCCGGGCACCTCACCGGGCCGTAGACCGTTTCCGCGGAATCGGGGCGTTCCGATTCCAACGATGACGACGCGGCGGCGGCACTCGCCGTGAAAATGCCGTACCCCCAGCTTCCGCGGATGATATCGAGGTCGTCGCCGCCGACCAAGCCGTCTCCGGAGGCGTCTCCGGAAAGCAAATCACCGGGAGGCACCGCCCTTCCCCAATTCATTCGGATGATATCGAGATCGCCGGAGTTGACGACCCCGTCCCAGTTCAGGTCCGCGGCGATGTAGGGGAGGACGAGCGGGGCGATGAACGCGTCTTCCGCTTCGCCTTCGGTTCCGTCGCCATCGCCGTCCATCCAATTCCCCGCGGTATCGGAAATCGCCGGTCCGATCGTAATCTCGTAGGCTTCCCCGTTGCGCAGCGGCCGGTCCAGAGCCAGGCGGTACTCCACCGCGGAAACGGGGATTATCTCGCTGACGCCGATCGTTCGCTGAAAGATCCGGCAGGGACCCCCTTCGTGCGAGAGCAGGAATATCTCCTCCGACAATTCGACTTCCGTGGCGTATCCGGCGTCTTCGAATGTTCCCACGAGCAGCGGCCGGGACGGATCCGAGACGTCCAGTACCGCCAGCCCGGCCAGCCGTGCCGCCAGAATCGCGGTCGTTCCGTCCACCTCGACGTCCATGACCCAGTCGGAAGCGGTGAATGAACCGAGAAGGACTGGGGTATCCGACGAGACGTCCAGGATCACGAGTCCGCCGTCCTTGTCCGCCACGTAGAGCGTGTCGCCGTCGATTTCGACGTCGCGCGCATGTCCGGCGGTGTCGAAATGCCCGACCACCGCCGGCGCGTCGAGATTCGAGATGTCCACGATCAGGACTCCGGTTTTGGCGTTGGCCACGTAGGCGCGATCTCCGGAAAGTTCCAGGTCCCTGGCGAAGTCGGGCGTATCGATACGCGAACGGAGCGACGGTCGGGTCGGATCACCGACCGCGATGAACGCCACCCCGCGCGGGCCCAGCGCCAGCGCGACGGTGTCTCCGGCGACTTCGACGTCCAGCGCGCCCCACGTCTCGTACGTCCCCATCAAGACCGGATTCGCCGGATCGGCCACGTCGTAGATTTCAAGCCCCTTGCGGTAATCGGCGACGTACGCGACGTGGTCCACCACCTCGACGTCGTAGGCCGCGCTGGTCGTTCCGATCGGCTTCAGATAAACCGGGGAAGTCGGGTTCTTCAGATGGAAGATGCCCAGTCCGCGGTCGCCCAACGCGGCGAAGAGAAAGTCGCCGAAAACGCACGCGGCCTCCACGTCGGCCGGAGGCCTGACCCACGTAGTAGGGGGCAGGGGAGCCGTGATCCGGACGTCCTCCGGCGAGAAGGTCGTCGGGTCAATCGCACGGTCGAAGCGGATTTCCACTTCGTATGTGTCGGTCGCCGTGACCGACTCGATCCACGGCCCGGCCAAGACGCCGGAGAGGACCCGGCGAGGTTCGAGGGACTCGAAGGAAAGGCCTCGTCGAGAATGGGCGAAAACCGAGGGGCAGTGCATTTCGGAGTGAAAACCAAGACCTTGGGACGACGCATCCGACCCGGCACCGAGCCGGTCGCGGATATGCGAGGGACGGTCTTCAGTCTATCCAGAGCATCGCGTCGGTGTCAAAACGGAAACCGCCACCGTTCGATTACCCCGGCCGCTGAGAATCCTTGTAAGCAGGTCGGGTGGACGAATCGTTCGCGAGGGCCGCGTGGGGGTTTGGGATGGCCCGGTCCGAGGGCCGCTGTGCAACTTGACATCCGCGCGGATGGTTTTATTACGCGGCAAGGGCGACGGAGTCGCGTGTGAATGGATTTGGAACCAATCGTGGCGGGGACTTCAGGTATACCCCACGATGGGTGTATTCATAATTACCCATCGGGGCTGTTTTTCGATGCCGTTTTTGAGGCCATCCCCCCGAGTCCCAAGGGCCGTAACGTTCTGAGGCGGAAAACGTTGCGCCCTTTTGGGGATCGCTTCAGTACCGTTTTCGGTTCTTATCATTCCCGTGGAGTTGAATATGCGGGCTCTCATTAGCTTGGAATACTCCGTACGCCGGGCCGCCTCCTCCGCGATTTGCCCCCCGGTAAGGCGGGCGATTTTTCTCCTCAAACGCTTGACACGCGTGGACATTTTCATTTAGAATCGAGTTTGTTGAGGTTCGCCTCGATGATGAGATGAGACGAATAGAAGGGTGACTCGCATTATTCCGAGGTTTTTACGCATTGCGGCGGCGTTCGCCGCGTGTGTTTTCATTCCTGTTTTTCCCTTTTATACAAAGGAGAGTGTTATGTCTACCCGAAAGGGACGAGGGTTTACCCTCGTCGAACTGCTGGTGGTGATCGCCATCATCGGCATCTTGATCGCCCTGCTGTTGCCGGCGATCCAGGCCGCGCGTGAAGCGGCCCGTCGTGCTGCTTGTATCAACAACATGAAGCAGCTTGGTTTGGCGCTGCACAACTTCCACGATGCGCGCAAAAAGTTCCCGGGCGCCACGAACACCGTTTGGGGTGCCGCCGCCACGCTGGGCCGTACCGGCCCCTGGACCCCCATGATGGAGCCGACCACCGGAGCCGACGACGATAGCGTTCCTCCGGACGGGCGGATCACCCGTGGTAATGGTTGGGCCTGGACCGTGATGATCCTCCCCTACATGGAGGAGGGGAACCTCTACAAGCGTCTCCGCGTCTCCGACACGAGCACCTCGGGTCAGGCGGAGCCTTGGGTGGGAACGGCGAACGCCGCTTCCAGCGTTACCGGTTCCGGAGCGAATGTCTTCCGGTACACGTCGGCGACCATTACCGAAATCGCCCAAAGAAAGATCGATCCCGGCAAGCAGTTGGCCCCGTGGGTGAAGATCGGCGGGTTCCGTTGCCCCAGTTTCTCCGGCGGCGACACGGTCGTTTACAACGCAGGCAGTTCTCCGATCTGCTACGGTCCCTATGACGCCGGCAACCCGGAGCATGAGCCGGCCGCGATCACCAACTACGCCTGTCTTGGCGCGTCGCACTTCCGCAGCCTGCTGAAGATGCCCGACCTGGGTCCCTACGAGGGAACGGGCCGTGCGGGTGCCGGAATGCACCCGAACGGCACGATGTACCCCGGTTCCCAGAACGGCGTTCGCGATATGCGGGACGGAACGTCCAATACGTTCCTCCTTTGCGAGACCCGCGAGGAAGCCCTCTCCGCCTGGTTTGACGGAGCGGTCGGCGTTGTGGTCGGACTGACCGAGGGAACCTCTCCCTCCCTCAACTTCCCGGGCGCGGGTTCGTTCGGTATCGCCTCGAACACGGCCTACGGCGGCGTCGTCGGCGCCACCTATGGCGGCGTCCGTACTTCCGTCGTCAAGACCTTCTTGAACTTCGGAAAGGACACCGACCCGAACAAGTACTACTACAAGTACAACGTCGGGACGCGCGTTCACGGCCCCAGCTCGGAGCACCCGGGCGTGGTCAACCACCTGTTGGGTGACGGCAGCGTCAAGAGCGTCTCGGACGGCCTCAACGCCAACCTCTACTTCCACCTGATCACGCGTCGCGGCAGCGAGCCGGTCAGCGATTTCCACAACAACTAAACCATCGCGTCTCATCTACGAGACCCGAAACGACCCACGCCGCGCCTCCCAAACCCCAGGGAGGCGCGGTTTTTTCGTGTACTCGAACAGAGGGAAACTCGCGACGAGAAGGGCCCCCAAAGCCGCGCAGGCGGCGTCTCGGACCGCCGGATGTCTTATTCCATTGACGTGCGGCTACACCCGGAGACGAATCACGGGATTCAACGCGGGAGGCGAAAACAGGCTTTCCTCGGTCTTATCCCCGAGTGTTTGGGGGTATTCATGATGCGTCTCCTGGTCCGGTGCGCCACCGGAGTTCGCGATTCTAATCGCTCCTGCCTTCCTGCGTTTCGATTCGCGGCTCGTCTTTCGCTATGGGTTCGTTGTCCGTCGGAGACTTCACCTGCAGAAATACCGGTTCGCCGATGACATTGCTCGTCGGACCTTCGGCGCCGAAGGCGACGAAGTCGAGGCGGACCGGACCGGCGCCCAGGGTCTTCGCGGGGATATCCGCCTTCCCCGTCTCACCGGTGATTTGAGCGACCGGCCTCGTGCCGTGGAACACGCCGATACGCGTCGCGCCGGTACAGGACGCCTCCACGGTAATCGTTTCGGATTCGGTGACGGTTTCCGGCGGTTTGACGGCGACGGTCATTTCACGACCGTGGTTCGCCGTGCGGAATGGGATGATCCGCCGCCCCTGCGTACGGATCGGTTCCGGCTCGAAAGCGACAACGCGGAGTTCGTGTTGCCCGTCCGGGAGGCCGGTCGTGTCGAATTCGAGGGCGCCGTCCGCCCCAGCCACGGCGACCCGGCGGCCGTCGACGAACATCTCGAACCCATCGGCCCGGGTATCACCGCCAAAGGCGGCCGTCGCGGTGACCTTGAGGACCCCCTGGACCGCGGCCCCTTCGGCGAGCCCTTCCACCTCCACGGCCGGGATGTCCGCCCAGGGGCGGCACAAGGGGTCGCCCAGGATGAGCAACTGGTAGGGTCCGGCCACCGATTGGTAGAACGCCTCGGCAAGGGTACAACCCTTGGCGTAGTGAACGTGCAGCATCGCGTCCGGGAACTTGGCCGGAATCGCGTACGGTTCCAAAACGGCTCCGCCCGATCCGGCCGCCCCGCGCCGCAGGAACTCGGTGATCGGTGTCTGAGGACACTTCGGATCCATCCCCCCGCCCCAACTGGTAAGGTGTTCGCAAATCGCCCCGGGAAGAATGGTGCTGCCGCCGGCGGCCCAATTGAAGCTGGAGACTCCGGCCATCAGGCCCTGGACGTCCGCCTTGCCCTGGGGGATCTTTCCCTCGATGATCTCGGCGCGGACGTTCAATTCGCGGAGCTTCGCGACCGCGTCGGGGAACAAATCGTGCCGCGTCCGCGAGCGGACATCGCCGTTTCTGGCATAGTAGATCGTCCCTTCGGGACGGGTTCCGTCGGCCTCGGCGGCCCGTTTGAGATAGTCGAGCACTTCCTCCCGGGTATTCCCCCGCCCTTGGGTGAATCCCAGCAAGGTGGAAAGGAAGTACGATGCGCCGTTTTCCGCGACGCGGTTACCGATCTCGTCGAACTGGAACGTCGCGCGGAAGCCAAGCGTCGCGTCCTCTTGGAGGCTCCAATTCGGGTGGCGGTAATAGCGGTTGACCGTCAGCCCGGCGTACGCCGCGTCCCGGTTGCGGACCAGATGGGAGAAGTACGTCAGGCCGTTGAGCGACCCGGCCTTCGTCAACACCTCCGGCCACTCGGGCGTTCTATTCTTTCCGTCAGCTCGCAGCCGGTCTTCTTCGGCCTTCAAGAGCCGGGTGACGTCGGGACCGATGTTGACGCGGTACGGATATCCACTCGAATAGACGATATAGTCCACCTGCCCGGTAAGCCGCAGGTCGTGAACGCCCTGGAGGATCGGCGAGAGAATCCGCTCGCGAAAGGCGTCGACCCCGGTGATCAACTCCTCCTCCGGCCACGGGACGAACAGGATGTTGCTGGGAGGAATTCTTCGGAGGGCCGCGTAGGCGTTGGCGATGGCGAGCGAGTCGGGAGATTCCGGGTTGACAACCAGAAGGAGGTTCTCCGGGCCACCCCCCGCATGGAGTGGCATTGAGGCCGCTAGAACGAGTCCCAGTGCCATCAGGGCGAGCAGGGCGAGTCGGAATGACGAACCGCTCCAGAATCTTGTTGAAGTCAAATGATTTATCCCGTTTTCCGTTATTGGTCTTGCTAGGGATGACACCTTAGGCTACTTGTTGTCACCCCGTTGGGGTTAAATTCCTGGCCCCTCGTTTGATTGGCGTGCTTCATATTCCGGGACCGAGCCGCGGGGTTCAGGGGGAGAAATCCGCGACCATCGTCCCGCGGCCGGAATTACTCAGCCCATCGAGGTTCATGGGTCTCGACGGGCCGAATCGGGCACTGCTTGCAAACTATACGTCCGGCGGGGACAATAGGTTTGCTCCTATCCAGGAGCCGAATGGCAAGATCCCCTCACTGGAACCGGTGGCACGTGTCGTGCGTATCGTCTTGTATACACCGAGGCGTGATCAGGCGGTGTTTTCGGATTGTGGCCCCGTGTCTTCTCGAACCACCCGATCAACAACCCATTGATAGTTGAAAGCAAGGTAAACGATGTCTTATTCACTTACACGACGTGACGCGCTCAATTGCATCGCCGGAGCCGGCTTGGCCGCCGCCGCGGCGAATTCCGGCCCGCTTCTGGCGGAAGACGGCTCGACGGCGAAGCCTCGCAAGGGGAACGTCCGACATGCCGTCTGCCGTTGGTGCTATTCGAAGATTCCGCTGGAAACCCTTTGCAGGGAAGCCAAGACGATGGGAATCGAGGGGATCGACCTGCTCGGTCCCGACGAGTGGCCCGTGGCGCGGGAGCACGGCCTGATTTGTTCGATGGCGCACGGCGCGGGAATGGGCATCCCCAAGGGGTTCAACCGCTTGGAACTGCATGACGACCTCGTGGCGGACTATGAAGCGATGATTCCCAGGGTGGCCGAGGCGGGGCTCGTGAACCTGATCTGCTTCTCCGGAAACCGCGACGGGATGGATGACGAACAGGGTTTGGAGAACTGCGCGGTCGGAATCAAGCGCCTGATGAAAACGGCCGAGAAGCACAACGTCATTCTGGCGATGGAATTGCTCAACAGCAAGGTCAGCCACAAGGATTACATGTGCGACCACACGGCCTGGGGGGTCGAACTGTGCAAGCGGGTCGACTCGGAGAACTTCAAGCTGCTCTACGACATCTTCCACATGCAGATCATGGAAGGGGACCTGATCCGCACGATTCGCGAGAGCGCGCCGTACATCGCCCACTACCACACCGGCGGCGTCCCCGGCCGCGCGGAAATCGATGAGACCCAGGAAATCTACTACCCGGCCGTCATTCGCGCAATCGTCGAGACGGAATATAAGGGCTTCATCGCCCAGGAATTCGTCCCGAAGAGCCCCGAACCGCTGAAATCGCTCGCCGCCGCCATCGACATTTGCGACGTATAATCCGGCATATAAGCCCGCGCGCGGCGCGCGTATTGATTCTAACACTCCGTTTTTTCCATTTGGAGGAACCTCATGACGCGAAATCTTTTTGCCGTCTCTTGTGTTTTTCTGGTCTTCCTGACGTCCGCCTGCATCGCGCAGAAGCCAAAGGAGATTATCGACCCGAAAGTAGTCGCCGAAGATCCCGATTACGCGGTCCAAGGCGAGTACGTCGGGCTTGCCAATGACGGTGCCGGGTCGTCCGGGTTTCTCGGGGCCCAGGTCGTCGCCCGGGGGAACGGCAAGTTCGACGCGAAGCTCCTCATCGGCGGGCTGCCCGGCGAAGGCTGGGGCCGCTACGACGACGTCATCCCGATGCAGGGGGAGCGCGAAGGCGATCAGGTCGTGCTCAAGAACGACATGGGAACGGCGATCATCGCCGACGGGAAGATGACCCTCAAGGGGAACGACGGGCAGTCGGGCGAGTTGAAGAAGACCGTCCGGAAGAGCCCGACCCTCGGAAAGAAACCGCCGGAGGGCGCCGTCGTGGTGTTCGACGGCACCAGCGCCGAGAAATTCGACCACGGCGAAGTGACCGAGTGGGGCACGATCCTCTCCGGAATCACCACGAAGGACCAATTCGACGGCAAGTACCGAATCCATCTGGAATTCATGCTCTCGTGGATGCCCCAGGCGACCGGCCAGGCGCGCTCCAACAGCGGCGTGTATCTCCACGACTGCTATGAAATCCAAGTGCTCGACTCCTTCGGCCTGGAAGGAAAGGATGACGAGTGCGGCGGAATCTACAGCGTCTCCGCCCCGTCGGTCAATATGTGCTTCCCGCCGATGACCTGGCAGACATACGATATCGAGTTCACCGCGCCGAAATACGAGGACGGCAAGAAGGTGAAGAACGCCCGCGCGACGGTGCGCCACAACGGCGTCGTGATCCACGACGATGTCGAACTGAATCCAACCCCCGGCCGGCAGCCGGAAGGCCCCGGCCCGCGCCCCTTCCACTTGCAGGGCCATGGGAACAAGGTCCAGTACCGGAACGTCTGGGTGAAGCAGCTCGACTAAGAGATGACGTTCTCTTGACGCGCGTATACCGTGTGAAGGTGGCGCCGGCCATGCACCTGCCGGCGCCACCGGCGCGCGTTGCGGACCCGTCGCCGCGACGTGGGGGCCGTTATCCTTTGGAGAGTTTCCAGTATTGAAGGGAGGGTACACCCCGTGAAACGTCTTGCCGGCATCTTCTTCGTCGCCGTGTTCTGTTGTGCCTGTGCGGCGCTTTCTCAGGAAGCAGGCATCTCCTTCGAGAGCCGTTTCGACGCCGGAATCGCCGGTTGGTCCCGGTACTTCGAACCGGGCACGTGGCAAGCGAAGAATGGCGTCCTTACCGTCGGCGGCGAGAACACCACCGTCGCGCTGGCCGCGCCGATCGAGCCTGCCGCCGACTGCATCGTGCGAGCCGATGTCCGGGTTCTCGGAAATTCCCGGCGGGCCAACTTCGGCATCCTCTTCCGTGCCCGGCCGGACGGCCGAGCCTATGTCCTACGGCACTACGACCGGTCTTCGGCGCTGCAACTGCTGGACTACGCCGGCGGCGGGGTGGCGGCGCTGCCGAAGGACGCGAAAGTACCTTACAAGCACGATACCTGGTACACGCTGAAGGTGGGCGTCCTCGGCAAGATGGTCCTGGGCAAGATGTGGCCTACCGGGACCGAGGAACCGGATTGGCAATTCCGGCACGCCCTGGCGAGGACCGAGCCGGGGAAGGTGGGCCTGTACGTGGGGGATTGCAGCCTGGCCGAATTCAGGTCTTTACGCATCGAAGGGGGCCCGGCACTGGCGGCACTGCAAGCCACCATCGCCGAGGAGGAACGCAAGGCGGCGGAGGAACTGAAGGAGCGGCTTCGGTGCGAGGTCCGCGCGACCCCGTTCGTCCTGCGCAGCGAGAACGGGCCGCGCAGGGCGATGCTTCTGCGGCCCCATGTCGAGGGCCGCCTCGAAACGGTGGGGGGGACGATTACCGTCACCGAGGCCGGCTCGGCGGAAGTGGTCGCCAAGATGCCGGTCGATCCGAGTGGCTATCGTTCCGACGGATTCGTGGTCGAGGTCCCGGAGCCGGAAGCCGCGGCGAGGTATCACTTCACGTACGAATCGGCCGTCGGACGCACGTTCGAACTGGATGTCGAGGTGAAGCCGGCGCGCCGGTGGACCTTCTTCATCAACACCCACACGCACTTCGACATCGGCTTTACGCACCCGCAGAAGGAAATCCTGGAGAACCTCACGGCCGACATGAAGAAGGCGGTCGACTACTGCGAGGAGACGAAGGACTACCCCGCGGAGAGCCGGTACCGCTGGACAATCGAAGGAACCGGCCTTCTGTGGCACTTCATCAACCGCCACGGCGAGGAGGACGTCGCGGACCAGATCGAGTGGATCAAGAGTGGTCGGATCGAGCTTTGCGGGTTCAACTACAACATGCCGTGCGAGATGCTGGGGCACGAGCAGTTGATCCGCTGCCTCTACTGGGCGCAAGAATACCGGCGGCGGTTCGGCGTCGAGATCGATACGATCCAGATCAACGACGTCCCCGGGTGGGCGTGGGCCCTGCCGGACCTGCTCTCCCAGGCCGGAATCAAGCAGGCCTCGTTCCGGGCGAATTCCATTCGGGGCAACTTCCTCTGGTACCGCGAGGGGGCCGTTCCCAGGGCATTCTACTGGGAGGGGCCGGCCGGCGGCAAGATTTTAGTCTGGTATACCCACACCTACCGGGACGCGAACTTCTTCCGCTCGCCGGGACTCCACGAGGAAGGCTTCGTGCGGCTCATCGAAGAGAACGAAGGCGCGAACATTCCGTTCGACTACATACAACTGCGGATGGGAGGGGACAACCTCCCGCCGGAAATTAACGCCAGCAAGAACGCGAAGGCGTGGAACGAAAAGTACGTCTGGCCGAAGCTGGTCGTCTCGACGAACCGTGAGTTCCTCCACGCGTTCGAAGAGAAGTATGGCGCGACGTTGGAAACCCACCGCGGCGACGTCCCCAGTTGGTGGGCCGATGGGCCGGCCTCCGCGGCTCGGGAAACCGGCCAGGTCCGATTGCTCCACGACCGGCTCGTCGCCATCGAGGGGATGTGGACCGCGGTCTCGCTCCTCGACCCGGCGGTGCCCTATCCGCAGAAGCGGATCAATGCCTCGCTCGAGAAGATGATGCTCTTCGACGAGCACACGTGGGGCGCCTCCGGCAGTATCAGCCAGCCCAAGAGTGCCCAAACGGTACTCCAGTGGGAAACCAAGGCGGCCTTCGCAAGGGATGCCGTCGCAATCGCGGACCATCTGGAACGTCAAGGACGCAATCGGCTGGGCCGATTGATCCACTCCTGTCCGGCTCCGGCCGACGCGCATGTAGTCGCGGTGACCAATCCTCTCGCCTGGGAGCGGACGGATTTCGTTACGCTGCCTCTGGCCGAAGGGCCGCTCGTCGGCGCGGCCGCCGTGAAGGTGACCGACCTCCGCTACGGGACCGACGTGCCGGTGCAGATGTCGATTGATGATTCGACGGCCTATTTTGT
>CAZFQG010000160.1:0-15159 GCA_964520785.1 uncultured Planctomycetaceae bacterium | reverse complement strand
GCGAGGCGGCGCTCTGGCGGGGATTCTCGCCGTAGGGGCTGTTGGCGTCGTCGAGAATCTGGTATTCGTACTGCCCCGGCCGGTAGTAGACGCCGCTGTTGCAGCCTTTTGAAACCTTCCACTCGAATCGCAGCTCGAAGTCGTCGGGCACCTTGGCCGCGGTGTAGGTAATGTCGCCCCCGCGTTCTTTGCGGTGGAGTGCGCCGTCCTCCACCACCCAGTTGCCGTCGTGTCGCCAGCCGGCGTCGCTCTCGCCGTCAAAGAGAAGCGCGAATCCGAGCCGCCGCTCCTCCTCATCGAGCGTGTTGGGCGACCTTGGCGAATCGGCGGCGGTACCTCGCATCGCGGCGGAAAACACGAACAGCATCGCCAGGACGGCAAGACACGGCGGGCCGTGCCGGCTCGATCGGAACCTCGTCATGGGAATCTCCTTGCTGATAGAGGTGGAAAAAGACTCGCGCTGGGAATGCACGGTTCAGACCCGAAAAACCGAACGCGGCATGTTTCGGAAATGTTCAATCGCAAATACCGGCGGCTCGCCGTTCGCGCGGTTCCCGGCAATCGTCGCGGTAACTTCACCCCCATTCCTTCCGCCGCGGAGGGCGAATGAGCGCCTCCGCCTCCGGGCAGTTCTTCGCCCGCATGGCGGCGCCGTCCCACTCGAGCGGCTCGCGCATCCGGTAGGCCACCACGCCGGCGAGGACCACTTCGGTTAAAGCGGCGCCGTATTGAAAGTCGGAGGCCGTTTGGCCGCGGCCCTTGCACGCCTCGATCCATTCGACGTGATGGTCGGTCGGGCGGGGCGCAGGCAACTCGACATCGGCAAAGGCCTCGGTCGGCAGAAGCCGGGTGTCCCCGCCACGAAAGTTGTACACCAGCCGACCGCGCCGGCCGATCACCATCATGCCGTCGTTGACGCCCTCGATGACCTCGCCGGGGGGCGCCAGCTCGCCGTCGTACCAGACCAGTTCCAGTGGCGCACCCCCTTCGTCGCGCTCGAACCAGTACCGGACGATCATCCGCTTCGGCGCCACGTGTGGGTCCGGCGGCGGTCCCTCCGCCTCAATGCGGACGGGATGGCGCAGACCCAAACCCCAGTAGGGCGCATCGAGAATATGGCAACCCATGTCGCCAAAATTGCCCGAGCCGAGGCCCCAGAACACCCGCCAGCCGAATGGATGATACACGGGGTGGTATGGACGCTCCTCCGCCGGCCCCAGCCACAGGTCCCAGTCGAGATAATCCGGCACCGGCGGCGTTTCGGTCGGCAACGCGCCGCCGGAGTGTGGCAGCACCTTGTGGCACGCGGCGACCACCTTTTCCACCGGCCCCAGAACGCCCGCCCGGAGCAGTTCCACCACCCTTCGCAAGTGAAAGGAGGCATGTACCTGGTTGCCCATCTGGGTCACCACGCCGGCTCGGAGGGCCGCCGCGGCCATGTCGCGGGCATCGGCCACGGAGGCGGCCAGCGGTTTTTCACAGTAGACGTGCTTGCCCAGTTCCATGGCCGCCAAGGCGACGGCCGCGTGCGTGTGGTCGGGCGTGCTCACCACGACCGCGTCGATGTCATTCTGTTCGAGCATGCGCCGGAAATCGGCGTACCGGCGAGCGGAGGGGTGGCGTTTTCCGGCTTCGGTCAGCCGCCTCCGGTCGACATCGCACAAAGCAACGATGTTTTCGGTTCGAGCGACGGCGTTCATGTTCCCTTGTCCTCTGCCGCCCGTGCCCACGACCGCGACGTTGAGCCTTTCGTTGGGCGATTCGCCGGCCGCCGCGCGGCACGGCCCTTGCCACATTCGAACTCCCAGCCCGGCAGCCGCGGCCGTGCCGAGAAAACGTCGTCGGGTCGTTTGCCGTCTCATGTCGGAATCTCCCATGCCTGAATTCGGATCGCGAGCGTTCGGCCTACCCGGAGCCGACAGCGCTAACGCTTCTTGGTGTCCAAAATCCAACCGTACACATCCATATACACTACACCGTGAAGTGGGTCGCTACCTTGCGGATAGCCTTGCCCACCTCGCTGATGTAATCATCGCTCATGTCCTCGTGGATCGTTATGCGAATGCAGGTTTTCAAGATCGCTTCCGCTTCGGGACAGCTATGCCGCGAGAAATCCATCTCCGTCAAACCATACTCCTTGACCGGCCAGCGACCGGCGAAGAACGCGTGCTCGCGGAATACCGGCTCGCCGTAAAGCGGTACGCCGATGTATCCGCCTCCGGCGGGCGCACCTTCGGCCCGCAGCGTCCTGGCGAAATCGTCGCGGTTGACGCGGAAGGCCTCGGGTCGCACGCGGAACATGTAAAACCAGTACACGGCTCGATCCTCGGGATGGACGTCGTGCGGGATGATGCCCGGAATGTCCTTGATCCGCTCGGTAAGCAGGTTGCCCAGCCGCGCGCGCGTGGAGGCGATTTCCTCCAACCGCGTCAACTGACCGGCGGCCACCGCCGCTTGCGGTTCGCTCATGCGGTAGTTGGTACCGAATGCCCGAAAACCGCCGCCTTCGCGTCTGACGCCGCGCGCGGCGCCCTTATCGCCAAACGGCTGCATCATGGGTCCATAATCCTCGTCGTTCGTCGCCACCACGCCGCCGTCGCCACAGGTGACGTGTTTCGAATTCTGCAGCGAGAAACAAGCAAAATCCCCCACCGTGCCAATGGGCCGGCCGCGGGTCCGCGCACCCCAGGCCTGGCAGCAGTCTTCTATCAAGACCAGGCCGTGTTCATCGGCCAGGGCCTTCAGCGCGTCCATGTCGCACGGATTGCCGGTAAGGTGCACGGCGATAATCGCCTTCGTTTTGGACGTGATCCGCCGCCGTACGTCATCCACGTCGAGGTTGCAGTTGCCAGCGCCCAGGTCGGCGAATACCGGCACGGCTCCCTGGTACAACAGACCGATAACGGTGCCGATGTCGGTAACCGGTGAGGTGATCACCTCGTCGCCCAAACCAATGCCCGCGGTAGCGACGGCGATGTGAATGGCGGCCGTACCGGAAGAACACGGATGCACATACTTAAGCGGACAGAATTCCCGAAATCGTTCAGTGAAGATTTTCGTTTGAGGGCCGTTCCAATAGAAAAGCGACCCCTGGTTGAGCATTTCTTGGAGCCGTTCTCTTTCCGGCTCGCCCCAGCGGGGTTTGCGGCCAGCCGAGAGCTGTACGGTCTTCGGACCGCCGTGAATCGCCAAAGGCGATTCGTCGTTCGCGGTGGCATCCGTGGACGATGCGTTGAAGGCCCCAGCCACCATCATACCGGACACCCCCGCGACAAACCGCCGCCGATTGAGGGAATTGTTTTCAAGCATTGCGAAACTCCTTAACGGTTACGAACAGGCAAAGACCAACGGTGCCGCGGCCGTCGGGTTGCGTCGATCCATAGTGCGGATACGGTAGGAATGAAACGTCTCGAATCGCGGCGATTGACGTGGTAAAGGGGAGTGGAAGCATCAAATCCACCGCGCCAGTTTTCTTTCGTTTCGGGCGTGAATTATTCTCTGGGGGGTGACCGGCCAGGCGTACCGGTATCCAACCCGAACATATACTCGATTATTACCGGTCGGCGAGACAGGGTCAACGGAAATATCTCAATGGGTGGTTCGGAATGGTCATGTGGAGGGGTATTCGTCAGGGGGGCGAAGGAAGGGAGGTTACCGGGGAAGCGATCGGTAAGAACGGTCGCGGCGCGGCGGATTTCGGGCCTTTCGGGATTTCGGACCGGGACGGAAAAGCACGGTTTCAAATCTCCCCCACTTCGTGGAACCCTTCCGCCGGTAAAACAACCAACACTTCTTCCGGCCCGATCACCCGGATCGTCTTCCATTTTCCGCTCCGGTAACGGAGGTAGAACAGCAGGCTGAAAAGCATGAAGACTCCGACGACGACCATCCACGCGGTTTCCACGGAGGCATCGAAGACGTGGAACATGACGAGCAATACCGGGATGAGCATCCAGTGCAACGTGACGGAGATCGCCATCGCCCAGAAGGTGTCTCCCGCCCCCCGGAGCGCCCCCGCGAAGACAACCACCATCGCCTCGATCATGACGTAGAGCGATGCCATACGGATCATGAAAACGGCCACCGGCCGAGCCGCTTCGAAGACCGCGTCGGCCTGCCTGGGTCGGAAGACGTCCACGAGTTGTGCCGGAAAAAAAACGAAAAAGAAGAGGATCGCGCTGGAATACACGAAGCCGATCTTCAGTCCGGACATCGTCGCGCGGTGTGCGGTCTCGGGCCGCCTTGCGCCCATGTAGCGGCCCATCAGGCTGGTCACCGCGATCTCGATCCCGATTAACGGGACGAACGAAACCATGTCCCAGTTGAATACGGTCGTCACGGCCGCCGCGGTCGCCAGCCCCCGGGAATGGAAGATCAAGACCATGCTGGTGAAGGCCAGCATGTTCAGGAGAAACTCGAATCCCGCCGGGTAACCGTAATGGAGCAGCCGCTTCATCATCCGCCAATCGAAGCGGAATCCACTGAAGACACAAAACTCTTCTCGTATCCAGCGTTGCGAATACGCAATCCCCAAAACGGCCACTCCGAACGCGCTGCCGAGGATCGTGCCCCATGCCGCGCCGCGGATTCCCATCGCCGGAAGTCCCCATTTACCGTAGATCAGCGCGTAATTGGCGGCGATATTCACCACCATCGACACCATCGCCGCAATCATGACGACCCGGGTTCTGCCGATCCCGGAGAAAAAACTCGACAGGCACCCGCGCAGCAGACCGAAGATCGTCCCGTAAATCATGATGTCGAAATAGGCGATCTGCAACGCGAGTTGCTCCGGTTCGACCCCGACGACCTCGAAAAACCGGTGCCCCAGGGGCGCCGCGGCCAAGATGAGCGGATACGCCGCGATCGCGATCAAAAACGCCTGTGCCGAGGCGGTGCCGCAGCGGTCCTTCCGCCCCGCTCCCAGATTTTGAGCTACCAGGGCCGTTGAATAGCCGGTCAATCCCAGAAAGAACGAGATCATCAGAAAAGTGGAAAGACCGCCCCCCATCGCCGCGCTCATGTGAACCGACCCGACCCGTGAGAGGAAGAGGCGGTCTGTAAACGTCATGATCGTGTCGCACGCATGGGATACGACCATCGGCAGGGCAATCCCCACCATTTCGCGGATACCGCCGTCACCGGCGAAGTGTTTTTCCAGAAAACGCATACAGTCAACTAGGGGATTTTCCGTTCGTAAGACCAGAAAAAGCTGCCTCCACCGGCGAGTTTCGAGCCGAAACCAGGTCCGGCCTTCAAAGCAGGCCTCCGATCAAGGGGTTCGGTTCGCGCCGCCATCTCGGAGCGCGGGCCCCAAAGTGGAGCCGTCGGAAACGCTACCGTCGCTCCCTCGGTCGTTGGGCGGGAGGACCCTACTTTAACACCCAACTCAGGTTTTGAAAAGCTCACCCCCCTTGCCTGCACGGGAGAAATACCCCCCCAATCCTACGTGAGCCTGTTTAAGCGGCTCGAAGATGTCGGATTCAGGGCGGCCCGTCATTTTGCACGCCCTCAAAACCTTCGTTTTCCGATATCGTCGGTAGACCTTGACAGACGGCGAGTACCCCCCCATATTGCTAGCTTCTCCATTTCTTCGTTCAGCTAGGCCATTCATACGCCCATGACCCACTACCGAACCGAATACGATTCCATGGGCCCCGTCCGGCTTTCGGCGGAGGCCTATTACGGGGCCCAAACTCAGCGCGCGGTCGACAATTTCCCGATTTCAGGGCGCACCATCCCACCGGAAATGATCCACGCCATGGGGCTCGTCAAGTGGGCGGCCGCACGGGCAAACCGGGACCTGGGCCGGCTGTGCGGGTCCGGGCCCAGGGCCCTCGATCAGGCCCAAGTAGAGGCCCTCTTGGCCGCCTGTCGAGACGTGTTCGAAGGGAAGCTGGACGGCGAATTCCCGGTGGACGTATTTCAGACCGGCTCGGGAACTTCGAGCAATATGAACGTCAACGAGGTCATCGCGAATCGGGCAATCGAGCTGGCCGGAGGAGACCGTTTCGCCGCGGAGAAGCCGATCCACCCGAACGACCACGTCAATATGGGGCAGAGCACGAACGACACATTTCCCACGGCGATCCACGTGGCCGCGGCGACGTCGATTCACGGGCCGCTCCTTTCCGCCTTGCGCAAGTGTGCCGAGATGTTTGCGGAAAAGGCCCGGGCATTTTCGGACGTCCTTAAGATCGGCCGCACTCATTTGGCCGACGCGACTCCGATGACGTTGGGTCAGGAGTTCGGGGGATTCGCCCGGCAGTTGACCTTGTCCGCCGCACGTGCCGAAAAGGCGCGAGACGCTCTGCTGGAATTGCCGGTCGGCGGAACGGCCGTCGGTAGCGGAATCAACACCCACCCCGAATTCGGCAAAACCGTCTGCCGGATTCTCTCCGAAGAGACCGGCGTCCCCTTTGTCGAGGCGGTGGACCATTTCGAGGCGAACGCCCAGCGGGACGCCCTGGTCGAATGCCACGGAGGATTGCGCTCAATCGCTTCGACGCTCTTCAACGTCGCCAACAACATCCGCTGGCTCGGCTCCGGCCCGCGTTGTGGATTCTGTGAGATTACCCTGCCGGATTTGCAGCCCGGCAGTTCGATCATGCCGGGCAAGGTGAATCCGGTCTTGTGCGAAAGCCTGATGCAGGTCGCCGCCCGAGTCATCGGCAATGACCAGGCCGTTGCCCTGTGCGGCGCGGCCGGAGGGCAATTCCAGCTCAATATCATGATGCCGATCATGATGGATACGCTCTTGGAGAGCATCCGTCTTCTCAGCGGGGCAACGACGGTCTTCACGGACAAGTGCATCGCCGGAATCGAAGCGAACGGCGAGGCGTGCGAGGCGGCCGTCGAGAAGAGCCTCTCCATGGCCACCCCCCTGAACCCCCTGGTCGGGTATGAGAAGGCGGCCGCCATCGCGAAGGAGGCGTTCCGGACGGGAAAAACCGTTCGCGAGGTCTGCCGGGAGCTGGGGGTCCTACCGGAGGATGCCCTGAAAGAGGCGCTCGATCCATGGAAGATGACGCGGCCCGGGTGAGATTGCACGAACGACGGCCCGAGGGTTTTTGAGGAGTCTTGGGGAAAGTGGGGGGTGTAGTACTCACGCAGCGGATCAGCCCCCAACATGGAAGGGTTTCTCTGGCTCCAATCGCCTCCTTGACGTACACTTTCGGGATAAGGACAATAGATTTCTCCCGGAAGCCGGTTTTCGCCAAATCAGCCACACTCGGTTTCCTCCGTTTTCCCATTCCCCGATTACCCTCCAATCATAGAGTCATGTCACAAGACGAGTCTGGAGCCCAAACCGGCGAATCACGGCAAAGGTCATCCGAGGATTCTCGCCGTGGGTTCGCCGCCAAGATCGCGGCGGTTTTCATCGGAATCGCGGCTCTTGCCGGTCCCGTCGCCGCGGCGGTCGTTTCGTTTCTCAACCCCCTCAAGCTCAAGGGACAAGGGGGAAGCTACTTCTTTCTGACCACCATCGAATCCCTTCCGGAGGACGGAACGCCCCGGCGGTTTCCGGTCATCGCGGATCGCGTGGACGCGTGGAACACCTACCCGAACGATCCGATCGGCGCGGTCCTCGTTCGCCGGACGGCGGACCCAAAGAACCCGGTCGAGGCCTTCAACGTGATTTGTCCGCACGCGGGGTGTTTCATCGGATACGACGCGGAAAAGAAGGAGTTCGTCTGTCCCTGCCACGTTGCCTACTTTTCTCTCGACGGCCGGAGGACCAGCCCGGACTCAATGAGCCCCCGGGACATGGATAGCCTCGACCTGGAAATCCGCGAGAAGAATGAGGTGTGGGTGAAATTCGAGAACTTCCAGCAGGGTACCCCAAAGAAGATTCCGACGGCATAACACGGATAACGAAATCAAACATGAATGCTTTTCTTCAGTGGCTCGACGATAGAACCAAGATTTGCACGGCCTCGGAGAACGCCTCGACTCGCCCGCTGCCGGGCGGCGCGAGTTGGACGAGGGTGTGGCCATGCACCATTGTCTTCACCTTCGCGGTCCAGGTGATTACCGGACTGGTCCTTTGGATGTACTACAGTCCCAGCGCCCAGACGGCGTGGGAGAGCGTCTATTACATCCAGCACGAAGTCTGGGGTGGGTGGCTTCTCAGGGCGGTCCACCACTATTCCGGACAAGTCCTTCTGGTGTTGATCGGGATTTACGTGATTCAGCTCGTCTTGACGCGCAAATGTCGCGCGCCCAGGGAGTTCGTCTTCTGGACGGCCGTTTTCATGGGGCTCTGCGCGCTGGGACTGTTGCTCACCGGTGATCTGCTCGAATGGGACCAGAACAGCGTCTCCGCCACGCAGACCCGCGTCGGTTTCCTCAACGGGCTGCCCTTGATCGGGCACGACTTGTTCAAACTCGCCGCCGGGGGACCGGCGTTCGGCAGTCTGACGCTAACCCGTTTCGTGGCATATCATATCGGTCTTTTCGCCGGTGGATTTCTCGTGCTCTGCGTGGCGATGATCTACTTCCAGCGGAAGGCGGACGAAAGCGAGCGGGAGGAAGGCAAGACGGGAACGCCCCTCTTCCCGGATCAAGTCCTGCGGAGCGCGATTGCCTGCTGTATCGTCATCGGCGTCGTCTTCATTCTCGGTTGCATGCACGGCGTGACCGGGGACCACCGCGGCGTCGGCTTGGGAACGCCGGCGGATATGGCCGAGTCCTACGCCGCCGCGCGGCCCGAATGGGCTTTCATGGGACTGTACGGATTCGCGGAATGGTTCCCCGCTGGCGAGTCCCGGGTGTTGAAGCTGTTTCCGATCTTCATCATCCCCGGGTGCATCGTGGTTTTGCTTCTGCTCATACCGCTGATCTGCCGGTGGTTCGTCGGCTATCTCGTCGGTTCGGCCGTCATCGTAGTACTGCTGGCGGCAAACTTCTTCTTCGCGCTGCATATAGTCAACCGCGACGTCGCGGACGAGAAACACCAACTCGCCCTCCAGGAAGGTCGCCAGCGGGCCGACCGGGCGTTGGAACTGGTCCGCGGCCCGATGGGCATTCCGCCGACCGGTGCCCTGACACTCTTGCGCAACGACCCGAAGACGGTCGGACCGGAGCTTTTCAAGCAACACTGCGCCAGTTGCCACGACCATACCGCGCCCGACGGGAGTGGGATCAAAGCGGAGGAAACGAGCGCGCCGAACCTCTTCGCGTACGGCACGCGGAAGTGGGTCGCCGGATGGCTCGATTCGGAGCAGATCGCCGGACCGGATTACTTCGGCAACACCGCATTCAGAAACGGCGACATGGTCGGCTTCGTCCGGGACGTGATGACTGATCTGGATGACGAGGAGGTCGAAGAAGTCGAGGCGATCGTCGCGGCTCTTTCCGCCCAGGCCGGGTTGAAGTCCCAGGCGGCGCTCGATTTGCGGGAAATCGACAAAATCGAACTCGGGCAGGAGATGATCACCGACGTTTACGGTTGCACCGACTGCCACAAATTCGGCGAAAAAGGGCAGCTCGGCATGGCTCCCGATCTGACCGGCTACGCCTCGCGCGAGTGGACGATCGGCATCATCGCCAACCCTGAGGCCGCGCGGTTCTACCCGGATACGAACGACCGGATGCCGGCCTACGCCGAAAACGAGGACGACCCGTCGAAGAACCTGCTTTCGGCCAAGCAGATCGAACTCCTGACCGATTGGCTACGCGGAGAGTGGTACGAACCGGAAATGCCCGAATCACGAGAAGCACCCAAGACGGAAGAGCCGAATGAGGAAGCCGAGCCCGAGGGAGTCGAGTAGGTTGGCCTGGCCTCCACTGAAATCCCGCCAATAGCCCCGCCCGGACTTGGTCGCGGAAGACCTCGTGACGTCTTTTCAATGTTTTTTTGCCCGATGTTCATTCACCTGGTTTTATGCCATAAATCGCCCCTTGCGGTTCCTTCCGGGTTGCGGTACGATAAGAAACACTAGCTTCGTCCGGTTCGGGGCGTGGCGCAGCCTGGCAGCGCGCCTGCTTTGGGAGCAGGAAGTCGAAGGTTCAAATCCTTTCGCCCCGACCTTTCTTAACGTCTTGCCGAATCGACACTTACGATACCTCCGGATGGTCCGGAGTGCGGCCCCTAACCTCCAAGGTTTTCCGGTAGACTACCGAAAAAGGGTCCGTAAATGGAAAAAGCAAAGAAAATCCCGAAGTATCGTAGACACAAGCCGAGCGGTCAAGCCGTCGTCACGATTGGCGGCAAAGATCACTACCTGGGCAAGTACGGCGCGGCCGACAGCAAGCAGAGATACGAACGTCTCATTGCCGAATGGCTCTTGTCCGGTCGCGTTCACGCTGGAGGGCAGGAAGAAGAAGCCGACGCCTTAACCGTCGTGGAGTTGATCCGGTCGTTCTGGCGTCACGTGCGGAGCTACTATCGAAAGAACGGCAAGCCGACCTCGGAGCAGGGCGAGTTCAAGCGCGCCCTCGCCGTCGTCAAGAGGCTCTACGGCAATGTCCCCGTTACGGAATTCGGCCCGATCGCGCTGAAGGCGGTTCGTGAGAGAATGGCCGCGCGGGGTTGGTGCCGGTACACGGTCAACCGTCGCGTTCAGCGCGTCCGGCGGATGTTTCGCTGGGGCGTGGCGGAGGAACTCGTCCCCGCGAACGTCCTTCACGCTCTGGAAGCCGTCGAGGACCTCAAGCGGGGAAGAACGCCGGTTAGAGAGGCAAAGCCGGTGGGTCCGGTTGACGACGAAGTTGTCAGCGCCACCTTGAAGCATGTCCCCCCCACTGTCGGGGATATGATCCGTTTCCAACGCGCGACCGGTTGTCGGCCGGGGGAAGTCTGTGTCCTTCGTCCCATGGACCTCGACCGGACCGGCGACGTGTGGCTGTATCGGCCCTCGGAGCACAAGTTGGAGCACCACGGCCGCGAACGGGTCGTTCCGATCGGTCCCACCGCCCAACGGATTCTCACGCCGTATCTGGATCGCGACGAAACGGCCTACTGCTTCTCTCCGGCGGAGAGCGAGAAACTCCGGCGAATCGATCAGCGCCGACGGCGGAAATCGAAGGTTCAGCCCTCGCAGCAGGGAGACCGGCGGCGGAAGCGACGGCCGAAGCGGCATCCGGGGGCAAGGTACAACACGATCACCTACCGCCGCGCGATTCACCGTGCTTGCGGAAAGGCGGGGGTGGAGCGATGGGCGCCCAACCGGTTGAGGCACACGGCGGCAACGGCCATCCGCCAGCAATTCGGGCTCGAAGCCGCCCAAGTCGCCCTCGGCCACAAGTCGGCCGACGTCACGCAAATCTACGCCGAACGCGATCTTGCCCGAGCCGTCGAGGTGGCCCGCGAAATGGGATGAACCTTCAGCAAACGGCACGCCCCAGGGGCGCGGCAGGGCGCCCCTGCACTCTCGTCGTCGGAATTCCCTCAAAAACGCACTCTTGACGCCCGAGAAGGCCGCGACGAGCGGAATAGGTCAAATACATCGGGAATCGCGGCGCGGGCCGAATCGGGCCATTTCCCGGCCCTGGGGCACGTCGATACTCAGAGCGGGGCATGGTACACTAAAAACTTCGGGTGGCCGGTCGCTCCGGCCGTTTCCGTCCGCCAGGGTGGGGAAGCTTCATCGCCCCGCCCGGCGGCCGGAGCCCGAGAAAGGATGGAGAGATATGGCAGACATTGCTTTATTTTGCAGATGGCCGGAACACTGGCGAAGAACCGTATGGTGGCGACGAGCGCCCAAGAAGATCATTGAACCAGCATTGACCATGTGTGAAGGGGTTGAAAAGTGGGAACATCTTGTAGTAATCGCCACGTACGTCCTGGAGGACTCCGGTGACTTCTGGGATGCCCACGAATTATTCGAGTTGGCGCTCAATTCGTGCAGGGTGTCAACGACATTACCGAAAGACGATCATCCAGTTATTGAGGCGGCCGTGTCGTTGGCGCAAATCGAGCCGTACCTGGCGAATGTGTCGGCCGCGGAACCGCAGACCGTTACCGTACGAAAGCAGGGTTCCGCGTCATCGGACAACACCACCCACAAGTCTCTTGCGTTCCTTATGCCGTCTCTGCAACAGAGAGATAGGTACGAAACGTGGCACCACTGGGTGCTGTTTATGTTCAGTGAAGCGTACCTCCGTTTGACATTGGAGGGATTCGAATGGCACATCGCCTTGCAACGAGGGGATACCGCAAGCACCCCATCCGTACTAGAACAGCACGCCCGCGACGTATTGGCGTCCCATGAGGTCGCCGAAGGTATTCTCGGCTTTGAGTGGCCAGCAGGTTTCGCGAAGACAATGCAGCGGCACCTCTTGCACGAATGTAAACTTGCTTGGCTGGAGTGGCAGCGACTCCCCAGCTACGCGACGGACCCGGCAGCGGCTGAGCGATTCAGCGACGATGAAATGGAAGAGATGATCAAGGCGGAGCAAGAGAGACTCGGGATTTCTGAATTGAGACTCGAAAACGCCTACCACCGCGATAAGGCTTGGCTAGAGAAGTATGAGGAATTCAAAACGGCAAAGAAGCAGCAACCATTCCTTGCCGTGTTGCTTTGGTGGAACGGCCTTTCTCGTGGAGATCGTGTCGAGCTGGCCGGCGGAGAAGATTACGCCGTCCCTCTTCCCGATGACGGACGCGGCAGTAAGAGCCGAACGAAAGCGCTCAACACAATCCGAGAGGGCATCGACAGGGCGATTGCAGACCGCAAACGCGCCCAAAACGGGAAACATTCTTAAAAGTATCCCATCTATCCCATGAACTATCCCATGTTTCATGGGGTGGCTCTATCCCAAGTTTGATTCGGATAATTCGCAAAACGGTTGAAACACCAACCCAGTAACGCGAGTTATCCGAAATGCGTGACTTTACAGTAGAACGATGGATCAGTTTTGCGGAAGCCGCCCGCACTCTCCCCAAGGGACGCGGGGGCAAAAAGGTCCACGTTGCAACAATCCACCGGTGGGCAGCCGCCGAAAAAGACCCTCTGGAATGGGTTCTCATGGGCGGGGTGAAAATGACCTCCATCGAGGCCCTGCAAAGATTCTTTGAACGCCGCACTCTGGCGAAGAACCCCCGCGCCGTGGAATCCATCCGCACTCCCCGGCAGCGCGAAGCGGCGATCCGCGCGGCGGAAAAGGAGCTGGCGGAAGCGGGCATCTAATCGCATAAGAAAACCCGGCGCTAAGCGGGCGCCGGGTTTCCCAGATGCTCTTACCATAGACTACAGAATAAGGAGTATCGTATTATGGCACCGGAAGCTGTCAAGGGGCAAGGTCCGAAAGCGCGGAACAAGGGCACGTCACAACCGAAAAAGCATGCTAATCCCGCCTCGTCAAAACCTCGGAATCTTACAAATCGGCCCCACCCGACGTTCAAACGTGAGACTTTCCGCACCTCGCGGGAGATGGATTTCTTCAGCAAGCGGGAGCTGGTCGCGCAGGTTGGGCACGACATCGAAGAATGGCCCCTCGTCATTCTCAAGGAATTGCTCGACAACGCACTGGACGCCACCGAGGAAGAGGGCATCGCGCCGGAGATCGAGGTCGTGGCGGACGCGACCGGGATTACAGTGATCGACAACGGGCCCGGGCTTCCTGATTCGACCATCGAGTCCGTCCTGGATTTCAGTATCCGGGTATCCAGTCGGGAAGCTTATGTCTCCCCCACCCGCGGCGCGCAGGGAAACGCCTTGAAGACATTGGCGGCCATGCCCTACGCGGTCGATTCCGAGAAAGGGAGGTTGATCGTCGACTCATGCGGAGAGCGGCGATCCATCCGATGCGCAATGGACCCGGTAACTCGAAGGGCAGTTGTTCACTGCGAGCCGTCGCCGTCGAACCGAAAGAGCGGGACCCTGATTAGACTCGAATGGGGGCCGCGCACGCAGCACAACGACGAAATCGTCTGGCCGTTTGACGAAATCTGCCCCGTCGGTGGCGGTGGGTATGTTTGGCACCGATCCCTGGAAGAACAAACGAATACTTTGCTCCGGGGGTTCGCGATGTTCAACCCGCACCTGACGCTATCGGTCGATTGGTTCGGGACGAAGTGGACCGCGAAGGCCACCGATCCCACTTGGAGAAAGTGGCAGCCGAATCATCCCACCTCGCCGCACTGGTACAAGCGAGAGCACTTTGAGCGACTGATAGGCGCCTACATCGCCGCCGATCAAGACCGCGGCTCTAGCCGCACCGTCGCGGCGTTCGTGGCGGAGTTCGACGGCTTAACGGGCAGCCGGAAACGGAAACTCGTCCTGGACGAGGTGCGGCTCCTTAAACGCGAACCACTCACCGTACTGACCGATGAGAACGGATTCCGTCACGAACTGGTCGACCAGCTATTAGAGGCGATGAAGAAGCACACCCGCCCGGTGAAGCCGGTACGCCTGGGCATCATCGGCAAAGACCACCTACTCGCCCGATTCACTGAGGCTGGGTGCGACCCCGAGCAATTCCAATACTCGAAAAAGGTTGGCGATGACAACGGGTTGCCCTACGTCCTGGAATCCGCCTTTGCGTGGCGAGGCGAGGAATCGGACGAGCGGCGCGAGATTCTGGCGGGCGCCAACTGGTCCGCCGCGATCAAGAACCCATTCCGGTCCTTTGGAAGTACGGGCGAAGGACTGGAAGCACACCTGACCGAACTGAAGGCCGGAGCGCATGAACCAATCCTGTTCGCGTTGCACCTGGCACACCCGCGCATTCAATTTGCCGACCGTGGCAAGAGTAGTATCATAATTCGCAATACCATGGAGAACGAAGAATGAGTCTTACGAGCGACCTGAAGAACGTTACCCAAAGCGTCACGAAGAAGTGGACCGCGACACGGAAGCGAGAGGAACGCGAATCGCGGGCCCGGTACAACCGATCCGCGTACATGAACTCGGATCGGGTGTTCCAGAAGGACATCGCTTGGAAAATAATTCCGGTGGCATACACGAAAGCATCCTCCGGCGGCAAGCTTCCCGCGCATGCCAGACAGATTTTCTACGCCGCGAGACCAGCGATCCAAGAGCAGACGAGACGGCCGTTGAAGTCCGTCTACTTCACGCAGACCCTACTGCCCATGTACATCAACGAACACCCCGAAGCGGCCGATTGGTGGGTTGTGTACGACGCGCGAGGAGGGTTGATCGTACCACACACCAAGGAACGGATACCGCTCGGAACGTTGGAAGTGGACAACTA
>CAZFQG010000159.1:0-15248 GCA_964520785.1 uncultured Planctomycetaceae bacterium | reverse complement strand
ATAACAATCCCCATGCGCATGGGGACGGGCGCTGTGATGACTGTGATGACTGTTCCGCCTGTGTCATAACAATCCCCATGCGCATGGGGACGGGCCAAGATACGTCGTAAAGGTCCGAACACTAAACGGTATAACAATCCCCATGCGCATGGGGACGGGCGTGTATTGGCGGAGAAAACCCTTGACACTCATTATTAATAACAATCCCCATGCGCATGGGGACGGGCCCCAGATTTTGTGATTGGGATCGCGGCAAGGCACTAGATAGGCGATTTGCCGCGATGACACCACTCAATCGTGGGGGCATTGTTGGCCGACATATCCGGCTCTGAAGGGGGCCGTGGTTGGCCCCCCTCGGACGGACGCCGGTACACGTTCAAGTATCGCAAAGGGACGGCCCCGCGTCAACCCGGCCGGGCCGGCGACTCCGGGTGGAGCAGCAACAGGCCGCACCCGAACGCCTTCGCCGGGCCGACCCCCTCGGCGATCTTCTTCACCAATGCGGCCGTATCGCGGACCTGGAGCGTTCCGGTCATGAGGACGGCGTCGACGACGCCGGGGCGCCCCCCTTTCTCGAAACACATCCGCCATGCCTCGCGGACGGCCACGCGAGACAACTCGGCCGCCGGTTCCAATTGGCGGCGGAGCCATGCCACCCGGTCGGCGTCCTCATCCAAGGGGAGCCGCCGCTGCGTCGCCGACTCGCGGCGCGTCGGATTCGCCGTAATCCGGAAGGCGAAGACCGCCCCCTCCGGCAGGTTCAGGTGGAAGGCCCGGCGGTCCGAGAGGCGGAAGTCCCGCTCCGCCACCGGTTCCGGCGGCAGCGTCGACTGCATCACCACGCGGATCGGCCGTCCCTCCCTCGTGACGTGGAACAAGAACGGCCGCATCGCGTCCCGCCTGCCGGGAAAGGCCCTCCACAAGTGCCGATGCACCTGATACGGATTCGCCGTCGCCCTGGCATTCATCTCGAACACGGACAAATACAATCTCTCCGCAGTCCAATCGACCATGGTTCAATTCTCCTTTTCTCGATCGTCTTTCCGTTTTTGGCGGGTCTTCCAGTTCTGGGATTCATTCTCGCCGCCGGCTTCACTGCCGGTGATATGTTTCTCCTCGTCAAACGGTTCGACGGCGGGACGGCAGTTCTGGGTATTGCGTTTCGTGTTGAATTCCAGGGACTTGGCCTCCAGTGCTTCTAGCGACGCGTTGCCTCCGGAACCCTCGTCCACGAAAATGCAGTCGTAGCCGTAGAGCAAATCGGCGTCGGGGTTCTCCGCGTCCAGCGGCGGAAGCATCTGGCCGGAGATCACGTCGACGTCTTTGCCGAGCTTCGAATTGTCGACGCCGGCGGCGCGGACCGCCTCCTTAAGACCGTCACAAACGTAGATCGGGCGGAGGCCCTTCGTTTTCCCCTGCTCGTACGGCACCGCTTTCGGTTGAGCACACTGCTGGAACCAGACCAGTCCTCCGCGGGAGTTCTTGTTTTTGTTCCGGTTCACCAGCCGCGGATACCGCATCGTCTCGACCGGCCGTTGCGAGGCCTGCCAGAAACGGAATCTCGCGAGGACCTCCGGCCCCAGAAGCCGGCGGATTTCCTCGTCGGAGAGATTCGGCTCCACCGGCGTGCCCCTTTCGTCGAGCATCCTCGCCAGGCGCACGCGGCAGGCCCCCAGCCCAAGCGGCTTTCCTCCCCCCAGCCGCCACGTCCCCTTGCACGCCAGGACGAGCAAGGCAAGTTCCTTGCGCGAGAGGGCCCGGACCGCGATCCGAAGGCGCCCGGTCTGGCCGTCCGGCAGCAGCGGGGCGGTGAAATTCACCTTCCGCTGATGGTCTTTGTCAACGCGGCCGGCGGCGTCATACGTCCCCTGGTTCTCGAACCGCCAGGGGGCGAGCGGGTCGTCCACCCCGGCGTGCTTCGACGTCCGATAGACCTTATAACCGCGCAAGGGGTCCTCGGTGCTAATCGCGTTGACGTCGTTGTTCTTCCGGTAGAAGGGAACGCAGCCCGGGTGCGGACTGCTCATGACGGCCAAGGGGATCGGTTCCGTCAACGCCGCCTTCGCTCCGGAGAAAACGAGGTTCTCCGGCCGGACGCGTCCGGCGAACCGGGGCGCGTCTTGGTGATCGCGATGGGCCGAGGCCAGGCCGAAGAGGTCGGTCACCTCGGAGACCAGGCCGTCTTTGCGCATGTAGTCGGGACGCAGCTCCTCGCGGAGTATTTCCGGCTTCATGATGGACCGCCCGTGCCGCCCCCAGCGGGCCCATTGGATGGAGCGGACGTCCACGGGGTGGCGGATTTGCTCCAGCTCGGGATCGACCGGTTCCAGCCAGACGAGATCGTCTTTCTTCAACTCCGGACGCACTCCGTGGCGGTTCCGCGCGGAGTATTGTGCCCAGAAAGTCGGGGGCAACGTGATCTCTGCCTTTTTTCCTTCTCCCAGAAAGAGGCCTTCCCGTTTGACGTTCTTGGTATTGACCGGTCGCCCCGAGAGCTTGACCTGCCACGGGAGGCGGCCGTTTTGGGAGTCTTCGCCAACCTCGAGTACTTCGCCTGCTTCGTCCAAAAGGGCCCAGAGGTGCTTAATACGTGTTCCCGCCTTGGGACGGTAGGGATCGAGGTTGCGAACGTACTTTTCGAGGGACTCCTTGTTCTTGAGAACTGTCCGACCGAGTTCGACCTTACCCGGTCGATTACCATCGCCGGGCTCAACAACCCGCGCGAGAAACACCTCCTTCGGCGGCTTGTTGTCGGTCTTGCCGCGCGGACCCAACTGGGCATCCCGCCCCTGGCAGAGATACAGTGAATCGTCCAGGAGCGTAAGCGGTCCGCCGGTGAGAACCGTCATGAGGTACCGCAAGAACCCGCGGATGCTTGTCGCCGGGACAATGACGTCGCCGCCGATGGTGAGGGCCTCGTGGACATGGTGTTCTGCTTTTGCCTCCGGATCTTTGGGCCGGCCCAGCATGGAAAGAAGGGGGCTGGCGGTCGTAACGTCCAGCTCCAGAATTCCGGTGAAGCGGTCCGAATCGGACCGTTCGTCGGCCGTTCTCGGCGTGGGTTTGCCCCGGGCAATGGCACCCTCGGGAAACGGGATGAACGTGTAGGGGTTGTGGAAGGGTTGACCCAGCAGCGAGGGCGAACCTTTCGCGAGTTTGTTCGTGTCGACCGGTTTTTTCCCCGATGAAGCTCCGCCAATGCCTTGCGAAAGGGTGACCTCCGTTTTGCCGGGAATGACGGCCCGTTCAGGCTGGTTGGTTTCGTCGAGAAAGACGTGGACCGGATCTCCGTCCTCGGCGTCCGACTCGTTGAACCCCCGCGCTTCCATCGCGAGCGACGTGTAGTCGCGCTGGGTCGGCTTGTTCTTGTCGGGACGCTGGTACTCGATCTTGATGATCTTGTTGCCTTTCTTCGCGCGCGACACACGAAGTACGCCGGTGATATAACCGGGCTCGGCGCCGGACGGCGAATCGGCCGAAGGCTCCGAGGCGGAGGTCGCGCCGGGACTGGTCGCCGCCGCGTCTTCAACCACGGCATCGGCCGGGGAATCCGCATAGGGTTCGAGCATTTCGAACCACTCGGCGTGGGGCCCCACCGCTTTCGGTGACTCCGTTAGCACAAGACGCCCCGCGCTCTTGGAGGAGCCGACGCGAAGCTGCCCCCGATTGAGCGCATCGAGCGCCGCGGCAAGCCACTGCGCATCGTCTTCCGAGGGAGAACGGAGCAACATTGTTACGTGAAACGGCCTCGGCTCGGTCAAGACGATGTCATCGAAGAAGAAATGCTCCACCGCCCCACCGGTAATCGCGTCGAGCGCAACGTGGGGCCGGTACTGTGCCTCGGCACGCATTTCGCTGAGTTCCGAGGCGTCCTTCGACGGATTGGAGACCATGGAAAACGCGTCCGCGACGTGAAGCCTCCCGGCTTTGTGCAGACTGCCGAAGAGATCGGCGACGGGGTACTTGGCGTGAATCTCGGGATCCTTCTCTTGGGCGAACAACCACCCCAGGGCGTCCCCGGTGGCGGGTCCGTCTTTTTCGTACCGCTGGCAACTGTCGGCGACCGGCTTCCCTTCCTTGGCGGCGAGATGGGTCATCCAATCCCGGAAACAACCTCCCAGCGTCGCCCCCGGGAGTCTCCAGTAATCGCGACCGTCGGCCGCCGTTACCCGTTGGGGTTGCGACTGGGCCTCCAGCCCTTGGCCGTCCCCGATGAGAATATCCTGCCCCGGGGGTACGGTGAGCGTGAAGTCGACGCGGAGCGTGTCCAGTTCCGCCGCCATCTCCGGCAACCGGGCGGAACCCTGCGGAGCCTTTCCCTCGCGCACGGCCCGGTCGTCGTCCAGCCAGGCGGCATAGTCCTCCAGGGAGGAAAGGTCGTAGGAGCGATAGGCGTAATCCCCCTCCACCACCGCGAGGCCGATCCCTCGGTTGCCGTTTCCGCCGAAGACGGCACCCCGCGAAAGCAGGGCGAGCAGCCGGGCGAGGAATTCCTCCGCGTCCCCTTGGCGGAATTCGCGCGTTTCCTCCAGCCAGAGAGTAACGCGGCACTTCGTTCCCGGGGGGCAGGCTTCCAGGCTGAAGAGGGCCCCGTCCATCACCCGGCCCATGTGGCGGCACCGCTGATGATGCGTGCGACGGACGACTTCCTTCTCGCGACCCAGGTCGAGAAGACAATCGGGCGCGCGGAGGGGACTCTCCTGCTGGGCGTCATTTTCGCGCGTGGGGGCGACCCCGAAATAGCGGATGACGTCCGGATCGGCGTCACAAACGGTGTTCGGATTGGCCGCCTGCCGTTTCAGGGAAGTGCGCCACAGCGACCGCAGAACGCCGGCCAAGGCGGATCCGCGAAGGATCGGCCTTCCTTGACCATCGCGGGCGATGGCGAGTTCATTGCCGGAGGCATTCTCTCCAGGGGCGAGTCCGGCGGGGAAATCGAGCGTAAACGAAAGTCTATGAATGGTTTGCGTCATGACGGGTCTCCTATCGATTGGTTTCATGGTTCTTACGGTTGGCGATGACCAGGTCGGCCCACATCCGCAGAGCGACCCCGGCATGTTCCGCCGAGTGGTTTTCGATCAGGGCGAGAACATCGTCCTTGAGGTATTTCCAGTCCGACCAGATACGCTCGGTGCGTTTCAGTTGCCGGTTAATGTAGTCCCGAGCGGCCTCTTTTCCACCGGCGACAAGCCGTTGTTCCACGGCCGAAATCTGGCTGGGGCTGAGCGTGTTGCCGCTGTCGTTCCACAATTTGATTGCGGCCTCGACGGCCGACTTTTCCTGCGACGCCGGCAACTCCTTCACCTGGACACGTTTCTGGAACAAACTCGACGCCTTGCCCGGATGCACCGACACGGCGCCGTAGCCCCGATCCCGATCTCCACCCAGACCGCGGATGAGCAGATTCCGAAGCGTATCGGGGTCGAGCGGCTTCTGGAACTTCACGACCGAGCCGGGCAGGATTACCCTCCGGGCCTGGAGGCGGTTTCCCTTGCCGGTCATCATTCCGTGGCCGTGCCGATTCCAGCCGAAGCGGATGCCGGCCCCGGCCCAGCATTGTTCAATCTCCGGCAAGGGGACATCGCTCCAAGAGGTCCGGATCAGCTCCTTGAGTTCCTCGGAAACGGGCGTTCCGAATGCGGCCGGCCGGTCCGGCAACCGCACCGGAGACTGGACGATGAGGACGCTCGGCAGTCCTTCTGATATCCAGGGAAGGGCCGTGTCCTGCTCGACGACGCACGCGGTGAGCGTCCCCCCGCCGCGGATGCTCCGATTCCGCCCGAAATGGACCACTGGATCGGTTTCGAGCGATTTGAGCAACACGTCGGCCGCCGCGTCGGAAAGGCAAATGGTACCGGAAAAGACGAGGGGGGCCATGCTTTCGGTCTGGTACAGGTTTCTTTCCCCGGTTTGGGGATCGTGATGGACGCCATGCGCGGAGAGGATTCTCGGCATGGAACCGGCTTTCCACAACTGGACGCTTTCATCGGCATACCGCAAGAGCACGCCGTCGGAGGCCTTGAGCGGATTCGAGGCGGCCACCGTCATCCAGTCGTACGGTTCGATGGCCTGGTCGCGGACCTCTTCTTCCGTGAGCGATTTGCCGTCGACGGCCAGCTTCGCCACGCGATGGGTAAGGCTGACGTGGACCGGATAGGGAAGTTCTTCGTTGTCGTCCGGAAACCCACACGGCAGCAGGGGCCATGCACGGAAGTGGTCGCTTTTGAAGACATTGGACGCCAGGTCCGGCGAAATAGAATTCAAACGCGTCAAGACGGCTCCTTGCACGGCGCTTGTCGGAATGGCGAAGCCCGAGCGAATCACCCCGGTGCGGACCGGGTTTTCGGGGCAGCAAATCGGCCCGGAGGCGCGGAACTCCAGCCGCAGGACGGTCACGCCGCGCCCGGAGTCCGCGGGAACATCCTGCACGGAACGGGGGGAGCGGGCCGTCGGTTCGGCCTTCTCAAGCCGGCGGAGCAGGTCGCCGGGAGAACGCGTATCGCCATCGATGGTGATGACGCAGCGCCCGGACCCTCGCGTTCTTCCACCGCCGACGGCACGGACCGAAAGGAGGCTCAGTCGGGCCGCGAGGTCCTCGCGGCTGTCTTCCGCGGCATCGATGTAAAGCCGGCCGGCAAACCGCGTCCCGGCCGGAATGCGTTCGGTCGTCCGCAGCGACATTTCCTTCACCGTGCCGGAGTACTCGTCGAGGGCGGTCCGCGTGACCGTGCAGGTCGCGACGGACGCGGCGGCCCGCGCGTCGGTGACGCGGCAGACGGACTCTTGTCCTCCGTCTCCGCGCCGCTCCTCGAATTGTTCGTCCCGCTCCGCCGGGTTTCCCAAGACGCCGGAAACATCTCCCAGATTCAGGTGACGTTCCAGGCGGCGGAGTTCTTCCCGCATGAGCCCCTTGATATGGCTGGCGGGAAACGTGGGCCGGCCTTCGGTATCGGTGGGGACCGTGTCGTTGAGGACTTCCCCTCCGCGGCCGGTACCGGGCTCGGCGTCGGAATGCAGTTCAATCGTGTATTGAAGTTCGGTCATGATTTGGCTCCATGATTGGGGGGCGGTCGGGTTTCTAGTCCACGGTCTCTTGGGTCATCCGGTGCGATTCGTCCAGCAGGGAAACGGCATCGACGAAGCGCGTCGTCCGCACGCGTTTTCCTTCTTTCTCCGTCTCACTCCAACTCGTCTTTTTGTCGTCCTTCTTGTCGAGGTCCTCGATTTCGTTCAGTTGTTCGTACAAGAACCGGTTGTGCTTGGCGACGGAGACAAGCCACCGCGTCCGCTGGGCCCACGGTTTTCGGAGTTGCAGAACGGCTTCGGCAAGGAGCGATCGCGGGACCTTATGTTCCTTTTGCAGCCGGTTTGCCAGGTCATGCAACGCTTCAAGGTCATCTCCCATTTTGTAGGGACGATTCGTCAGCACGATCTCCATGCCACCGAGATCGCCGTCGAGAAATCGCAGTTCCCTCGCCCGCCTTGCGGCCGGCGTATCGAGCATCGACTCGGTGATGTTCTCCCAGTCGACCGCCGCCGGAGTCGGCCGTCCATCGCCTCCCTCCGAGCGAAACCTTCCCTTCGCGCTGGCCAGCAGCGAGTCGGCGTACCTGATCGACGTGTACAGCGGCAACGTCACGCCGGTGAAAGCGATTCCCGCGCTGATCGTCAGTTCATTCCCGGTCGCCGGCCAGAGATTCTCGATACCCTCTCCTTTCGCGCGAGTGGCCTCCTCGCGGCTGAGTTCGTTGAACCGCCTGGCCAGGGTCTCGGCGAATCGCACCGCGTACGAAACATGGCAGATGCAAACGACGTCGTCCCCGCCCAGGATCAGCGGGCGGAACGGCAGGACGACTCGGCCGTCGGAGGTGACGGCGTTTTCCCGCTTGCCATCCACCACCGAGTCGTCCCACCAATTCGCCACCGCTTCGGCCAAGGCCTCCAGGAACGCCTGCCGGGTGCATTTTTCGAGCGAACGGCTCATGGCCCGCATCCAGCGTTCGAAGTGTTCGTGCGATTGCCGTTCGTCCTGTTGCGCGAAGACGCGGAACTGGCTTCCCATGTCGTTCCCGTCCATCGCAACGATGGCCCAGCGGTTACGCAAGCCCAGCGATTCATCCGCGGCCTCGGCTTCCTCGTACAACTCCTCTTCGTCTTCCTCGTCCGCGCGGACGGCCCGGAGCATAATCAACTCCCGTTCCCGAAGGTCTTCCGGCAGCGAAGAGAGTTCTTTCAAACCGGCGACGATGTTCTGGCTCAGGGCGTCGGCCTTGTTGCGGCCCGTTTCGTCCCGCTGGATCGCGCGATTTCGCCGTTCCCAGATCAGTTTGTGGACGCCGCGGTTCTCTTCCCGGTATCCCTTACTGTCTTCGAGCGTCGTCGGCCACAATCCGGAAACGCGGCACGGTTCCCCCTCCAGGCTTTCCGGAATGAACGGATACAAGTCGTCCGCCGTGTGGATCGCTTGGGAGAGGTCTTCGTCCATACCGATCCGCAAGTCCAGGCCGATCTCCATCGCCGCGGTTACCAGGTAACTCCGCAAGTGCTCCGCCTGCTCGCGAGACTCGCATTTGAACGTCCCCCGGCCTCCGCCGGAGAATATCTTCGCGCCGCCGGTCAGGCCGGCGGACCGCGCCGCCTGGACCACGCGAACCGTGTCGAATTCGTAAATCAGCAAGCTCCCGCCGACAACGTACTTCAACTGAGGCACGCTGAAGATGAACTGCTGAATTCCCTTTACGTCGTAACAGAGGTAACAACACATAATGGTTTCCTTCCTACGCGAGAGTGAACATTACCGCACGCTGTTTTCCCGTCCATCCGAGTATCCCGTCCGCGAGACTTCGCCGTGGTCGGTGCCTCAAAAGGCACCGCATCGACATTCCCTTGTTTATAAGGGACAAACGCCGCCAATACCACCTGGTGGACCGGTCCGCCCGAGAAACGCTTCCCGATTTCGGCTAAACCACACCGGGAGCCGTGCTAAGGCGTACCGAATCCCCCGAATCTGTCGGGGGCTCCTCCGGACGGCGAAGGCCATCCACGAGGTCCCGGAACATGGGTGATACGGATCGAAAACGCGATTCCTGACAGGAGAAAATTAACAAAAAAATACCCGTTTTGACCGTTTACTCGTCGTCGCGGTCGTCAAAGAAAATGTCGTCCTGGTCCGTAAAGATCATATAGACCCCCAAAATACCCAGCACGATTAGAAGGGAAATGAAGAAGATCATCTATCTAAAGCCTCCACAGCCATGGCCAAGACAAATGGGACGCCTCGGGTCCCTTGGCATTCGTCTCCCGCTTCCCACTTATGGCAAAAAACCGCATCGCGGCGCGGCGGCAAGACGCGACTCCGTTCGAAACCGTTCCTGAGGATAAATGTTACTGTTTGTACGCGGACGAAGTCAACCACGTTGCCGAGGGCGGGCCGGGTTGAGGGAGCGTTCCTTCCGACTTGAATTCCTCGGTTTCGTTCCTGCACGGGGCGGCATCTGACGGCGCAACCCCCGACGCGGGCGAGACTTGCGTTGGCGGACGGAGTGAAAGCCCTCGCATCGCGTTTCCGCGGCGTATACTGAACGGATGTCACCTTAGACACGGAACACGCTTTTTCGTTGACGAGGCTGAAATCGACCCTGTAAAATCGAAGAATCCGAATCGTTCGCCTTACCACTTGAAAACGCGGAATACCGCCATGCGAGTCCAAGTAGTCCTCTGTCGCCAGTGGAACCTCATCAAGCTCCTCTCCAGCCGTCCCAGAACGGTCAAGGAATTGGCGTTGCATTCCGGGATCGGGCTGAAAACGATTCGGCGCGACCTCGTCTTGTTTCGCGAGATGGGCCTCCCCCTGGAGGAAATCGTCGAAGAACACGGACGCAAGCTGTGGCATCTGTTGCCGCAAGGCAACGAGAAAGGTGTCCGCTTCTCGTTCGACGAGGCGATTGCCCTGTATTTCTGCCGTTCCCTTATTGACCCCCTGGCCGGCACGCTCTTCTGGGAAGCCGCGCAGTCGGCCTTCCGCAAGATACGGACGATGCTCACAGACGAGGCGGTCGAGTACATCGAGCAACTCCCCCAACACTTCTATCCCCTGGCACGCGGGGCGGGCGATTATCGGAAAAAGGCGGAGATCATCGACACGCTCATGCTCGGCATCGAGCGGTCGACCGTCCAACGGATGACCTACCACTCTCTCCGCGCCAAACGCCCTTCTTCCTATCGCGTTCATCCCTATGGCATCGTCTACAGCCGTGGGTCCCTCTATCTGGTCGGCCACTCTCAGAAGCATCACGAGGTCCGCCACTGGAAAATCAACCGGGTCCTGGGAGTCACACCCACCAAAGACACGTTCACGCGCCCTACGAGCTTCAGTCTATCGGAGCACTTCGCGGAGGCCTTCGGGGTGTTCCAAGGAAAAGAACCGGTAGAGGTCCGCATCCGGTTCGACTCCACGGTCGCCCGGCATGTTCAGGAGTCGAATTGGCACGACTCGCAGAAACTCCGCCCCAGAAAAGACGGCAGCCTCATCGCCCGATTCACGCTCAACGACACCCACGAAATCTCTCGGTGGATTTTGAGCTTTGGAAAACATGCGGAGGTTCTGGAGCCTGAGCAATTAAGGGAGGAACTCCGGGCGGAGATCGCGGAGATGGGGGGGAGGTATGGGGAATGAGCGCGAGGGAGGGTGGATGAGAGAAGAAGCAAAAGGGTATTATCACTGAAAATGGAAAAAAATTACATGGCGAGTCGAAGACCAGTTTGTTGATAAGCTATATATGAAATAGTACGAAGACAGGAAGAAATCATGGCTCAGATCACTCCCCTCCAGAAGTTCCCGGCAATTCTCCATTCTGCCGCAGGTCTCCTTGCTAAGTGGCTCAATGACGCCCTGCCGGAGCTAAGTCCTGACGACTGGTGGAGTTCTTTCGTGGTAAAACGGCTGTCAACCGCCCAGGCCCAGCGAATTCAGGATCACGGAATCACGTCACTTAAGCAGCTCGATCTGGCGGCTCTTTTGCGGGTGCTCGACTCCAACTGGCACTTGCTTTCCGAAAGACGGCCGTTGACAATGGAGCACCGCAATTACACGAAGGAGATGTTTACCATTCGCAACCGCTGGGCTCATATCCATGCAGGGGAGTCTTGGAACGAGGACGATCTCTATCGGGATATTGATACGTTGGACCGTTTTCTTCGGATCTTCGGGGCGGACGAGGTTATTGTTCAAGAGGTAAGAACCCTGAAAAGAGAAATCCGTGCCGTGGAGTCGCTACCGATCGTAAGCACCGAAGTACCCCCTGAAGCATCGCGAGTCACCACCGTTGAGCGGCAGGAAACCAGCACCCCCCAGGGCGACCACGGTTTGAAGCCAGGGGATGTGGTTTGCCTGAAGAGTGATCCATCGCGCCGCGGAGCAATCATAGGCAGCGGTACGGGCGATGCCGATCCGAGATACACCGTATTTCTCGACAACAAGCCCCAGGAGTTCTACCGTTCCCAGTTGCAGCCGGTCGTGATCGAGGGAAGAACGGCCACGTTCTCCTTAAACGAGTTGCACTGCCTGCTTACGTCGCTTCAGGTACAGCATCCGTCGTCGACAGTCCTGCATTCGCTTAATGCGGCTCGGATCGATTTCGTCCCGTACCAATTCCGTCCTGCCCTGAAGATCATCCGTTCGGATCAACCGCGTCTACTCATCGCGGACGGGGTTGGGGTTGGAAAAACCATCGAGGCGGGGCTAATTCTCCGGGAATTACAGGCGCGTCAGGAGATGGAGTCCGTTCTGATTATCTGCCCAAAACCACTTGTCGCGGAACAGAAATGGCAACGCGAGATGCGGCGGTTCGATGAACGCTTTGAACAGCTCGATGGAAAGGCGCTTCGCAACTGCATCAGAGAGGCCGATCTCGACGGGGAATGGCCGGAACGACAACGGAAGATCATAATACCCTATTCCCTCTTCGACGGAGCCATGGTTCACGGTAACGGAGCCAAGCGTGGCGGGAAGACGGGGCTCTCGCAGCTCGATCCACCTCCTCGCTTCGATCTGGTAGTTGTCGATGAAGCACATCATGTTCGCAATTCGAGTACATTCGCCTATGAAGCGGTAAGACTCTTTGTCGAAAACGCGGAGGCCGTATTGTTCCTCACCGCCACGCCCATTCAGATGGACAATCAGGACCTTTTCGTCCTCTTGAATCTCCTGCGTCCCGCCCTGGTCATCGACAAGAACACCTTCCGGGGAATGGCGGAGCCGAATCCGGCCATCAATGCGGCGCTACGCGAATCGCGTGCCGGCGGGGACGATTGGTGCCAGAAGGCTCTGAAGTACCTGGCTCAGGCCGAGAGTACCTCCTGGGGACGAAAGACGCTCTCGGCGAATCCTGATTTTCACCGGGTTCAAGGCTGTCTGCGGCAGGGGAATCTCTCTCGTGAGGAGCGAGTCCGAACAATCCATCAGATGGAGAGCTTCAACACCTTTTGGCATTTGATCAGCCGTACCCGCCGGCGAGACATCGGGGCGTTCTGTATCCGCCGTCCGGAGACCGTCTCCGTGGAGTTCACGGCGTCGCAGAAGCTCTTGCACGACTCGCTCATTGACTTCGAGCGGACCGCTTTGAGCCTGTTGCACGGCACCAAGAACATCGGGTTCATGATCACGACGATCCGGCGTCAAGCATCAAGTTGCATTTTCGGTTTGGCTCCGCTGGTCCAGGATATTCTCGAACGGCGTCTGAGCCGGTTGGAGGAATTTGAGGGATTGGATGCCCCGGCGGACGACACGGAGGATATCGATGATTCCGCCGTCGGAAGACTCCGGGAAAGTGCCCAGGCGATTTTTGACCTTTCCAAGTCCATGCCAAGTGAAGATCCGAAGCTCGATACGTTACGGGAGATCGTTCGGGCGAAGCAGGATGAAGAAAACAACAAGCTCATGGTCTTCAGTACGTTCCGGCACACACTCGCATATCTGGAAAAGCGACTTGCCCAGGAAAACGCCCGAATTGGGTTAATCCACGGTGACATCGACGACGACGCCCGGCTTGAACTGCGTGACCGTTTTGAACGTCCGAGAGAAGAGGAGACCGCCATCGATGTCATGCTCTTCTCCGAAGTGGGATGCGAGGGACTCGACTACCAGTTCTGCAATGCAATGGTCAACTACGACCTGCCCTGGAATCCCATGCGGGTGGAACAGCGGATTGGGCGTATTGACCGGCGGGGGCAGAAAAGTGACGTCGTTTCGATTTACAACCTGATCACGCCAGGAACCGTCGACGCCGACGTCTTTGAACGGTGTCTAACCCGGATCGGCGTCTTCGAAGCGAACATCGGGGAGTGCGAAGAGATTCTGGGAGCGATCACGAAAGGCATTCAGCGGATTGCCGAGAACCTGGAGCTTTCCGAGGAGGAACGCCGGCAGAAGCTCGAACAACTAGCCGACAACCAGGTTCGTGCCTTGGAACACCAGAGGGAACTCGAAGATCGCGAGCACGAGTTGTTCGGAATTCAAGTGCCGAAATCTGACCAGGACGAGGCAATTCGGGAGGCGGAGAGTTCGTGGCTCGATTCTCTGGCGATTCAGCGGCTGATTCGGACCTACCTGGAGAAGCGTTGCGGGGAAGGAGACTACCTGAGGGGAGACAAGCCACTGAAGACATTGAGGCTTAGCAAGGAGGCACGGGCGAGGGTCCTGGAGGATTTTAGGGCACTTGCCGTGAAGCGCAACGAGTATTCTCGCGAATGGGAGAACTGGCTCAAGGGGGAGAACCAGCACTGCTCCATCACGTTTGACAGCGAATGCGCGATGGAGGAACGGAAGGCCCTCTTCATCACGCCGGTCCATCCGCTCACGCTCCAGGCGGCAAGACATCTCTCCCGAAATCCTGACATGGTCCGCTGCGCTCTACGTGTTTCGGACGATTCGGTGGAGCCAGGCGTCTACCCGTTCGCGGTCTATGAGTGGAAGTTCGAGGGAATCCGTCCGGAGCTGCAGCTCGTTCCGGTTTGCGAGCGGGCGGAGGTCGAGGAAATGCTATTCGAGTATCTGGAACAGGGAATTCCGGATGATCCAACACCCGCCCTCCCGCATGACGCGGAAATGGCCCCCATTCTGCAGCAATTGGAAAGCCGACAACGCCAGAAATGGGAGGCCCGCCTCGACGAACACCGCCAGAGTACGGCCCGGCATTGCGACGTTCGCCGGGCTTCCTTGAAGCACAGCTTTGACCAGAAGATCGCGACGTTGGAACACCAACTCAACGAGGCGACCTCCTCCAACATCCAGAAGATGCGTGAGGGGCAGCTTGCCCGGGCGCGAACCGAGAAGGATCGCAAGCTGGCGGAAATCCAAGCGGAACAGCAAAAAGCGGATATTCACACACGGTGTGTCGCCATTGGGGTGGTTAGGGTAGAAGGATGAGACGTATGGACAACATTCAAGAGAGTTCACCGGTGGATTGTCTTACGGACGTCACGTTTCTTGCAGATCTGGAGCGGAAGCGAAAGAACTGGATCGACGCTACCCGAGAAAACGGTTTTCACGAGGGTCTCAAGAAGCTCCTTTCAGAACTCTATCCGGATGATGCCCATTTTCTCTACGAATTGCTGCAGAACGCGGAAGATGCCGGGGCTACGGAAGTTCGTTTTCAGCTCAATCGAGAGTGTTTGCGGTGCATTCACAATGGCAGAGATTTCACGCGCGAAGACGTCCACGGCATCACCGGAATTGCAGACTCGTTCAAGAAGACTGAACCGAACACCATTGGAAAATTCGGTGTCGGTTTCAAGGCGGTCTTTTCATACACGGAGGCGCCACGAATTGACTGCGACTCTTTCCACTTTACCATCCATGATTTGGTATGCCCTTGTGAAGAAGAGAAAGAAACTGGACGCCATCTGTCGGGCTACACGTGCTTCACCTTCCCATTCGACAAGAAAGAGAAGCCCGCGGAGAGGGCGTTTGAGGAAATTGCCGAGGGACTGAACCGGTTCTCCGCCGCAACCATCCTCTTCCTCCAGAATATCGGGGTAATTCGATGGGAGATTGAAGGGCAGCCATTGAGTGAGATATCGGCCAGTGAAAGGGAGTTCATTTGCCGAATCACCCGACAGAGCATTGGTGAGGGCGAGACCGGCGAAGTCAAGACAACGACGGATTGGCTGCGATTGCAGGAGCCCGCCGAAGGAGCGCCGGAGCTGAATGTCGGTATCGCGTTCAAACTGGAGTCGAATGACGAGGAAAA
>CAZFQG010000158.1:1675-15283 GCA_964520785.1 uncultured Planctomycetaceae bacterium | reverse complement strand
CTGGGTTTTCCAGGCATGATTCCGGGAGAGACCCCATCGCTAAAAGCTACTCGTGGGAGTATCGCTGGCCTCCCTGATGCGTCCTACAACGCTTACACGTTGGACGCCATCGCCAATCCTGGAAACAGCGGAGGGCCAATTTGTGATGCGACCGGAAGTGTGCTGGGCGTTCTCTACGCTGTTACGGTTCCTGTGGAAATGAACTACGCACTTGGCGTCCCCCATTCTCGGGCTTTGCCAGTACTCAAGAGACTGATTCCCGGCTATGAGCAGCTACCACCGAATGCCGACAAGAAGGAATGGTCTGATGTAGATGCCATGGTGAGCCGGTCCACCGTGCTTATCTGGGGCCAGAGCCTGGAGTCTACCGGCGGCGTCTCCGGAAAGCAAAAGGTCCCGAAGGGAGCACGGCCGTTTGAAGATCGGTGGTGCATGAGATGCAACGGTCGAGGAACTGTCAAATGTCCGGTTCACGGATGCGCGAACGGCACGGTTCGCGACTACAAACTGGAAAAAACGCAGTTTCCTGATGGCTCCTTCGTCGTCAATAAAGTGCCTATCCGGGTGCCCTGCAAAAGGTGCGGCGGAAAGGGAGTTGTTCCTTGCCGCGACTGTGACCGCGGGATAGACCGGAGCGTGCGATAGGAACCGGCGCGGCGGGTTATTCGCCTTTCGCCCTACCATCGCCGACAGGCACGCAAGATGTGGCCCACACGGCGTTTTCGATGGGGTTCTGCGTAATCTTTGTCGTCTGGCCCGTCGGTGGCGCCTAGGGCGTTCTGGGGCGTCCTGGGGGCGAATTGGCGGGGAAGGACGCAGGGATGGAGAGGCGTTGCATCCGTCCCCCTACGCCGCCTCCTCGCGTATCTGCTCGTAGACCTGCTTGAGGAGGGTTTCGGCGACTACTTTTTGGAAGGCGTGGTCGTTCATGAACTTGGCGAAGATTTCTTCGTTTTGCTCCATGCGGTCGATGAACAGGCCTTGGAGGGCGCGGTCGAAGACGTATTTGAAGTTCTCTATGGAGTTGGCCTGGGCCGCTTCGCGGAGCTTCTCGTCGGCCATTGCCTCTTCGCGAATCTGGTTAAAGAAGAGTTCGTCCGCCGGGGTGAACTCCGTGCCGAAGCGGTCGTTGATGATGTCGATGAGGGTGGAGAGTTCGACGTGGGGGTCCTCGGAGGCGCTGGTTCCGACGGCGGTCGGGCCGGGGACGGTGCCGCCTTCCCCGGCGTTCAACTTGATGGGGCCCTCGCTGATTTTCTGCAACCGGTAGAACTTCAGGGCGACTTCGTCGTCGAAGTCGTAGCGCGGCCCCGACGGCCGTTTGGGGAGCTTCGTCAGGAGGAACCGGATGAACGTGTAGAGCTTCTCCAGGTCCGAATCCTGATAGGGAATCACCTGGGAGAGGAACGCATAGAGGTTGCGAAACGTGCCCAAGAGGCCGCGGAACTCTTCCCGTGCTTCTTCGTCCAGGGCTTCGAATCGCTTCACCGCCGGGTCGATAATGGCGTTGAGCGCGCCGTGGTCTCTGGGCGTGAGATTCGCTTTCGGCTTGTAGTAGACCTCGCAAAACGCCTCCACCTCGGACTGGTGGTAGACGTGCCGTTCGTCCAGTTTCGCCTGGAGGTCGTAGAGCTGTTGCGGGTCGGCTTCCTCGCCGATGGCGGTCCGTTCGTAGTAGGGCTGGAACGCCTCATAGATGTCTTCCGGCGCGTTGACGAAGTCCAGGACGAACGTGTCCTCCTTGCCGGGGCAGGTCCGGTTGAGGCGAGAGAGGGTCTGGACCGCTTGAATCCCGGAAAGCCGCTTGTCGACGTACATCGTGTGCAGAAGGGGCTGGTCGAAGCCGGTCTGATACTTCTCCGCCACCAGAAGCACTTGATACTCGTCGCTCCCAAAAACCTCCGGAAGTTTCTTCTCCCCGATGCGGTTCCCGCTGGCGTCCCGGTTCATGTCCGGTTCGGTGTAGGTGGCGCCGGGGACGTCCGGGTCCTCGACCGTCCCGGAGAAGGCGACCAGGGTCCTGATCCCCTTGTAGCCCTTCTCGGCGATGTACTTGTCGAAGGCCTGCTTGTAGCGGACCGCGTGGAGGCGGGAACTGGTTACCACCATCGCCTTGGCCCGGCCGCCGATCTTGTGCCGGGTGGAGTGGCGGAAGTGTTCGACCATCACCTCCGACTTCTGCGCGATATTGTGCGGGTGGAGGCTCATAAACCGGGCCAAAGCCTGGGCCGCCTTCCGTTTCGAGACCTCCGGATCGTCTTCAATCGACTTGATCAGCCGGTAGTACGTCTTGTAGGTCGTGTAGTACTTCAGGACGTCGAGGATGAAGCCTTCCTCGATGGCCTGCCTCATGCTGTAGAGGTGGAACGGGCGGGGCGTGCCGTCGGCGTTCCGGTGGCCGAACACGACGAGGGTCTTGTACTTGGGGGTGGCGGTGAAGGCGAAAAAGCTGAGATTGGGCTGCTTGCCGCGTTTGGCCATGGTGCGAAGGATTTCCTCCTCATGGTCGGGGAGGCCCTCTTCGGTGGCCAGTTCCTTGGCCTTCTCCCGGATGGCGGCGCCGGCCAGAACCCCCTTGAGGTCCGCGGCGCTTTCGCCCGACTGGCTGCTGTGGGCTTCGTCCACGATGACCGCGTAGCGGCGGTCGGGGAGGTCCCCCACCTTCTCCGTCACGAACGGGAATTTTTGGAGCGTGGTGATGACAATGGGGGTCCCCGCTTTCAGCGCGTTCGCCAGTTGGTTCGAGTCCTCGTTGATCTTCTGGACCACCCCTTGCTTGTGTTCGAACTGGTAGATCGTATCCTGCAACTGCTGGTCCAGGACCAGTCTGTCGGTAATCACGATCACCGAATGGAAGACCTTCTCGTCGGCCTCGTCGTGGAGACTCGCCAGGCGATGGGCCAACCAGGCGATGGAATTGCTCTTGCCGCTTCCGGCCGAATGCTGGATGAGGTAGTTGGTTCCCGCCCCGACCCGCCGGACGTCGGCTTCCATCTTCCGCACCGCCGACAACTGGTGATAGCGGGGAAAGATCATCGTCTCCTTGCGGATTTTCTTTCCCCCAACCTTCTTTTCCTCCACCTGCAAGTGGATGAACCGGGCCAGAATATCCAGCCACGAATCCCGCTGCCAGACCTCTTCCCAGAGGTAGGCCGTCTTGTAGCCGTCGGGGTTGACGGGGTTCCCCGCCCCCGTTCCGTCGCCCCGATTGAACGGGAGGAAGAAGGTCTTGTTGCCGGAAAGCCGCGTCGTCATGTAGACCGCGTCCGGGTCGACGGCGAAGTGAACCAGGGTCCGGCGTTTGAAGTCGAAAATCGTCTCGCGGGGGTCGCGGTCGGTCTTGTACTGGCGCTTCGCGTGTTCCACCGTCTGGCCGGTCATGGGGTTCTTCAGTTCGGCCGTGGCGATGGGGAGCCCGTTGAGGCTCAAGAGGAGGTCAATCGAGTTCTCGTTCTTCGTACTGTAGTGGACTTGCCGCGTGAGCGTGAGGCGGTTTTCCCCATAGAGCCGCCGTGTGTCGGGGTTCATGCCGTGGGTGGGGGCGAAGTAGGCGACGTGGAACCGCTTGCCGAAGCATTTGAACCCGTGCCGGATGACGGCCAGGGCGCCTTGGGGCGCGTCCAGGGCCTTGCAGAGGTCGTCGAGGAGAACGGACTCCGCCTCGGCCCCCTGGAGGCTCTCCAGGGCCTTCCAGGCTTGCGGCTGGGTCTTCTGGACGAACGGGATCAGGACCGAGGGGTCGAGTGCCCGCTGCCGGTCGAACCGGGCCGGGTCCCCCTGCGCATATCCGCCCTCGTTCAGGAGGTGGTGTTCGATGGCCTCTTCAAAGGCCTTTTCGGTATGGCTCACGGGCATGGTACTTCCTCCCGAACGTCAATCTTCCCAGTAACGGCGGCGGAGATCAGGGCGGTGCGGTATTCGCGGAGGAGGGTGATGGCTACGTCAACTTTGCTGATAAGGGCAGCTATTTCCTTACATTCCCCGTCAATTCGCGCTACGATGGTATCTTGTTCACTCTTCGGCGGCAGAGGGACGTACAGGTCATTTATTACCGAAAACGTTACCGTTGGAACCAAACCCGAACTGCACAGACTGGCCATGTCCACTAACATCAACACCATATAGATGTATTGCGGGAGTATCGCCGACGGGATGAATGCGAAGATATTGTCATCAGTGATCGCGGGACGCGGGAGAATCCTGCGCTTGTTAGTTAGCAGGGCCGCACCAACTCGCGGGAACACTACGGTCCCAGCCGGGAATATGGGCGCCTGAAGTCTCCGGACTATTTCCAACTCCACATTATTCTCAGCATGATGCAAAAACACTTCATTGCCCCCTTTGTTCATATCGTTGACCTTGAACCACGAGAACTCACCAGTCTCTTGCCCCTGGAAAGCATGAGGGAATGAGCATCCTTGGTCGACTCGGCCCAACCGCCGAAGTCGGACAACGGCCCAATGCTCCGGCACCTCCCCCAACCACTCCACCCCCGAATCCTTCATCTTCACATCGGGATTGAGGCCCTTGGTGACGGCGTGGCTGATGAGGGCGGTTCGCTTCTCCTGAAGCAACGCAATCAGCCGCTCCTTCTTCGCGACCAAGGCGTCAATCCTGGCCGTCTCCCGGTCGAGGAAGGCGGCGATGGCACGCTGTTCGGGGAGGGGAGGGAGGGGGTGGCGAAGCTCTTTGATGAAATCCTCGGGAACTCTCTTCTGTCCGCCGGCACCGTACATCTCGGCCGTGCCAAGTCGACGGAAGTCGTCACTGACAGTGAGGTAGAACAGGAAATCGGGAAGGATTTCGGGACCCGCGCGCAACACATGCAGTTCCGTTGTTCCAAATCCGATGCCACCAAGCAAGCCTCCAGCCACGGCCCCCTTCCCATTTTCGAAGCACGGAGTAATCTTCGCGACAAGCACGTCCCCGTCGCGAAAATAGGTGTACCCGTTGATCACTTCCGTCAACGGCCTCGTTCCGTCAAGCACAAGCCCTCCATACTCACCTACCGCTTCCATTGGAATGAAGCTGACGAGTTCGGTGGGTTGCATGTTACGGACTTCTGCCTTCGTGGGGAAGGTGACAACGTATCTGAGTCTCTTGAAGTCCCACCCCTCAGGTATTTCCGGAATCCAATAGGTCTCGGTGGAACGATACGACGGATAGGCTCGATGACGGTCTTTCGCTGAGACCTCCGGCAAAGGTACTTCAATGTCGGCAGTTCTGGTGCGATTCATCCCACCACCTCCCGCAGCATTCCCAGAATATCCTTCTCAATCTCGGCAATGTCCCGTTCAATCTCCTCCAGCGGTCGCGGGGGGGTGTACTTGTAGAAATGCCGCGTCAACGGGATTTCATACCCGATCTTCGTCTTCTCCTCGTCAATCCACGCATCGGGGACGTGGGGAAGGACCTCCCGCTTGAAGTACTCGTCGATGTCTTCCTTGAGCGGGACGTTTTCGGTGTCGCGGAGTTCCGGGTCCGGCTCGGGGTTGCCGTTCTTATCCCGGCAGACGTCGGCCGTTTCGTCGCGCTGCGATAGCGTCGCCAGGATGGCCTTCTTGAGCGGGGCGGAGATTTTGAATGTGGTATTGAGGACCTTCAGCGCCGCGTCCAGGTCCTTCGTGAACGCCTCCCGGTTCTTGTAGACCTTTTCCGGGTCGAGGGTCCAGAGGGCGGCGACGATGGCCTGCTGCTGCTTCCGGCCTTCCTCGATTTCGGCTAGCGCGGCCTTGGAGCCCTTCTTCTTTTTGGACGTCGCTAAGTTCTCGAACGCTTTGACGTCGCGGAGGGCCTCAATCCGTTCCCGCGTCGCCTGGAAGGCCAGCTTGAGGGGCCGCTCCACGGTAATCTTGCGGAAGCCGAAGTCTTCGTTGTCGAATATCTTCGAGCGGTCCCCCTCCACGAAGTCGCCGTAGAGGCGGGTGATTTCGGCGATCTGCTCTTCGGAGATTTCGTTCCGCTTGTTGTTGAGGCTCTTCCGCATCTTCCGGAACAGGTCGACCGCGTTGATCAGTTGGACCTTGCCGCGGCGCTCCGGGCGCTTGCGGTTCGTGACGACCCAGACGTAGGTGAAGATGCCGGAGTTGTAGAAGAGCTGATCCGGGAGGGCGACGATGGCGTCGAGCCAGTCGTTCTCGATGATCCAGCGGCGGATTTCGCTCTCGCCGGAGCCCGCGTCACCGGTGAATAGTCGTGACCCACTGAAAACAATGGCCAGTCGCGTGCCTCCCTGTGCGGCCGGTTTCATTTTGGAAATCATGTGCTGCAAAAACAAGATTGCTCCATCGCCTTTGTTCGGAAGCCCCGCACCAAAGCGCCCATCGTAACCCTGGGTCTCCCGTTCCTTGCGAATCACGTCCTCATCGGCTGCCCAATCTACGCCGAAGGGCGGATTAGCCAGCATGTAGTCGAACGTCTCGCGGGGAAAGCCGTCCTTCGAAAAACTGCTCCCGAAGACGATGTGGTCGATGTCGTGCCCCTTGATGAGCATATCCGAACCGCAGATGGCGTACGACTCCGGGTTGAAGTCCTGGCCGAAGACCTCCAGCCGCGCGTCCGGATTGAGTTCCGCGACGTATTCGTCCGCGACGGAGAGCATTCCGCCCGTCCCGCACGCCGGGTCGAGGAGGGTCTTGACGATGCCCTTCTGCGTGAGGACGTCGCCGTCCGGGTCGAAGAGGAGGTTGACCATCAGGCGAATCACCTCGCGGGGAGTAAAGAAATCGCCCGCCGTCTCGTTCGCCGCCTCATTGAACCGGCGGATCAGTTCCTCGAAGATGTAGCCCATCTCATGATTGGAGACGACGTTCGGGTGGAGGTCGATATCGCAGAACTTGGAGAGGACCAGGAAGAGCCGGTTGTGTTCCTCCAGCTTGGCGATCTCGCTCTCGAAGCCGAAGTACTCGATGATATCGTGGGCCTTCTTCGAAAAGCTCTTGAGGTAGTGCGTCAGGTTGGCCGCGATCTTGTCGGGGTCCCCCTTGAGCTTCTCGAACGTCAGCTTGCTCGTATTGTGAAACGAATGCCCCGCCGCCCGATTGAGAATCGGCTCGACGTTGGCGATCTTCTTCTCCTTCAGTTCGGCCGCCTTCCTGAGGACCTTCTCCTTGGTCGGCTCCAGGACGCAGTCGAGGCGTCTGAGGACGGTGAGGGGGAGAATCACGCGGCCGTATTGCGGCGGCTTGTAGGGTCCCCGGAGCAGGTCCGCGACGGACCAGATGAAACCGACCTTTTCCCCGAAGTTGGTCATAATGTGGGTCTCCGAAGACGGGGTTGGGATGTAAATGGGGGGCGAAGGGTCCGGGCGGGGTGGGGGCGCCCCCGATTCGGAATCGAAGCAATCGGAATCCAGCAGAGGGGGCTCCGGTCCGCGCGGTCTTCCACCCGTGAAGCCGATTCCTCAGATTAACGGACGGAGGCGGGTGGGGCAAGGCCAATGGGGGGAGGGGAAGTCGTCTGGCCCAGAAAGGGGAAGCTCCCTCGCGTGGGGAGTTCAGTGGGTGCGGGGCGTTCGCTGCGAGGGATCAACTTCGCCGTGGCTCGCGGCATATCACCGCGCCACCCCGTCGGCCATTTCGGGGCGTCCTGACCGTCTTGGCTGAATCCACTACTTCGGGGGGATTTTCGGAAAACTTGCGAGAATACGTCGCGGTGGCGTTGACGGGGGCGGAGGCGGCGTGGTTCAATCGATATAAAGAACACCCTTGACACATTCGCCACACCAGGGCGCGACTCGCTCGGTTTGGCGGGAACCCGTTGTACTCTGAGAGAGGAATACCCATGTCCGCGAAGCCGGTGATTCAATCAGTTCTGGCGGTCGCGCTTCTGGTTTGCACTACGCAAGCGCTCGACATCGAAATGGTGACGGTTGGAAATCCGGGCAATACGGCGGATAAGACCGGCTACGGCGAAGTGGACTACGAGTACAACATCGGCAAGTACGAGGTGACCTGCGCACAATACGTCGACTTCCTCAACGCCGTGGCGGCGAGCGACCCGCATGGCCTGTACAATACGTCCATGTCGTGGAGTACGTGGGGCTGCAAGATTCAGCGCTCGGGCACGTCCGGCAGCTACACCTACTCCGTGACGGGGGACCGGGCGAACCGGCCGGTAAACTATGTGTCCTGGTACGACGCGGCCCGGTTCAGCAACTGGCTGACGACCGGCGACACGGAGTCGGGCGTCTACACGTTCAGCGGCGCCGCTACGGTTACGAACATCCTGGACCACGAGACGGCCGCGGAGACACTGGGCAAGACGGTGTGGTTCATCCCCACGGAGGACGAATGGTACAAGGCGGCTTATCACAAAAACGACGGCGCGACCGGGAACTACTTCGACTATCCCACCAGCAGTGACGCTGTTCCGAGCCACGACCTGATTTATCCCGACCCGGGCAACAACGCCAATTTCTACCAGAACGGCTACACAATCGGCAGCCCATACTACACGACGGAAGTGGGCGCGTTCGCGAACTCCGAGAGCCCGTACGGGACGTTCGACCAGTGCGGCAACGTTTGGGAGTGGAATGAATCCCTCGTCACCGGTTCGGAGCGTGGTTTGCGGGGCGGCTATTGGTGGAACAGCTCCGTCAGCTTGCACGCCTCCGACCGCTACTTCAACTACCCGACGCACGAGAACTACCACATAGGCTTCCGCGTCGCAAGCATTCCCGAGCGCCTCCCCGGCGACATGAACGACGACGGCGTCGTCAACAGCCGCGATCTGGACATTGTGCGGAGTTGGTGGGGCGAGGAGGTCGAGCCCGGTCGGGGTGACCGTGGCGATGCCAACGGAGACGGACTCGTCAACAGCGCCGATCTCGACATCGTCCGCGCGAACTGGGGTGCCGGCATAGCGGCCGTTCCCGAGCCGGGTGTACTATTTCTCGTGTTTAGCAGCGCCGTTCTCTTGGCGTGGCGACGCGGGCGGGGACGATGCTTGGCGTGCGTGGTGATGTTGGTCGGCGGGATGGCACAGGGCGCGGAGGTGCGGTACCGCGTCGTGGACCTCGGTGACCTCGGAGGAACGTACGCGGAGGCAATCGCCATCAATGACAACGGGCTTGTCGTCGGGCAATCGACGACGGTGGACGGGAACTACCGTGGCTTCCTGTACGACGGCGCGACGATGCACGATCTCGGTACGTTGGGCGGCGACACAAGCATCGCGTACGACATCAGCGACTCGGCCGCCATCGTCGGGGCTGCGGGCGGTAGCGGAGGGACGGAAGCATGCCGGTGGTCGGGCATGAACCCGGTCGGTTTGGGCGTCCTTGAAGGTGGCGGTTTGAGCGGCGCACGCGGGACCAACTCAGTCGGTGTGGTGGTCGGTATGTCCCTGGACAGCATGGGACACCGTCGGCCCGTGAAGTGGGACGCCAATGGTGTCATCGAAGACCTGGGCACGCTGGGCGGCAGCGGCGGGAACGCTACCGCCGTCAATGACGTGGGGCAGATCGTAGGCAATGCGAACCCCAGTGGCGATGGCACGAGCCATGCGTTCCTGTACCAGGACGGCACGATGCAGGGCCTTGGCACGTTTCCGGGTGGGTACACCAGTGATGCCCGCGACATCAGCGCAGATGGTCAGGTGGTCGGATGGTCGGGCATTCCCGTCGGGGAAAACATGCATACGCGACCGTTCCTCTATGATGGCGGACCTCTGATCGACCTCGGGTCGTTGGGTGGCGAGGAGGGCTGGGCCAACGGGATCAACGACCTCACCCAGATCGTCGGCCAGTCACGGACCTCGTCGGGCGACTGGCATGCCTTCATTTGGGAGGGCGGCACCATGGTAGACCTGAACGATTCGCTCAACCCCGCTTCCGGATGGGTTTTGAGGGCCGCCCAGGACATCAACAGCCACGGGCAGATCGTCGGCACCGGGTCGTCGCCCTTCGGGCACACGCGGGCGTTCCTGCTCACGCCGATCCCTGAAGGCGACCTCGACGGCGACGGGATCGTAAACAGCCGTGATCTCGACATCGTCCGCGCATGGTGGGGAGCGGAAGTTGAGCCCGGCAATGGTCTGATGGGCGACGCAACCGGAGACGGACTCGTGAACAGCAAGGACCTCGATCTCGTCCGCGCGAACTGGGGGACTCGTGTTGCTGGCTCTGCCGTCCCCGAACCATCCACACTGATCTTCGTCCTATCCACCTTGGCTTTTTCCATGGTGCGTTGTGCGATGGGCAACGGACGGGCGAGACGATCAAAACAGAAGTGAAAAGCACATGACTTGTGGAGTCGGCGGGCGAAATGAAATGTCGATTCAGATCTCTGCTGTTTGTACTTCGCGAAGAGAGGGGATATGTTCCCTGCGGTTCTCACGAGGACTGCGAGGAATTGCAGTAGGGTCTTTATCAGAGGAGTAATACTGTCACCAAACCATACTACTGGACGGGCAAGATTTGCCCGGCAACTCGTGGAGGTAAATGTTATGAGGCGTATGACCATTGGATTTGCAGTTGTGATTCTTTCTGCCTTGATCGTGTGTCCGCTATCCGCGCGGGCTGGCGTTCTTTGCGACTATGAAGGCTCGATTGGGACTTCGGCGCGTGCTGAAGACGTTACCGATAGCCAGGTTACGCCGATAACTGGAGCGGGAGATTATTCGGCGGCTGCCGAGGCAAAGTGGTGTGACGCGTATCAAAACGGCGTGTGTATCGGCGCGAGTTGCGGGTCCAACGCCACCGCAACAGCAACTCTCAATAGCGATGGGTTTTCCACTGAGATGAAGTGCGGTGGTTGGTATTTTGATAGCAGCATGGGTTATGGAAGTCGGGCCAATCTCACGCTCGACTTCTCCGTAGTGCGCCGTTCGAGTTGGGACCTCGTTATCGATGCGACGGGGCGCATTTCGGTGGAATTAACTAATGTCGATGGAACTTCGCCATTGTACTCGCTACAATTCGCTTCTCCGTGGCCCGGCAAACCGTTCGAAGGGGTCGTGCCGCTCACGTTGGAGACCGGCGACTACAGCCTTGAACTTATGTGTACGCACTTTGATAGGGAAGCTGGCCATGTCTTACCGGGGACGCTCCTGGTCGATTTCGTATCGAAGCCCGTAATCCCAATTCCGGGCGACCTCGACGGCGACGGGTTCGTAAACAGCCGTGATCTCGACATCGTCCGCGCCTGGTGGGGCGAGTCGGTCGACCCGGGCAACGGTAACCGAGGCGACGCCAACGGCGACGGACTCGTCAACAGCGCCGATCTCGACATCGTCCATGCAAACTGGGGAGCCGGCAGTGCAACCGTTCCCGAACCGATCGCGGGCCTATTCGTACTCGTGGGAGCCGTGTTCGCCGCATTCCAACGCCGACGATAGGACCTTTACCAGGAGCCGTGTCTATCCATTGTAAACGGTGATTCTACGGCGTGAGGAGGGGCGCACGGCACCGAGGCCGGCTACTTTCCCTATAATCGATACGAACGTCTCTTTGAAACGCTGCGGCGCTCCTGGAATAGGGAGAATCTCTGGCGTGCGACCGGTCGACCGACTAGGATCGAAATAGAGCGAGTGAAGGACCCCGTCGCGGCTCTTACACACCCTTCTTTACGCGGCGGGGTCTCTTTTTTCCACCGGCGGTTTCCCTTGGTTTAATCGTGAGCTACCTTTTCTCAGGCTGGAATTCCCCGTCGCCTATATGTCCTCTTGACGACGGGCTTTTCTGGAACGAGTTACCCGTCGTCTGTCCGCCAATAGACGACGGGTTTTTTGTGCGCGGACCCGAGGTGACTTCATCCTTGACGATTCGCCGATCATCCCGACCGGCTCCTCGATCCGTTTCGCCGCTCCGATCCATCTCCGGTACCAATCCCGCTGAATCCGGACGCGAGAGACGGCCGTGGTGACGTCGTCGGCGTGGCATCCGAGTTTTGCGAGCTATTGGCGTTGCATCGAAACGACTTGCCGAGTAGGGCTACCGCAGCGCAATGAAAAACCCGCGCCGGATTCGACGCGGGTATTGTTACTTGAGACTCTCGAATGGGACTATGCCGCCTATCGCCGCCGCCAAGAGGTCACAAAGATGCCCAGGCCTCCGAGCAACGACCAGACGATGAAGGTGGCAGGCTCGGGGATGGCAGTCAGTGAGACGCTGTCAATCCCAGGACCCTTATTCACACTATTATCAGAAGTCTCCTGAAATTGGATACGAATGGGAGAGTTGCCCGCCTGGAAATCATAACTAGCTAGCGTCCAAATCCCAATCGTGTTCGCTGTGAACTCCTCGGATACCAATGCGCCCCCGTCGTCCGCTGTAACGGTGACTTGAGCACCGCCTATTCCTCTTCCACCCCAGTAGAATTCAAGGCGATACCATTGGCCGCTCGTCACAACGACATCTTGGTAGGCAAAGCCGTTTTCCACTACGTTGTTTCCCGTGAACGCGAGATAACCGTCACCGGCTTGCGGCGCGAGGCCGAAAGCGTCACCACTGATGACCGGAAGTGAGTTCCCACCGATGGTCCAAGCAGCCAAGTCATTCGCGTCGTCGAATCCTCCGCCGGCCAGGATACTCGCATCGGCCTGCGCACAAAGCGAAATCCCACCGATGGCAACAATAACTAACAGTAGTCGAGCTTGCTTCAACATTCGTTCTTCCTCTGATTTCATGGAACTATCGCTGGCCCCCTGCAAGCAGGTCACAGGAGCGATACTAATGCTATTTACAACCCCATAGGCCGCTGATCCCCCCGATCTGTGCATGCCAAATGGAAATTTCCCGAAGTTAAATTATGGGAAATTGGGTAGATAACACTAGAACGGCATGAGTCGCGGAAGACCAGGGTGTTCGTTCGCGCGTTTGAGATCGAGATGGTTGGTCATCGGCCAACCTCGCACGTCTTCTGGGGAAAAACGTTTTGACCGGGTAAGGGGTGTAATCCTCGCGCCTTCCCCCCAAGAGTTTGGCAAAAAGTCGCGATACACCCCTCTTTGTGGGTAAGCAGCTTCGCGGTTGGAGGGTAGGGTTGGAGGGTAGTGGCCAGCCTAGAAGCGGGGGAGGAGGGCAGAATTCGGCTTTCGCGCCTGCGGGGGCTGGTAGTTCATCCCCTGTTCGATGGGTATGCAATGTCTGATGCTCTTCCGGGGGGTGTTGCTTCTCATGGTCATGTCTTCGCGTCCGTGGCTCAGTACTCCTCCGGCTTGAGCGCCAATCGCCAGCCGATCTCCGCCAACGTCTCTCGGAATGCGTCTTCCACTGGGCCCAGGTCGTGAACCGGGGCGTAGACCGCGTCGTGAAGCGTCACTATGGGCAGTCGGTCCACCAGTCTCGGCGACACTCGTTCAATCACGAACCACGCTTCGAGACGTTGCAGCAGTCGAATTAGGTTGCAATGCGACGTCTCGTTGATTCTCTGAATGGCTTCCCAGACTGCCGGGAACCGCCGCCGAAACTCGTTCTCCACGTCCGACTGATACGTTCCCTTCTTCGCCAGCACGTCCACCATGACCCTCTTCTTCACGAACGGACGGTCTCCAGCGAAGGACTCCGCCAATTCGTCATAGAGAGTCCCCGAAACAGCAACGGAGTAGAACGACGAGCAGGCAGCAGACGACGGGACAGGGCGGGGGAGCAGGGACGGACGGGCGGGC
>CAZFQG010000158.1:0-1665 GCA_964520785.1 uncultured Planctomycetaceae bacterium | reverse complement strand
CCCGCCCCCCCCCCCCCCCCGGGGCGCGGGGGGGGGGGGGGGGCCGGCGGGGGGGGGGGGGGGGGGGGACGGCCGGTGTATCTTTATGTTAGGCACCCTTTTACCCCATTCGTGGGGAAAGCCGTGCATTAGAAGGTTCCCCAGCAAGGCCGGTTGGCTATTCGAAATATCGACGCAACCGATCCGCTCGCCATCCAGACGGACGAATTGGCGGAGGTCGGACTTCACCCCGGACAGGCCATTGAACAGGCGGTTGGTTGAAGAAATGGACAATGGCAGTTCTCCCCGTTCGAGCCGGTCGACATGGACTCGCTGGCATAGTCTCCTTTTGCGGTCCATGCGTTCCACGACATCGCGGGTGACTGGAAGGATCGACAACGCCTTTTGGGCCTCGTCCAGCGCGTCGTGAATCGGCAGGCGTCGTTCGATCTGCTCGGCCTCATAGCGGGCGCTCTCGCGTTCCAGTCGGTCTCGCATGACTGGATTCGCGACGGGGACGATTCTCGGGTTGCCGGCAAGATATTCGTCCGTGAGCCGATAACCGAAGCTCCGTCCCTCGCGATACGGGGAGCGGAGCAGAACCCCAGCGTCCACAAGTGCCCGGACGATCCCAGCATACCCACGCCCCATCACCCGTTCGAGGATCGTCGACGAAAGAACCGCGAAACCACGCGCATCCACGTCACGGACGGCCAGCTTGCGAAGGGCGGTCGATACCAACCACCGCGCGGAGTCGGCCTTCAGGGACCCTACAACGCCCTCTGCGTCGAAATCCGACGGCAGGAGGTATGTGGGGCACCCGGTCGGTTTTTGTCGGTATCTGGCCATCCGGCGTCTAAGGGTTCAATTTGTAAAAAACTCCAATTCATCGATTCCCGGAATTTAGCATTTTTTCCGTAGGTGTTCTTCAATTTGTAAAAAACTGCAACCTCCTCTGCCCGGGATTAGCATGCTTTTTTCCGCAACTGTTCCTCCGCGATCTCCGCGAGAACCGCATCCCAGGGGTGGGCGGGATCCTTTTCGATCATCCGCTTGATTTGGTCCGACAGATTCTTCGGAACTGCCACTTCGTCGGACTCCCGCTGCGCTTCGTACAAGATATCATCGACGCGACGGTTGATGGAGGCAATGAGGTACGCGCGCCGATACGCGTCGGCCAGCGTGTCGGTGTCGGGAATCACCTTCTCGATGCCGTGCTCTTGGAGTTTGGACTCAATCCAAGCGATGAATCTCTCGGACGTGAAGGCGTTCAGCTCGACGCGCTGATTGCCGCGTAGGAACTCTTGCTCCTCGCGTGTGGCGATGGAATCGCATCCGAAATCACCCTTGAAAGAAACCTGCTCCGACTCAAGTCCCCACTTCTGGACGTCGGCCAGGCGGATTCCCAGGTCAATTACATTGACGTCATTGGCGAATTCGTAGCGAACCCGGTTGCTCTCTCGCGCGGCCTCGGACACGGCCGTCAGGTTTTGCGAGATTTCCAGCCCCGCCTTGTCGAAGTCGTGCGCAACAAGTAGCGGCACACCGTCGTCCACGGCGCATAGTTCGTCAACGAGTCGCCGCGCCGCGATAACCGATTGACCCTTACTGCTCATGATGGCCAGATCGTACCGTTCGGCCAACTTCACGGCCTTGAACAGTTCGTTGAACCCCTCCTTCTCAATG
>CAZFQG010000157.1:0-15351 GCA_964520785.1 uncultured Planctomycetaceae bacterium | reverse complement strand
TCTTCTAAGGAGCAAACCGCGTGCCAAAGTTGTTTCTTCGTTCGAAGGAGGCTTTCGATAAAGTCCTGATTTCGCTGAAACCTTTGAAAACCGCTATCTACAATAGATACGCCGCAGCCACGTATTGTGTTCGCGCCGTTTTTTGCGTTCGGCTTCAGACGGGAGGGATGAATAAGAACCGAAACGGCGGGACGAAATCTCCGCTCGTCTCTTTGGGGGGAGCGTAAATCGGAATGCAAGCGATTCAAAATGCAAGCGATTCAAAACGCTCCGAGCGATTCGCCGTCCGGGTCATCGAGTTCCAAAAGTGCCAGCAGTAGTATCCCCACTCCGTTGCCGGCCTCGTAGTAGGGCTTCGCGGGATGTCCTCGGAAAATCCCATATTCCCGGGACGATCCTCCTGGGGGGGAAATCCGGGTCTTAACATACAGCTTGTCGAGTGCCTCCAAGCCCAGTTCCTCGGCGATCCGCAGATAACGTTTTTCCCCAGTCGCGCGGTAGAGATGGACGAAGAACGAAATGGCCCGGCCGTAGTTCTGGGCGTAGGTGCCCTGAGTCAGACGCGACTCCGGGAGGGCCTTGGCAAACGCCTCACGGAACGTCCACCCGGTATCGGGCGGCAAATTGCGTTCAATGAGTCGTGCCCAGCGTCTTGCGGCGTCAAGGAGTTCTTCATTGCCGGCGCCGTCTTCCGTCGCGGTCAACTCGTATGCATACAAATAGGCCTGGGCCGTCAGCAGCGGGAAATCCAATGGGAAAATGGTCGTCGGCCAGACGTCGACCGGACCGATCGGCGGAACGGAATACCCCGGATCGGGCTCTTTCTCCCCTCCGGCGAGTTGGCTCTTCATGTCATCCGGCACTTGGTCGCGTGTCGTGGGGGTTCCGTCGAGGTTGAGCATCCCGATGTAGGTCTGCGTCTCCTCGTCCCAACCGTAGCGGCCGTAGGCCTTCAGATACCCGACCGCGATATCACGGAAATGGGGATCCCCGGTCAATTCATAACTCCGGAGCAATTGCACCGCGTGAGGACCGGTAATCGCCGTCGCGAACGTACGGCCGTAGAGGCCGCCCGCGCCGGGGACAAACGCCGTGAGATTGGTCGTTGGATCCCGGTGTCGCCAATGCCAATCGGCCACCAGTCGCGCGCGGCGCAACCATTCCTTATCGCTTGGAGTTACGCTGTTGACAAAAGCAAAACTGAGCACGAACGACCCTCCTGAAAAGGGGAAATCCGCGCCGGGGCGGCCGTCGTCGTGGCGGTTGTGCCGACCGTGCTCCTTGTCGTGGACGTGCCACTTCCAGATCAACTCGGCCTGTTGGCGAACTACCCCCGGATTCAGGCGGTACATCTCTTCCCAGACCGGCAGGAAAATCAGTATTTCGTGGGGAGCTTCGCCGTCTCGATCGCCTCCTGCCCGGTCGCGGTAGCAATCCCAGTGGATGTGGGAACCCCACACCAAGAGCCCGTTCTTCTTGCGGCAGTGCCTCAGCGCGTATTCGATGTACGCGTCGGCCGCCCGAGCATATTTCGGATCGCCCGTCCGCTGAGATAAGGCATACATGGCACGGAGCGTCGGTTGGTCATTCCAGAGGTTGGAACCCCGCTCGCCGCGCCGGTGCAGCCGGTCTTCAAAGCGAATCAGGCTGTCGACGAGGTCCGGTTTCTCCGGCGAGTCCATCGTTCGCACATCGATGACGCTCATCAAGAGCGGCGTCTTCTCGGGCCAGTACACGTCGGTGCCCCTCTCGATCAAAGTGTCCAGGCAGCCGGCCACGCAATCACGCCATGCCGGGGGGTTCTCGGCAGACCCCGCATCGGCGATTCCAAAGAGCGCCGTCAGCACCGTTAGGACACTCGAACTCCAAGCCCACCTCGTTCGCGTTCGCATCGTCATAACTCCTCAGTCGCCCACAACCGGCCCCTTGGAGACATCGAAGCCCCCGTGGCCACGGCGCTCCAATCCTGATCGTAGCAGAAGTTTCGGTAGACGCAACTTTTTCCCTGGTCGCCGACTATACCCCGCGGCAGCGACAAATCGAAATCCGCGACCGGAGCCTGAGCCGAAATATGCGAACCGAGGGCATGTCGAGCTAGCGGCCCGGCACACCTCCCCACGGTATTCATGTAAGCCGCCTTGGACGAAGGAGTCTTTGGTTCATCATAGAAGTCGTTGGTTAATCATAGAAAAAAAGCCGAAAGCAAACCTCGCCCGGCGAGTCCGACCGAGTAGCTTGATTCGCCTCCTTCCCAGAACTACAATTTCGCTGAGGTTCCCTGCCCGCCCCCCGCCCGTTGCCCAATTCTGATTGCCCAAGTATGGAGGATAAGAATGCGAACTCTTTCATTTCGGCCCGTGGTGGTCCTCTTCTTTCCAATGGTCGGTCTCGCCGTTGGAGCCGCTCATGGACATCCTCCCAAAGACCTGGAAGCAGCGAAGCACGCCGCCGAGGCGGCGACATATCAGGTGATAGATACTTATAAATTTCCCGATTTCGAAATAATACAGTTTAATCTCTCTGTCTTGTCGCACTACTCCTACCTTCTGGTTTCAGACGGGGAGGCACTCCTCGTCGATCCGGGACGTGACTGTTTCACCTATCTGGAGACGGCAAAGGAAAAGGGCTTCGAAATCAAGGCCGTTTGGCTTACGCACTCTCACGCGGATTTCGTGGCGGGCCATATCGAGGCCGCGAAGGCGCTCGGCGTACCGATCTACATCAGCGAGAAGGCCAATCCGAAGTACGAATCCACGCTCTTGCGAGAGGGGGATAAACTCACCGTCGGAAACGCGGTTGTCACGTTTATCGAGACTCCCGGACACACTCCGGATAGCATGTGCGGGCTGGTTGCGTCGGCGAAGGCTCCGGACAAGCCGGAGGTACTCTTCACCGGGGACACGCTTTTTGTCGGCAGTGTCGGCCGTCCGGACCTGATCGGCGAGGCGGTTCCGGCCTCGTCACTGGCGTCGATGCTGTTTGACACGTGGAACCGGAAGCTGGCCCCGCTTCCGGACGACGTCGTCGTTCTTCCCGCCCACGGAGCCGGTTCGCTCTGCGGTGCCGAATTGAGTGATTCACCAAGCTCCACGATAGGCGCGGAGAAAGCGACGAATCCATACCTCAAGCACACCAGTCGTGGCGAGTTCGTCGCCGCCGTGCTCGCGGGACTCCCGGAGGCACCCCAGTACTTTCAGCACAATGCGGCCATGAATCAGGCGGGCCCGCCGCCGGTCGACTGGTTCCCCGAGTCGCTACCGAGCATCGAACCATCGGAAGACCTGATGGACCTTTCGAAATTCCATGTCGTGGATGTGCGGGATAACGAGGTGTATGCTTCGGGGCACATCCCCGGCTCGGTGAACGTCGCGCTTCGCGGCCGGCTGGAAAACTGGGTGGGAACGGTCATCCCGTGGGACGCGAACCTGGTCGTCACGGGGGGGCCAAACGAGCTTTCCGAAGCCGTCTATCGTCTGCATCGCGTCGGTTATGAACCCGAGGTGCTTGCGTTCGACAAATGGATCGAGGCGAAGCTACCCCTGGCGAAAACCAAGATGATTCCGCCCAAGGAATTGAACGAGCTAATGCAATCCAAAGAGGCGCCGCTGGTGATCGACGTCAGGGCTCCGAAGGAATGGGAGGCCGCGAGGATCGGCACCGTACTCAATTTGCCGCTGAATCATCTGGCCGAAATGTCGAAGAAAGTCAACCGGGATCAGCCGGTCGTTACCGTCTGCAACAGCGCGTTCCGGTCGATGATGGCGGCCGGAATCCTGGAGCACAACGGGTTCACGAACATCAGCAACCTTGCCGGCGGCGCGAAGGCCTGGATCGCGGAGGACCTTCCGATGGTTACCAAACCGACCAGTGAAACGGCCGCGTCCGAACCCAAACGCGCGGTCGCCCTGGCGGACCGTCTGTCCGCGGAGGAACTCATGCGGATGATCCAGGACCTGCCGGGCCGGTTCCAGCTCGTTGATATCCGGCCGGCGGACCACTTCGCGGATTACAGCCTTCCCGGTTCTGAAAACGTCGATATCGCCGATTTGCTGGAGGACCCGGGCTTCCGGAACGGCTCAGGGCCGCTTGTCATTGTCGACCGTGACGGGTCGCTAGCGATGATGGTCGCCGGGATTCTGGCGCAGAAAGCGGATCGCCCGGTGAAAGCCCTTCACGGCGGCTTGCAGTCATACTGGAACGAGGCGGGAGTGGGGGCGGCGGCCTCGCCGGCATCCAAGACGTCGGCAGCGGCCGGGGCGGACAAGCGGCCGGCGCCCGTCCAGAAACCGGCGGCGCCGACGGCGAAGCCCAAGCTCAAGAGTGCCGGGTGTTGACCTTATTCCAGGAGCATCGAATATGACAAGAGTAAATGAGTCGCCAGACGCTCGGGCTCCGCAGGGGCCCGCGGCGTATTGGAATCCCTATCTGGCCGGCGTCCTTTTGGGTCTGACGCTTCTTGCCTCGTTCCTGATCTTGGGAGCCGGGCTTGGAGCCTCGGCCGCCGCGGGACGGGTCGGCGCATGTCTCTCGGAGGCGGTCGCCCCGGAATACACGCGAAACAGCGGCTACTTCGGCCCCATGACGGCCGGCGGGTCGAATCCGCTGCGTTACTATCTCGTCTATATGGTCGTCGGCACGTTTTTGGGCGGCCTTTTTTCGGCCGTCCTGGCCCGCCGGATTGAGCCGATGATCGAACGCGGCCCCGGGATCGGCGCCGGCACGCGGGTCGTCTTCGCGGTTCTTGGCGGAGTTCTTGTCGGCTATGCGAGCATGTTGGCCAAGGGGTGTACTTCAGGGCAGGCCCTCACCGGCGGAGCACTCCTGCTCAACGGCAGCATCGTCTTCATGGGTTGCGTTTTCGCCGGCGGTTACGCCGTCGCCTACTTCGCTCGGAAACTCTGGATCGCGGAGGCCGTGGAATGATTGAGACTTTCTTCGGAACCGATCGGCTGGTCATGGAACCGACTCCGGCGACCTTCCTCGCCGCGCTGGTAGTCGGGCTTTTCTTCGGATTCGCCCTGGAGCGTGCCGGGTTCGGGAGTTCCCGGAAGCTGGCCGGCATTTTCTACTTCACCGACATGACGGTTCTCCGCGTCATGTTTACGGCCCTGATCACCGCGATGCTCGGTCTGTCGCTAGTCGTGGGTCTCGGCTGGATCGACTTGGAGTCTCAGGTCTACCTGATCCCGACGATGTACTGGGCTCAAGTCGTCGGGGGATTGATATTCGGTGTCGGATTCGTCCTCGGTGGCTGGTGCCCCGGCACCGCCGCCGTTGGCGTCACCAGCGGGAAGTTGGACGCTTTCTTGTTCCTTGCCGGGGCCGTCCTCGGAACGATCCTGTTCAACCTCACGCAAGGCTGGGTAAGTTCCTTGCAGCAAGGTGGCACTTTGGAAGTCGCCTTCGGAATGTCGCGAAACGTCTTCGCGATCTTGTTTACGCTCGTCGCGATCGGCGCTTTCTATTTCGCCGAGTGGATCGAGAACCAGGTGGCCGGAGGAGGACGCTATCTACAGAGCACTTTTTTGCAGGGTCTGAGCGTCGTTTTGCTGGTCGTCGCCGTCGCGGTCGCGATTCTGCCTGAGAGTGAAACCGCCGCCGGCGGTCCCGGCGAAGCAGCGCTTCTCGCGGCGGTCGAGGCGGGGGAAGACCACATCGAACCGGAAGAACTGGCCGAACTGCTCGTACGCGGACGAGAGGAACTCCTCCTGGTCGACATCCGCGATCATTGGGAATTCGACAAGTTTCACATCCGCGGCGCGGTTCATATCCCGATGAGCGAACTGCCGGATGCCTTACGTCCCCACAAGAACCGCGGTCGGATCGTCCTCTATTCGAACGGGATGACCCACCCGGCTCAGGCGCGCGACGCGCTCGCCCGGCAGGGATACGATAATGTCTACTTCTTAACTGATGGATTACAGGGTTTTCTCGACCGATGCCTCAAGCCGGTATCGCTCAGGGACGTCCCCCTCAGCGAACCGCAGGCCGAGAAGGTGCGCATTTGGAGGGCTCACTTCTTGGGAGATTGATAGCCCGGCGTTATCCCTGCCATGAAGGAACGGCCCGCAAGGGCCAAAGGCGGGGCTTTTCTCGGAGTTTACCCCTCTTAGCCGATTTCTGGCTCAAGGTGACCACGGCATCCGCCGAAAATACATATTGACGCTCTTGTATATTTGGCTATATTACCAAATATACAAGAGCATGCACCCGATAGTACCCTCGTTTTCCAGGTCCTTTTGAACCAGCAACTTCCGCCGATGCAAGTTACGTATACACCCCGGCACCTGAGTGCGGAAAGCCGCGCGGCCGTTCTGAAGGCGTTCGCCCATCCAGCGAGATTGGCGATGGTCGAATCCCTCGTAAATGGGGATAAATGTGTCTGTGAGCTGCAGGCATTGGTTGGCTCCGACATGTCGACCGTTTCGCGGCACCTGGCCGTCATGCGGAATGCCGGCATCGTCCTCAGTCGGAAGAACGGACAGCAGATACACTACCGCCTCTCGTGCGAGTGCATTAAGGACTTCCTCGAAGAAATCAACCGGTTGTGTTTCGACCAGTTCGAACGGGAGGTGAAGAGGTTGAGGGGAATGAAGTGAGAATTCAGGTGGAGGTGTGAATCGCGGTGCAGGGCCGGCGGCGTTCAGCGGGGGATCGCCGCGAGCCCGGAAAACCGGCTTTAAAACCACCCCTTTTTTTGAATTATTAGTTGCATATTTTGCCAAATACGAATTCAGTGCGGAACCCATTCGACTTAACGAGTTAAAACATGAAAAAGAAAGAAGTCGCCATCTTCATCGCTTTGACCAGCTTCTTTTTGCTGGCGTACTTCCTGAACTTCGCCAGCCCGAAGATTCAGACTGCTATTATGGAAGCGTTTTTCATGCTGCAATGGTACGCCCAGTACCATACGCTTCCGTGCGTCGTGCCGGCGATGTTCATCGCCGGGGCGATTGCCGTCTTCTTCTCCAAAGAAACCGTCTTGCGGCACTTGGGGCCCAAGGCGAATAAGATCGAGGCCTACGGCGTGGCGTCCACCTCCGGTACGGTCTTGGCCGTCTGCTCGTGCAGCGTGTTGCCGATGTTCGCCGGGATTTATCGCGTCGGCGCGGGTATTGGACCGGCCTCGGCGTTTTTGTATTCCGGTCCCGCGATCAACGTCATGGCCATCTTCCTCACCGCTCGGGTGCTGGGATTCGATCTTGGCGTCGCCCGGGTCGTCGGGTCGATCGTCTTCGCGGTGATCATCGGGCTGTGCATGGCGGCCATTTTCCGCAAGGAAGACGAGGAGCGAACCGCGGCAGTGATGGCCCTTCCCGATCCGCCCCCGGCAAAGCGGAACCTCTGGCAGACGTCCGCCTTTTTCGTCGTCATGATCGCGTCACTCGTGTTCAGCGATTGGGCCAGCCCGGCACGGACTTTTATCCAGACCGAGGATGGCCGTGAAATGACCGTTTCCGTGTTACAGAGAACGGACGAAATGGTCCGCGTTCAACTACAGGAGCCCCTGGGTGGTCTGCCCTCCGGAGCGAAGCTGACGCTCGCCACCGGCGAAATCAAATCGGAAGAGGATATCGTCCCGGACGCCTACAAATGGGCCGCGTGGCTGCACCACCACCGCTGGTATTTCGCCGGCGCCTGTTACCTCGGTGTCCTGCTCATGGCATTCTCGTGGTTTGAACGTGAAGAACTCTCCGACTGGATGGTCCAGACTTGGGGTTTCTCCAAGACGATCATTCCGCTCCTCTTCGGCGGCGTTCTCGCGACCGGGTTCGTCGGCGCGCTTATCCCGGAGGAAATCGTCGCGGGCTGGGTCGGGGGGGATAGTCTCCGCGCGAACTTAATAGCCTCGATGATCGGAGGAATGTGGTATTTCGCGACCCTGACGGAAATCCCGATTCTGGAGGCCCTAATCGGTCTGGGCATGGGTCGTGGTCCGGCGCTGGCGCTGTTGCTGGCCGGGCCGGCCTTGTCGCTGCCGAGTATCGCCGTCATCTACAGCGTGATGGGCTTTAAGAAGACGGGGACGTTCATCGCGCTCACCGTCGTAATGAGTGCGTTCGTCGGGATGGTGTTCGGGTGGTTCTTCGTTTAGAATCCGGCGATTCGGCGAACCCTCGGTTGCCGGCGGCCGTTTTTGTTGAGTATCCAAATCAATCCATTGCGAACCCAAAGTCAGGAGTATTAGAATGAAGAAAATCCAAGTTCTCGGAACCGGATGCGCCAAGTGCGCGAAACTGAAAGAGTCGTGCGAGGCGGCGGTCGCGGACCTGGGTATCCAGGCCGAGGTCGTCAAGGTGGAGGACATCATGGAAATCACCGGTTTCGGCGTGATGATGACCCCCGCATTGGCGGTTGACGGCGTGGTGAAGGTGGTGGGTAAGGTGCCCTCCGTCGAGGAGATCAAGACATTGATAAGCTGACCAAAGGAGAATCGTCATGAGTTCCGATGTGACACGTCGCGGGTTTTTGACCGCCGGGGCCGGCGCCGCGGCCGGTGCAGCCTTGACGGCCGTTTCGGCCGAGGCGGCCGAGGCGCACAAAGACGGCCCCGTCAAGATCATCGCCATCGCTTCCAGCCCGCGAAAGGGAAAGACGACGGCGGCCGGTTTGGCCGTGTGTCTAGAGGCGGCGAAAGCCGTCGATGAGCGGATCGAGACCGAGCTGATCGAGCTGGCGGGCTTGAAGATTCCGGGAGAGGTCGCGGCGGGTATCGCGTTGGAGCCGGGGGAGCGGGACGATTTTCCGGCGATCGCCGAGAAGCTCTCCGATCCGGCGGTTCGGGGGATTCTCATTGGGACTCCGGTCTATTTCGCGAACATGAGCGCGCTGTGCAAGGCGTTCTTGGACCGCTGGGTCGTGTTCCGCAAGACCTTCGCGCTGTCGAACCGCGTCGGCGGGGTTCTCGCCGTCGGAAGCGGCCGCAACGCCGGAGTGGAACAGACGATCCGTTCCGTGCAGGCGGCTCTGTTCGCCCAAGAGATGATCGTCGTCGGGGACGGCCAGCCGACCGGACATTTCGGAGCCACCCTCTGGAATAACGCCGGCGATGACATCAGCAAGGACGAAGCGGGAATCAAGACGGCGCAGAACCTGGGCCGCCGCGTGGCGGAAGTGGCGCTGCTGCTGTAGTTTCCGACGGCACGGGCGGCATGCCCGGAGCCTTCGGTGATGGGCGCGGCATGGACCGAGACGCCCAAGTTGTCGCGCCCGTCGTCGCGTTGCGGGCCGTGCCGCCCAACGAGGACGCGGTGGGCGGATGAGGCGCACCGCGTTCGCGCCGAGAAGCGAAATGAACCGATAATAAGGAGTGGACAATGTCTAAGGGTTGTGCGTGCGGCGACAGGCCGAAACTGATCTTCGCGTGTAGCGGCGCGGCAGACGTGGGCCATGTGGCCGACCTGGCGGCGCGGAAGTTGACCGCCGACGGAACGGGAAAGATGTTCTGCACCGCCGGAATCGGCGGGCGCGTCAGCGGCATCATGAAGACGACCGAGGCGGCGGCGAAAGTCCTCGCCATCGACGGCTGTCCCCTCGATTGCGTCAGGAAGAGCCTCGAAGAGGCCGGTTTTGACGGTTTCGAGCACCTCCAACTAGCCCATTTGGGTCTGGTGAAGGGTCAGACAGGTGTGTCGGAGGAAGCGGTCGACAAGGTCGTCGAAGCGGCTGCTGCGAAGTTGGCCTGTTAGGCGAAATTGTCGAAGGGATTGTTCAAGAGGATTGTTCGTCATGGAACTGAAAAACGCGTTGACTGTTTGTCTGATTTCTTTTTTCTCGGCGACTCTGGTGCTACTTATCGCCCGGGCGCTCGACTTGCAGGCGGCGTCCAAACTCGAACCGAAGCTCGATGAAATTGCCAAGGAACTGCGGACCATCCGCGAAGGAGGGGGCATGGCGGTGGGGGGAACCGGCTCCCCGGCGGCGGCGAAGGACGGCCTCGCCGTCTACTACGCCCATGGCAACACCCGGTGCCCCACCTGCCGGACGATCGAGTCGCATTCGCACGAGGCGGTCACCTCCGGCTTCGCCGAAGAACTCCGCTCGGGCAAAGTCAAGTGGGAAATCGTCAACTACGAGACATCGGGCGGCAAGCGGTTCATCACCGATTACGAGGTCCAAATGCCGGTCGTCGTCTTGGTGGAGATGAAGGACGGAAATCCGGGCAAGTGGAAGCGGCTGGACGAGGTCTGGGGACTGGTCGGCGACAAGGACGGGTTCATCGAGTACGTCCAGAAGGAGATTCGCGCGATGCTCGGCACGGAGGCGGCAGAACCGAAGGTGGCCGAAACTCTCTCCCAACCTTCGTGGGATTCCCCGGTGATGATCGTTCCGCCGGTCGATGAGAAAACGGAATCTCCACCGCTTCCGGACTTGCCGTTGCCGTAGAAGAACGTCCTCGCTTTGAAACACATACCCGGGTTTCCCTGAAACGAACGTTATTGAGGATTCGCGTTTTCTTTCTCGTAAAACAAGGACAAAGGACAATGAACCATTCCATCCGAATCTTGGCGGCGGCGCTCGTGGCCGCCCTTTTCGCGACCATCGCCGTCGAAACGTCCGCCGCGGCCGATCCGCCGGCCGAGAGGGTCGTCGTGATGTACTTTCACCGCACCCAGCGGTGCCCCACCTGCCAGAAGATGGGTTCCTACAGCGAAGAGGCGACCAATTCGGTCGCGAGGGAACAACCGACCGGCAAGGTCGTGTTCCACGATATCGACTTCCAAGACGAGAAGAACGCGGCCTACACCAAGGCGTACAACATCACCGGCCCGGCCCTCGTCGTGGTGAAGGCGAAAGGAAGAAGCGTGCTCGATTGGAAGAATCTCAAGGACATCTGGATGAAAGTCCGCGAGAAGGACGATTTTTTCCAATACGTTCAGGAGAATATCAAGAGCTATCTGTAGGAACAGGCGGCAATTATTAGGCATAAGGGGAAAGAGGAAAGGCGTAAGTGGTTATGTGGACCTATACGATCTCGATCATCGCGGCTTTGTACCTGGGCGTCTTGACGTCGATCAGTCCGTGCCCCTTGGCGACGAACATCGCGGCCATCTCGTACATCGGCCGGAAGGTCGAAAGCGCCAGAACCGTCCTCTTCGCCGGAATGCTCTATACGTTGGGACGTTGTCTCCTGTACTTGGCACTGGCCGTGGTCCTTTCCGCCACCGCCCTCTCCATTCCGGTCGTCTCCGTCTTCCTGCAGAAGTACATGCACATGGTCCTGGGACCGGTCTTCCTGCTTTTGGGGATGTTCCTCGTTGGCCTGATCACCGTCCTCTCCGGCGGCCGAGGAATGAGCGAGTCGATGCAGAAGCGGGTCGACTCCCTCGGCGTGTGGGGAGCCGTCCCCTTGGGGGTCCTGTTCGCCGTCTCCTTCTGCCCGACTTCGGCCGCGTGGTTCTTCGGCCTGATTGCCCTGATCATGGGCGGTGAAGCCGGCGCGATCAGCGCCGTCCTCGCCAAGGTCGGAATCGCCCTGCCCGGAACGACCCTCCCAGGGAGTATCGCCGTCTTGCCGCTGGTCTACGGCATCGGCACCGCTGTCCCGGTCCTGTTGGTGGCTTTCTTGCTGGCCTTCAGCGCCCAGCACGTCAGCAAGGCCTACGGGGCACTGGGCAAGACCGAATGGTGGGCCCGGATGGTCACCGGATGGATTTTCGTCCTGTTGGGTGTATGGTTTTCGTTGAAGTATGTTTTCGAGGTGGCGTGAGATGCCGAGAGAGACCGCTCGTTGATTGTCGACAGCCGGACACCAGCCTGAGTACAGTCAATCCGTACGGAGGTTCGTCATGACGCAAAAGGAGTGCTGCTGCAAGTCCAAGCCGGTTCACCCGCCCGATGCAAACCGATCGGCGTGGATTTCCGGCATGGTCGAGTCGAACATCGGGCCGGTTTCCCAACTGGCGGAAGAATTCCGGTGGGCGGACGTCTGGGGGGCGGCAAAAGTGCGGTGCCAGATCGGGCGGATGACCTACGGCGTCGCGCCCGGGCTCTACGCGGTGGGCAATCCGGCGTGCGGTTCTCCCGTCCTGGTAACGGCGAACTATAAACTCTCGGTCGATGCCCTCCGCCGCGCGGTTCGCGGCCACGACTTCTGGGTCCTGGTTCTCGATACGGACTGCGTCAACGTCTGGTGCGCCGCCGGGAAGGGAACGTTCGGTACCGAAGAGCTGATCCACCGGTTGAAGGAAGCCCGGGTCGACGAAGTCACCTGTATGAAGCTTCTGATCCTGCCGCAGCTCGGCGCCCCCGGCGTCGATGCGCGAGAGGTCACCAAACGGACCGGATTCGCCGTCGTGTTCGGACCGATCCGCGCCGAAGACATTCCGGCCTTCGCAAAGAACGGAATGAAGGCGACGCCGCCGATGCGGCGCGTCGACTTCGGATTGCGCGACCGGATGGTTCTCGTTCCGGTGGACCTGATTCAATCATTCGTCTTTGCGGTCGCGCTGGCAATCCTCGCCGGGGCGATTCCGCTGCTGCTGAGGGTCACTCAGCTTGGCGACGGCTCCGTCTGGAAACCCCCGCTGTGGGTCTTCGCGAACTGGCTTTGGGTCGGTATCTCGGTGCCAGCGGCACTGCCGCTGTTGCCCGGGCGGCCGTTTTCGGTGAAGGGAATCTGGCCGGCACTGGTACTGGTCGGAATCGTCAGCGCAGCGGGACTGCTTCGCTGGGATACGGCCCCCGACGTCCTCGGCTCACTCGGTGCGACGTTTTTTTCCGTCGCATTCGGCTCTTTTGTGGCACTGAACTTGACCGGAACCACGACCTTCACGTCCCAATCCGGCACGATGCTGGAGACCAAGGCTGCCGTTCCCTGCCAGGTCGCATTGGGGGTGTTGGGCGCGATTTTGTGGATTATCGGCATAGTAATTGTCCGAGGTGGATCATGAGTTGGGATCGTTATCTGGCGAACGTCGTCACCCTCGACTACGACGAGGACAAGTGCATCGGCTGCGAAATGTGCATCCAAGTGTGCGCACGCGAGGTGTTCGAGATGGTCGACAAGAAGGCCCGCGTCGTCCGCCGCGACAACTGCATCGAATGCGGCGCCTGCGCGAAGAACTGTCTCGGAAACGCGATTCGAGTCCGTGCCGGAGTCGGCTGCGCCGCCGGAATCATCAAAGAGGCTCTGGGCATCCGAGACGACTGCTGTTGCGTGCTGAATAAGGAAGACTGCGAGTGAAGCATTCGAAGTCGATTGCCTGCCGCCGCATCCCGTCCTATCTTTAACACGCCGGAAGAAACACCCAGCGAGAAGTGCCCATGTCCAACGAACCGCCAACCAGGCAATTGAACGTCTTCGAGCGATACCTGACGCTTTGGGTCGCCCTTTGCATCGTCGGGGGGATCATCCTGGGCAAGCTCGCCCCGGGTCTGGCCGAATCGCTCGACGCGATGGCGATTTACGTCGGCGACGCGCCGGTCGTCTCCATCCCGATCGCCATTGCCCTCTTCTTCATGATGTACCCCATCATGGTGAAGATCGACTTCGCCGAGGTGCTCCTCGCGGGCAAGAACCTCAAGCCCGTCTTGCTGACGCTTTTCATAAACTGGGCGGTCAAGCCGTTCACGATGCTCGCGATCGCGACGTTCTTTTTGGGTTATCTGTTCCGCGGCTTCCTGCCGGGGACGGAAATCCTCAAGGACGGCACGGAAGTGGCGCTTTGGCGGTCGTACATTTCGGGGGCGATCTTGCTGGGAATCGCCCCCTGTACGGCCATGGTCCTGATGTGGGGATATCTCGCCAGGGGGAATCAGGGCCTGACGCTCGTCATGGTGGCGATCAACTCCCTGACGATGCTGGCGCTGTACGGCCTGCTCGGCGGGTGGCTGCTGGGCGTGAACCAGATGCCCGTCCCGTGGGAGGCGCTGCTCTTGTCGGTCGGCATCTACGTGGCCCTGCCGCTGGTGGCGGGGTATTTCTCGCGGAAGTGGATCATTCAGGCGAAGGGCGCGGAGTGGTTCGAGGCGAAATTCCTCCACGTACTGACGCCGATTTCCATCATCGCGCTTCTGGCGACGCTGGTGCTACTGTTCAGTTTCAAGGGGGAGACGATCCTCGAAAACCCCCTGACGATCCTGTGGATCGCGATTCCCCTGTTCATTCAGACGATATTCATCTTCGCGATCACCTACGCCGCCGCCAAGGCGCTGCGGCTGACGTACGAAGACGCCGCCCCCTCGGCGATGATCGGCGCCTCGAACCACTTCGAAGTGGCCATCGCCACGGCGACCATGCTCTACGGCCTCTCCAGCGGCGCCGCGCTGGCCACGGTCGTCGGCGTTCTCATCGAAGTCCCGGTCATGCTGATGCTCGTCAAGTTCTGCCTGCGAACGCAAGCATGGTTCCCCCGCCAAACCACAGCCGGCCCGTCCGCCGTTCGTCGATAAGCCGGTTTTCGCGGGTGATCGGCTCGGAGGCCTGTCGATTTCCGCTCAACCCGCCGGTTGAGGTGGTCGTGGGGCGGAGGTACTATCCAGAATGTCAGGCATCACCCGCCAGCAAAGCGAGTCAGGTGCATGCAGTTGTTATGCCTGCGCTGTAATCTCGCATTTCTGGTATACGAATTCGGGATCGAGATCGACGTCACAATCCCATTCAACAGTGTCGAAAGCAACACGTACACGTTTGAACTGCGCATAGTTCGCTATTCTCTGGAATACCCCGAAATTGAGATAGGGCTTTATATCAAGAACGCCTTTTTCGCCATTGTCAAATGCGACTGCAAGCGTGAAATCTTCACGAGGAATGACTGTCACCACGGCTGGATACATGGTATTCTCCAAATTACTGAAGAGGTTGAATCCTGAATGGGACTTCACCATTCATGACCAAATCCCAATCGGCCATGAGTTCTTCCTGGTGCAGTTCTGCCCAGGCCAGGGTCAGTTTCTGTTGTTTGCGAGGCAGGTTGCCTTCGATGAGTTCACACGTACGGATGTCCACGGTCGCCTTGTATTCGTTGTAATAGACGTGGAAATGCGGTGGATTGTGCTCCCCTGGAGCGAAATACATCCGAACAATGATGCCGTAGAACATCGATATTGTTGGCAAGCAATACTCTCCTCTTCTGCATAACGTCGAAGTCCTCCCACACCTGTCCTGGCTTCGACTGCTGGTTGAGGGTTGAATGGTCATGGCGGATTGAACTCGCGGCGGGGCAGGTGTTAGGAGCGACGTCTTGTTCGCGGGTTTAGTTGTTTGTGAGGCGGGCAGCGAGTTCCAGGACGATTGCTTCATATGGCCGGTCATCGAGCTTCGCTCTCAAATCCCAAGCCAAGCATTCAAAGGTGCTGTCGTGAAAGGTGAAAATGAAGTGTCTTGATCGCGTGTCTTCCGTTGTATTC
>CAZFQG010000156.1:0-15361 GCA_964520785.1 uncultured Planctomycetaceae bacterium | reverse complement strand
CTGACCGACTACCTGCATCCCTGCCAGACGCTGGCCGATCTTTTTACGATCCGCGAGGTGTTCGGAACCCTCAAAGGGCGTAAAGTCGCCTGGATCGGCGACGCGAACAACGTCGCGCGGAGCCTTGCCGTCGGTTGCGGACACGCCGGAATGGCGATGACCTTGGCGGCCCCGAAAAAATATCAGTTCGACGAGCGTTCGCTGGAATTCATCCGCGACTCCGTGCCGGACCTCGCGTTTGAGATGACCGAAGACCCATACGCGGCGGTCGACGGGGTATCCGCCGTTTGTACCGACGTCTTCGCCAGCATGGGCCAGGAGCAGGAGCGGGGAATTCGGCTGAAGGAACTGGCCGATTTCCAGGTGAACGGCAAGCTCATGGCCCACGCGCCCAAGGAGGCGTGTTTTCTGCACTGCCTTCCCGCTCGAAGGGGAGAGGAAGTGACGGATGAGGTCATGGACGGTCCACAAAGCGTCGTCGTCCGCCAGGCAGGAAATCGGATGCATGCCCAGAAGGGTCTGCTAACGTGGCTGCTGGGAACCCAGGGGTAGCGCACATCCACCGGCGAACTACGGTCCGAATGGTTCGCCGCCGTTTCGCGCGCCTTATGATCCCTCCGGTCGACGTCTCCCGAATCCCCATGCCGCGGCGAGAATTCCCAGGCATACCAGCGACTGGGGCTCCGGTACCGCCGCGGAAACGCTTGCTCCCCAGTTTGCGCGGACGATATCCAAGTCACTCGCGTTGACGACGCCGTCGCCGTTGGCATCGCCGCTGGAGCCGTTCGTTCCCCAATTCGCGCGGACCAGATCCAGGTCGCCCGAGCCGACCACGCCGTCCCCGTCGAGATCGCCCGGGAGGAAGGTGAAGAACTGGAAGCTGTAGAGATCGGCGTCGTACAGCCGGAATCGGATGCGAACCGGCGTTCCACCCAAGGCGGAGAGGTCCGCCCCTTGGTTCCAAGAGAGCGTGTGACGTATCTCATCCCCGGAAACGGCGTCGAAATCGGCGTAGGTGAAACCGGGAATCGCCTCTCCGTCGAGATTCCGCAATTCCGCTTGGAGCCAACCGTCACCAAACGTGGCGTAATTGATTCGGAGCCGATTTCCGTCGAATCGAAGCGGCTTGGTGAGAATTTCTCCGGGGCCGGATGATTGAATGGAAACGAAACCATCCACCCGGTAAGCAAAGCGGCGGATGCGGCTGTCGGGACCTTCGTAGTAGGCCTCCGTCGCGTAGACGGACAACTCGCGGTCGGAATGCGGCAATTGTACCAATCCCCAGGCCATGTAGTTGCTGCGGTTGCCGTCGCGGTCCTCCGGAGCGGTAACGGGGATCAGCGCGGCGTCCCACCGGTCGAAAGTCACCCCGTCCCGGCTGCTCATGAGGATCGGCTCGACCTGCGAGTTCTTGGGTTGAAATCGGGTGGGGAAACCGAGCAGGATGTGTGGGGCGCGCTCGTAGGGCTGTATGGCGTTGGTGTACAGGTGCTCGGTCGGCGTTCCCGGCGGATAGACGAGCCAATCGGGATCACTCCAGTTCAGGAAATCGTCGGACGTGGCCGTTTTGATATCGCGGACGCCGCCACGGAAATCGCGATGGTAGTCGACATAACACTCCCTTACCGAGTCCCAAAAGGCCAGGTTTTGCGAATCGAACGCTCCTTCGGTAATGACCGGCTGCCGGCTCATCAGCGTCCAGTTGACTCCGTCGGGAGACTTCAGCGCGTACAGTCCATTGGCTCCGCCGGCGTTGCGCGTGAGGGCCTTGTACTTCGCGTCGGGGGTCACCTCGGGGTTCTTGTCCAAGAAGGGGGTGAAATTATGGGAGCCGGGATCCTTCCAGACGATGTTATTCTCCGTCGACCCGTTGAATTCGATGATCCCGAGGTTCGGCTTGGTCCAGTTGATCCCATCCGTGCTCTCGGCATAGCACGTGACCTCCGGATGCGTCATGCCGCCGTCATAGTGCGCGCCGCGGTAGTACATCCGGTAGACCGGCCCATCCTGGAAGATCGTGTAGTAGGCGCACACGTTCCCCTCCCAAGGAGCATCCGTCACCAGGGCCACTTCCCGGGCCTCCGGTTTCTTCAAACTGTAGTTGGCGTTGAACGAGAGCTTGCCGACGACGTAATCGTCCACGAACAGCTCCAGACGCGAACCGATATCGATCGGCTCCTCCGCGAAGGCGGACTGGCTGAAGACAAAAACGACGAAAGCCGAAAGTATCACGAAAACCCGAGCCGACATGACGGACCTCACGATGATCTGAAGTTTCTACCAGGTGGGGGTGGACACTCTACCAAGCGCGGTGCATACGAATCCCCCTGACTGGTGCGGGGTGTCGGCAACCGTCGCCGACGGTATCCCTATCCTAATCGCCGCCGCCCGGCCGGTCAACTTGTCGGAAAACCGTTGGTATGGCGGCCTATTTCACACGGGCGTTCACCGGCGAATCGCTTGGGCAAATCGCGAGATCGCCGTCTCGACCGCTTCGGCGCGAATGTCCAAATGGGTTACCGCGCGAAGGCGCGTCGGACCGGTGGCGAGGACTCGAACCCCCAAAACCTCCAACCGGTGCATGATCTCCACCGCCGGACCGATCTCCGCGGATACGTCGACGAAAAGGATATTCGTCTGAGGAAGGCCCAACGGCAGGCTTAGCCCCGGCAATTCACCAAGGCCCTCCGCCAGCCGGGTCGCGTTGCGGTGGTCCTCGGTCAACCGTTCGCGGTGATGCTCCAGGGCGTAGAGGGCTCCGGCGGCGGTGATTCCTGCTTGGCGCATTCCGCCGCCGAGGACCTTGCGATGCCGCCGAGCACGGTCGATCAACTCCCGGGAACCGACCAAGGCGGACCCGACCGGGGCGCCAAGTCCCTTGCTGAAGCATACGCTTACCGTGTCGAAATGCTCGGCCCATCGCGATGCCTCGATGCCGGTTGCCGCCTCGGCGTTCCAAAGCCGCGCCCCGTCCAAGTGGGTTCGCAGCTCGTTCTCTCGACCCCATCGGCACAACTCCGCGACGGTACCAAACGGCTGTACCGAGCCGCCGCCCCGATTGTGCGTGTTCTCCAGCCATAGCAATCTCGTGCGGACGAAATGCGCGTCGTTCGGGCGAATTAACCCGGACACCTGGCCGGTACCAAGAACGCCCCGCTCGCCGGCCACGCACCTCGCGGCGACGCCGGCCAATTGGGCATATCCCCCCTGCTCGTAAAAGACCACGTGGGACTCCGCCTCGCAGATCATCTCGTCGCCGGGCCGGCAGTGCGTCCTGACGGCCGCCAGATTCGACATCGTCCCAGACGGAACGTACAACGCGGACTCCTTACCCAGCACCTTCGCCACCCGGCTCTCCAGATATGCCACCGTAGGGTCATCCCCCAGTACGTCGTCCCCCACTTCGGCCTCGGCCATGGCCCGCCGCATTTCGGACGTGGGTTTGGTAACGGTGTCGCTGCGGAGGTCGATCGGCGGAATACGCATCGCGGAATTGGGCTCGAATCCGGGTCGTCGAGATATGGTTTCCATGCGATTCTATCGCGATCTTCTTCCGTAGAGAACCGGCGCCCTCGAGCGGGGGCCCAACGTCGCCTTTCCCGCGCGAATCGCCACATAGCTTTTCGCGAAAACTTGATTCGCGTCAGACTATCGAACCTGCGGCGCCGATTTCCGCGGAGAGAAAACTCGCATTTCATCCGTGGCTGCCCCGCATCTCCCGCTGCCAAGACACCCCCTACTCACCACCCTCCTCGCCCCGTCTTACCTGAATCGACCCGTTCGATGTCGTAGCGGTGGAGGGCGCGTCCGAACTGCCGAGGTCGACGACGACGTGGTTCTTCTTTTCGGAGACGACCGTCGCCTCACAGGATGGGTCGACCTGGATCGAGCCGTTGGTCGTGGTCAAGGTCAACCGTCCCTGCATGGCGGGGCTGAGATTGAGCGTGATGGAGCCGTTGCTGGTGTGGGCCTCAATCGCGCCGGCGCTTTCCGCGGCGAGGGAGACACAACGCACAAGCCCCACGACGCACCGCCTCGCCCGCAAGAATGGCCGCACATCCTTGTATTCCTACATAATTCTACTTGATCACATCCTTCATCCTTTCCCTCTGTCCCCGTTCGGCGAGCGAACCCTACACGCTCTCCCCCGCCAGCCAGCCGGTGCTAAAGGCGGCTTGGAGGTTGTAACCGCCGATGGGACCGTCGAGGTCGAGCAGCTCGCCCGCCACGAACAGGTCCGGGACGAGCTTGCTCTGCATCGTGCGGGAGTCGATTTCGTCCAGGGAGATGCCGCCGGCGGTGACTTCGGCCTTCTCGAAGCCGAGCGTTCCGGTGGTCCGGATGCGCAGCCGTTTGACCGCCTGAACCAGCCGTAGACGCTCACCGCGCGAAATCTCCGCCGCGCGGCGCTGAGGGTCCAGTTCGGCTTGAACGATCAACGCCTCGGCGAGACGGCCCGGCAGCCATCGGTCCATAAGCACGGCGACGCGGCGGCTGGATCCGGTCGACGCGGCCAGAAGCACTTCTTCCAGTTGCGCCTCGCTCACGGTTGGCAGGAAATCGCACTCCAGAGAGGGCCGCTTACCACGTGGGCAGGCGCTGATCATCCGGCTTACGTCGAGTGCCACCGGCCCGGAAAGACCGAAGTGGGCAAACAGCAGCGCCCCGCGCCACTGGATTTGTGTCTTCTTCCGCTTCGCGCGTGCGCCGGCCGGAGACGGCCCGTTTTCGGCGTCGACGACACGCAGCACGACGTCCGGGATGGTAATTCCCTGGAGAGCCGTGACCCAGGGGGTGTCGGTCAGGACCGGAACCAGCGCCGGCCGCGGCGGGACGACCGTGTGACCCAAGGCGGCGGCCCAGCGGTAGGCGTCGCCGGTGGTCCCGCAGCCCGGGTAGGAGCAGCCGCCGGTGGCCAGCACGACCTTCCGGGCCGAAAGGGTCCGCCGCGCGGTCGTTAGGTGAAACCCGGCGTCGGTCGGCTGAATGGTCAGAAGCGGCTCCTCGACCGCCGGCGTCGCGCCGCTTCGCGTCAGGGGGCGGAGCAGCGCGTCGAGCACATGGGCCGCCTTCCGGCTGGCGGGCCAGACGTTGCCGTCGGAGTCGGTCTCGGTGGCGACCCCTCCCGCCTCGACCAAGTCGATCAATTGCCGCGGCCCCAGCGCGGCCAGGGCCGAGTGGAGAAACCGGCCCGAAGGGCCGAAGGCGTCTACGATTCCCTTGGCGTCGGTATCATGCGTAAGATTGCAGTGCCCCCCGCCGGAGATCCGAATCTTCACGCCCGGCCGCGAGTTCTTCTCCAAAAGGAGCGTTGCGTTCCCCCTCGCCGCCGCCCGTTCCGCCGCGAGCAGCCCCCCCGGCCCCGCTCCGACGACCACGACGCCCCATTGCTCCATACGCGGTTTCTGGTGTACCCGGCTCATAAACGGCAAACAGAACCTCCGGCGAAGGAGGTGTCCCGGCCAATCGCATCACAAGCGGCATTGCCGACGAGCACTACGGCCGTCACCTTGGTCACCGTCCGCGCGACTGCGATGCGGCTTCCGGCCGTTGGCTGGAAGGCGCGCAACGATCTCCGCGGGGTGGTGATAAACGCCGACCTCTCCTTCGACGACGATACACTCTCGCGTAAAGGGCAAAGGGATTCCCTCCCGAGGTCGACAATGGGAATTCTGGGTAAGATGAAATACGCTCCACAAGGTAGGAGACAATGGTAATTCTTCAATTTATACGGGAACCGCCTCTTGACCGCAAGCCACGGCGGCAAGATGTTGGGCACGCGAGGGTGTTCTATGCGGATTTTTGCCAGTTTCTATGATTCTACCAGTGAAGTGGAGTTTCTTGCCGGATGATTGCAAAAACTCCGTCAAATTGCTAGAATTGGCGGTGGTGAAGCGATTTCCGCTTCCGGCTGATCGGTTCTACTTGGGAAGGAGTGATCACGATGAAGTGGTACGGTTTGATGGCGCTCGTTCTGGTGGGATCCCTTCTGGGAACGCCAAGCTGGGGGTTGGATTCGAAGGTCGATCTGGTGGTCGAGGATTGGGGCCGGGAATTCGCGCCGGCCGTCGATTGCGTCGAGTACCAGCAGCGATGGACCGGAGTCATGGAGGGGGTACCGGTCTTCAATGAATGGACATGGGACCGCGTCGGTTTCCGCGTGACCGACCAGTCTTCCCCTCAACCGGGAATCACGCCGATTATAGCCGGCTACGGCGTGACCTACGGCGACCTCACGATCCGCGGCGAGTTCGGGGAACTGCGCGCATTCGCCATGGCCGTGGAGGATCCGAGGAAGATGTATGGGGGCTATTATGGCAGGCTCGCCGGAACGGGGCCGGATGGTGATTTCTTCGAAGGGACGCTCCGGTTCGCCGAAACCTCGGAGGGGGCCCTGCGCGGCGAGTTGGACGTGGTGGTCATCGGTGGGCCTCAGGGAGAAGCGCGAGAGGTCTACTATCAACCGATCGCGCTTGACGGGAAACGAATGTCCGGGCAAACGATCGAGTATTTGAACGCGGAACCAGTGGACCTCTACCACGAGATGATGCTCCACGGCCATGCGCTCGGGACGATGACCGGACCGGTCGACGTGACCATGGACGCGGTTCGATTGAGGTCGGGACCCTATCCAATGCTCGATCTGGCCTGGTCGTTCATGCGACGAGCCGACGGCTGGGCCGTCGGCGAGGCCGATCCGCCACCGGATCCCGCCGCTATCCCGGGACAAATCGGCCAAGGCGGTATTTGGATGGGTATTCAACGGACGCTCATGGTAGACCCTCCGAAGGATGAATACGAAGGAATGTTCCTGTCGTACCCCCGCAATGACCGAACGCGTCTCCCGGCATTCACGATCGAAGGCGCCTATTCGTTTCTGAGTGGTCATTTCCTCGGCCGGACGGAGCACCTTTATTGTATTCCCGGCGATCTCAATGGAGATCGGAAGGTTGGAAGCATTGACCTGGACACGGTTCGGGCGCACTGGAATCAGCGAACCCTGGCGGGTGAATACCTGAAAGGAGACTGTTCGCGCGACGGCCGGGTCGGCAGCCAAGACCTGGACATGGTTCGGGCGAATTGGGGAGGCCCTTACGTCACCCCGGTCCCCGAGCCGGGTGCGTTGGCCCTCCTGGGCGCCTTCGTGACAGCATGGTTCGCAATCCGGAAGCGCAGTGTTTAAGCCACGAAAGCGGATATCGGAATACCGATGGAACGACATTTTCTAGATTGGCGGAGGCCTTGCCTGGCGGCGACGGTGGATTACTTGTCGCGGCGATTCCTTAACGCGGGGCATTTGGACTTAGGAGGCGTACTCGTGGCGCTTCCCGGCGGCCGTGCAATGCGCCGGCTGGAAGAACTGCTCGTGCAAGAGGCGGAAGACCGCGGCGCGGCGCTCATTCCTCCAAAGTTGACCACGATTGGAGGCCTCCCGGAAATGTTGTACGCGCGGCGGAAGCCCTTCGCGGAAGATCTCGTCCAGCGATTGGCGTGGGCGGACGTCTTGAGGGGTACCGCGAAGAGCGACCTGGAGCCACTCGTCCGAACGTTTCCGGAGGCGGACGACTGGCAGGGATGGCTCGCGTTGGCGCGGATGCTCTCGGGTCTCCACCGCGAGTTGGCGGCCGATGCGCTCGATTTCGACGACGTCCTCCGGAAGGGGGCCGCGTTTCCGGCGTTCGAGACGGAAATTCCGCGATGGAAGCTGCTTGGCCGATTGCAGCGGCGCTATTTAAGGCGATTGGACTCCCTCGATTTGTGGGACCGCCAGACGGCAAGGCTTTTCGCGATCCGCAATAACGAATGCCGGGCCGAAGGCCCGATCGTTCTTGCCGGACTCGTCGACCTCAACGCGGCCCAACGCGCTATTCTGGATCAGGTATCCGACCACGTCACCGCCCTCGTTTTCGCCGATGACGGCTGGTCCGACAGATTCGATGAGCACGGCTGTCTCATTCCCGAGCGCTGGAAGGACGTCCTGCTCGATCTTCCCGACGAGGCGATTGAAGTCGTCGACGCGCCGGAAGACCAGGCCGAAGCGGTTCTCCGCGCGATTGCCTCTTGCGGAACAAGGCGGACTGCCGAGGAAATCGTCATCGGCGTCCCCGACGAGCGGATCGTTCCCCACGTCATTCAGAGGATGGCGGACCGCGGTCTTTGCGGGCGTTTCGGAGCCGGACGGACGGTTGCCCGGACCGGTCCTTTCCGGTTGCTGGCGGCGGTCGCTCGAATGGCCAAGGACGGTGATTTCCGTTCCTTCGCGGCGGTGGTGCGCCATCCGGACGTCGAAACGGCCCTCCGACGGCATGGGGTGGTCGAGGATTACTTGACCGCGTTGGATCGGATTCATCGCGAGATCGTTCCGTTTGAACTCCCGCGTCTGGAAAGGGGGCGTTCTAGCGACGCGGAACGACCTTTGGACACCGCTTCGGCGGTCTTCGAGGCATTGGACGGCTTCGTCGGAACGTTTCTTCGGCACGAGGTACGGCCCCTGGCGGATTGGGTCGATCCGATCGTGGACCTTCTGTTGGCCGTTTACGGCGATCGAACTCTCTCTTTGGAAAAGGAAGCCGACCGGGTCATGGCCGATGCATGCGAGGCGATTCGCGCTGCGCTCGACGAATGGGAGGCGATTCCGAAATCGCTCATGCCGGAATTCACTGCCGGCGCTGCGATGGAACTGGTTCTTGCCCAAGTGCAAGACGCGCGGATTCCGGCCGCGCGGACGGGAAACGATATTGAACTTCTGGGCTGGTTGGAGTTGACGATGGACGACGCTCCCACGCTCATCCTCACCGGAATGAATGAGGGAATCGTACCGAGTTCGCGCAACTCCGATCCCTTCCTGCCGAACCGGCTCCGCCGTATCTTGAGAATTGAAGACAATGACCGCCGCTACGCGCGCGACGCTTACGCGCTGGGGGTCTTGCGGTATTCCAAGGAGGATTTGCGGATCATCGCCGGCAGGCGGAGCGTCGAGGACGATCCGCTTCACCCCAGCCGGCTCCTATTCGCGTGTGACGACGAGACGATGACCCGCCGGGTTGGCACCTTTTTCGCCGAGGGAGGCGGGCCACGCCACGCCCCTTTAGGCGGTTTGCGGGGTGGACGGCCTGACACCGCCCTCGAGGTGCCTCGCCCCGAACATCTCGCGCCGCGACTCGTCGTGGAGGACGTGACGTCGATGCGGGTGACCGAATTCAAGGACTATCTGGCGTGCCCCTACCGGTACTTCCTCAAGCACCGCATGAAGATCGACTCTCTCGACGACAAGGCCGCCGAATTGGACGCCGCGTCGTTCGGATCGCTTGCGCACGAAGTCTTGGAATCGCTCGGCCGCCACGGCGACCTGGCGGCGACGAAGGATCCCCGGGAGCTGTTCGCGTTTCTGAGTGAAACCTTGGACGCGCTGGTGAAGAAGCGATTCGAGCCGGCGCCCGTGGCGGCGGTTCTTATTCAGGTGGAGGGACTCCGTCGGCGGTTCGAGGAGTTCGCGACGGCCCAGGCGAAGCTTGCCGCCGAGGGCTGGCGGATTCACGAAACGGAGGTCGACATCGATCCCTCGAGGGCCGCGATCACCGTCGACGGGTATTCGCTCGCGTTACGAGGACGAATCGACCGCATCGATCGAAACGAACGCACCGGCAACTGGCGGATCATCGATTACAAGACGGGGGACTCGGGCAAGACGCCGGAACAGACCCACCGGCGGCGTACGGAATGGATCGATCTCCAGTTGCCGCTGTATGCCCGATCGCTCGGCGCCGTGGGAATTGAAGCGGAACCGGAGACAGTCGAACTCGGGTACTTTCTGTTGCCAAAGAAACTCACCGAGACCCGTTTCGTGGCGGCACGGTGGAACGAGGACGACTTTCTAAGCGCGGATGAAACGACCCACGACGTGATCCGACGGCTTCACGGCGCCCCGGAGGAACGCTACTGGCCTCCGGCAACGAGACCCCCCCCCTTCAGCGAGGCCTATTCGGGCATCTGCCAGGAACGGCGTTTTGGGAAGATGGCCACGCCGGCGGAGGAAGACATCGCGAGCTGATAAACCGTCGGAACTCTCGCCTACGCGAATCGGCTTCCGTACGCCGGCGCATCAACGGGTATCGCCTTGCGATGGAGAAGCAGTCCGTAAGGTTCCGCCGTTTCCTCCGGTAGCCGGATTATCGCCGGCGTTGCTTGCTTCCCGGAGGAGAGGCTTCCGTACGCATCGCCGATTCCCAATGCCTCGGCGCCGGCGACGGTCGCCAGGTTCAGGATCGTCTCCGGCGAGATGTCCGGGTGCCGCGCAGCGAGAAACCGCATTTCGTCGAGCATGTCGAGATCCGGTGCGCTCGCCCGACCGTCGGTTCCCAGCGCGACGTGGACCCCGGCGCAGAGGAAGCGCGAGAGCGGATAGGGCCGCGAGTGGAACCGGGCCGTGCTTCTGGGACAATAGACGACCGACATCGCCCCCGACCGGGCCGCTAGAAAGGCCGTCTCCGCGTCGCTGAGATACGTTCCGTGAACGACGAGAACCCGTGGCGCGCCGGAGAGGGTCTTTAGAATGTCGCCCCGCGGGGCCAGTTCGGGGCTCCACGCGCCGAGTCGCTCGAGCATGGCTCGGAAAGGTCCCGTCCCTTCGTCGAGGAATACCCGTTCTTCCGCCGATTCGGCGTAGTGCATGGCGAGGGGCAGATTCCATCGCCGCGCCAACCGCAGGGCCCCTTCGAGGAGTGCCGGGTGAACCGTGTAGGGGGCGTGGGGGCTTAGGCCGATCCTTCCGATCCATCCGCGCCATTGAGCCTCGGCGATCCAAGCCTCCGCCGCGGCCAACGCCTTCTTGGCCCGGTCGACGGTGGGGCCGATCAATTCCAGAAAGGCGACCGTCTCGGGAGGACCGTTCATCAGGACATCCAGGGAAGACCCCGGCTGGGTGATTTCGCCGGCGGCCGCCGTTCCACTCCGAAAGGACTCGGCCATTCCCAGACGGACGGCCTCGCGATCATTCGCACACCCGGTCTCCTGGCGGTAGACGAGGACGCGGGGAATCCAATCCAGCAGCGATGCTCCTGGTTCGCCCAGCGGAGCGTTCAGGCGGCTGAATTCCCAGTGGACATGGGCGTTGATCAACCCGGGACAGATCGCGACGTTGCCGAGGTCCTCGACGTCGTCGCCGGGTGTCGATCCCACCTCCACGATCCGCCCGTCTTGCAGGGTCACGGTGCCGCCGGGGATTGGCGGCCCGTCGACAGGCAGAACGAAGCGTCCGCGGATCGTCTTGCGGCCGTTCATCGGCTATTCTTCATCCAATTCGAGGACCCGGCGCCGGTGCTCGGCCGAACGGACGGCATCGACGAGCGCCTCCTCCTCGGTCTTCTCGACCGGCATCGCGGCGAACCGCTGCCAGACGCAGGCCGCCAGGACGGCCCCGCACAGAATGACTGGCCATCGGTAAAGACAGGTGGCCCCTTCCGCCACGTCGAAAAGAAACTCCGAATGCAGGTAGTTCTCGATGAATTCGACGAAGTACGGAAGCGACAAATTGAGCATATTGTGGGTGAAGTGGTAGAACATGCAGGGGAAGATGCTGCCGCTTCGAACGGCGATGTACCCAATGACCACTCCCCCCGCGAACGCGAGGATCGACTGCTGCAAGATCACGTGACTGATGCCGAAAAGGAGCGCGCTGACGACGACCGCGCGATTCGTGTGTCCCGTGTGCCGGCACCCGGAGAGGACGAAACCACGGAAGGCAAGCTCTTCGCAGATCGCTGGAAGCACAGCGAAAAGGAGGAGCAGCAGGCCGAACGGGACGCGGCCCAAAGCCTCCGAGAGGGCGTTGAGTTCGGGCGGGAGGGGGTATAGCGCGACGACGACGCCCTGCAGCGCCACGACGATCGGGTGCAGCGCGAACGCCAGCGCCACGGCAAGGAAGCAGGCCCAGGGAGTGGAGGATCGAAAACGAAGCAGAAGCGTTTTCGTGGCGCTCCGCGTGCTCACAAGCGTCATGAGTAAGGTCGGGAACAGGATCGCGACCAGTTGCGAGATCAGAGCCATCTGGACGATCCCCTTAAGGTCGAGCCGGAACGAACCGGTCGTCTCCAAGACAAACTTCACGATCAGGATGAGAAACCCTCCGCAGATTCCCGCGGCCACCGTCGGCGTCGCCTTGCGCTCCTGGAACGACCGTTTGAACCAGAGCCGCAGATCGAGCCGCTCCGTCTCCCGGAAGAGGACCGATTCCTCGTTGAACTGGTCGATCGCCCAGCGGATCGCGAAGTAGCATCCCAAAAAGGTCACGCCGAGAACCGGCAAGGCATAGCGAAGCGCGGTGGCGTACGACCCTTCCAGCAGGGAACGCAGGAGAAGGACCACCCCGGTGATCGGGATGAGGCTGTTGCCCAGGTTCAGCTCCACGCTCGGCGAGATCGGCAACACTACCAGCGGCATGGTTACGATCAGCAGGGGCATCAGGTAATACTGCCCTTCCTTGCTGCTTCGCGCGAAGGCCGCCAGCGCCAGGCACAGCGCGCTGAAGAGGGCCGACATCGGCAGGAGCGTCAAGAGCAGCCAGATCGCGGAAGTCCAAGGCGGCGCGCCCAAGACGGGATACCACGCCAGAATCATCCGGCTCGTCAGTGCGATACTGAGCATGTTCAGTATCGACGTCGCGGCACTGAAGGAAATGACGGTCAGCAGCTTACCGACGACGATCTCGCTCCGTTCGGCCGGACTGCTCAGGAGGGTTTCCAGCGTTCCGCGTTCCTTTTCGCCGGCGCACAAATCGACCGCCGGGTAGAACGCGCCGGTCAGCGCCCAGAGCAGGAGCATCACCGGCAGGATCTTCGACCACGTGGCGATCCCCTTTCGGCCCGACGAGACAGCCAGGTCCGACGTCCGAATCTCGAACGGCTCCGCGGCGTCGACGCGAATACCGCGCGCGCGGAGATTCATCTCTCCCACGCGGTTACTCCAGCGTTGCATGACGGAACTGAGCCGGCGGAACCCCTCCATCGACTGCTCGTTCGCCGTCGTGAAGATGATCTCGGGGCTCGGAACCACCGCCGGTTTCCCCGTCGTGTCCTCGATCACGAGGCTCTCGTGAAAGACCCGAAGCCGCTCGGCGAAGTCGCTGGGAAACCAGACCGCCGCGTGGTACTTGCCCTCGGAGACCGCCGCGCGGACTTCATCCCGAGTCGCGCCGACCTGAACGCCGGGCCGCGCCGGCCGGCGTCCCGCTTTTGCTTCGCTTTGCGCGACGCCGGCTTCACCGGCGACGAATTCAACCACGAGCAGCTCGCTCCGCTTCGGGTCCGCGAAAAGCTCCGACGCGAAGCGGCCGGCCTCGAAGAGTGGCGGGAACTCACCCAAGTCCGGCGCGCCCACGACGAGCACTTTTGACGGCTTATCTTGCAGGAACTGGGCGATTTGCAGGAAGATCAGTCCCAATAAGGGATAGAGCAGGATCGGCAGCACGGCGATCATGAACATCGTCCGCCGGTCGCGCAGTTGATCGCGGACTTCGCGGAGGAAGATCGTCTTGACGTTGAACCAGTTCATCCGGCGTGCTCCTCGTCGTGTCGGCTGATCAGCCGGAAGAAGAGTTCCTCGAGATCGCGCTCTTGGTGGATCTCGCGGAGCGCCTCGAGGGTTCCCTCGGCGAGGATTTTTCCCCGGTGGATGACGGCGACGCGGTCGCACAGCTTCTCCGCCTCGCGCATGATGTGCGTGGAGAAAAGGATACACTTCCCCTGCTCGCGGAGTTCCGCCACCGTTTGCTGGAGCCGCCGCGCCACGAGAACGTCCAACCCTACCGTCGCCTCGTCGAAGATGACCACCGGCGGGTCGTGGACGATTGCCCTGGCGATGGAGACCTTCTGCTTCATTCCAGTCGACATCTTCCCGCCGAGGACGTCGCGGATTTCATTCATGGCGAGCCGGTCGAAGAGGTGTTCCATCCGTTCGTGGAGAAGCTCTTCTTCAATGCCGTGCAGACGGCCGAAAAACTCGACCATTTCCCACGCGGACATCCGGTCGTAGATGGCCGTATTCGCCGAGAGAAATCCGATCTGCCGCCGGACTTGGGAGGGCTCGGTGAGGACGTCGAAACCGTTGACGGTGGCCGTTCCGCCGCTGGGGCGAAGCATCGTGCTGAGCATCCGCAGCGTTGTCGTCTTTCCCGCCCCGTTGGGGCCGAGCAACCCGTAGATCTTTCCGGCCGGTGCGCGGAACGTGATTCCTCCCACCGCGGCGAAATCGCCGCGCCGCAGGTCGTAATAGTGTTTCTGAAGGTCTCGGACTTGAATCATCGATCGCGGGGTCTCGGCCGGCGGCATCCGGTCGGCGCGGAAGTCCGGTTCTCGAGGTATTCGCGGTCGTGAGGAGAACCGGACGCGGCGCCTGGCGGCGTATAAAGGGAGTTTACCATACCCGCGTTAATCGACCAACTCGTAAAACACATTTCGCCTGCGCGGTTCGTATCCGACGCCGCGGATCGCGGCCCGCATCGCCTCCTCGCGGACGTGGAACCGGACCCCGGTCGCGGCGACGACGTTCTCCTCGATCATCAGGCTACCCAAATCGTTCGCCCCGAATCGCAGCGCCATCTGTCCCACTTTCAGCCCCTGCGTCACCCAACTGGCCTGGAGATTCGGAAAGTTGTCCAAGAAGAGCCGCGCCACGGCGAGCGTTTTCAGATATTCAAAGACACCGACTTTGCGGACTTTTCCGGCAAGCGCCGTCCCTCCGGGCTGAAACGTCCAGGCGATAAAGGCGGTAAATCCGGCCGTCTCGTCCTGGAGCGAGCGGATCCGCTCGAGATGGAGCACCCGCTCGCGCCGCGACTCCAGGTGGCCGAACATCATCGTCGCCGTCCCCCGACCCCCCATCGAGTGCCAGACGCGGCACACCTGGAGCCACTCGTCGCTCGTCGCCTTCTTTGGGCTCACCAGCGCGCGGACCCGGTCGACGAGGATTTCCGCCCCCCCGCCGGGAATGCTCCCCAATCCGGCATCGCGAAGCCGCTCGAGAACCTCCCGGACAGGCAATCCAGCCTTCCAACTGAAATAATGAATCTCCGCCGGCCCGAACCCGTGAATATTCACCTTGGGAAACCGTTCTCGGATTCCAAATAGAAGCCGTTCGTACCAGACGAGGTCCAAGTCAGGGTTGAGGCCCCCTTGAAGAAGTATCTGATTTCCCCCCAAAGAAACCGTTTCCTCGATCTTTCGGTATAGGTCTTCCCTCCTGAGGACGTATCCTTCCGGTGAGCCGGGCGGCCGCGAAAAGGCACAGAAGCGGCACCCGCATTCACAGACGTTCGTGTAGTTGATGTTCCGGTCGATGTTGTACGTGCGGAACACCTCCGGGTGCC
>CAZFQG010000155.1:0-15585 GCA_964520785.1 uncultured Planctomycetaceae bacterium | reverse complement strand
GTTCCCGAACCGGGAATTCTGGTATTGCTTGGGCTGCCGCTCGCCCTCGCCGGATCGAGACGCAGGACTCGGGGCTGCCTGGTTCAGGGCCCCTTGGGCTGGGAAGAGAACGGGTCGGTGTGCATGTCTGAAAAAGGCATCCGACCCCCTTGTTTCGTCTTGCGCCTTACCGCGCGTTGGCACACCGGACAGAAGAAGGTCGAACGCTGCGCCTGCACGATACGTCGGATGCGACCGCGGCCGCAGATTTGGCACGTTTCGTCCGTCCGCCCGTAAACGCGGATTTGCTCTTGATACTGACCGGATCGCCCCTCGACCGTCTGGTAGCCGCCATCGGCAAGCGTCGAACCCTGAGCCGCCACGGCGGCGTGAAGGACGGCATGCGTTTGCGCGTGAATTCGCCTCCATTGACCGGCGGTAATCCGGTCGCAAGGGATTTCCGGATGGACCTTGGCGCGGTGCAGAATCTCGGAGGCATAGATATTGCCGATCCCGGCCACTGCCTTCTGATCCAAGAGCGCCGGCTTGATCGCCCTGCGACTCTTACCGAAAGCCGCTCGCAGCTCCGCCTCGGTCACCACCAGAGCATCCGGGCCGATGCGATCCGGCCCGAGCACGTGGGCAAACTGCCCGGGCGAGAACAGGTGCAAGGTGCTCAAGCCGCGCATACTCCAGAAAACCAGCAACCCGGGCGCCGGTTCGGAAAAGTCGATCACCGCGCGAACGTGCTTCACTTCCGGCGGTGCCGCAAGCAGCACGCGGCCCGTCATTCGCGGCTCGAAGACAATCGCGTCTTCCGAGTCCAGTTGAATGACGACCCGCTTGGCGACCCGCCGGACGCCGACGATCACACGACCCTTTACCCGTCGACGAAAACTCCGCTCGTCCGGGCTCATCGGCAGCGGGCACAAGCGGGATTTGGGAAACCGTATTCCGCGGACGCGACTCCCCACGACCAGGGCGATTCCGCGGCACATGGTTTCCACCTCCGGTAGTTCAGGCATGGGGGTTGATTCAGTTGTGAAGCGGCGACGATGGCGTCGTTGGGATTGTTGTCGTTTTCGATGTTCATCTTGGCCGGAAACGACCCCCCGTTTGCTCCGCCCTTTATTCCGTCTCCACCACAACCACCGTCGCCACCGGATCGACCGCCTCCTCCGGCAACGCAGTCACCACGTCGCCGTCGGCCGACTCGATCGCCAGCGGCAACTGCTCCTTATCCGCCAGCAGATACGCCTTCTTCGGCTTGCTCTCGAGCCCCGACACCCGCAGCTTCCCGTCGCTCGGCCAGTCGAACACGTGCAGGTAAACCTTGCCCGGTTTGGCCGTGCAGCGGCCCCAGTCGGGCTTGCCGATGGGGCTGGCGGTCGTGCCGTAGATCGACTCGCCGTTGACATCGAGCCACTTGCCCATCCCCGCCAGACGCTCGACGCTGGGGGCGGGGATCAGGCCTTCGGCGGTCGGGCCGACGTTCAAGAGGAAGTTGCCGCCTTTGCTCGACGTGTCGATCAGGTTGCGGATGAGTGTCTCGGTCGACTTCCAGTTGTGGTCGTTCTTCTTGAATCCCCACGTGTCGTTCATCGTCATGCACGATTCCCAGTCCACGCCGGGCAGCCCCGTTGCCGGGATCTGCTGCTCCGGCGTGCCGAAATCGCCCACGTACTCTTGATCGGCCTTATTCAGCCCCTCCATCCCTCGGCGACCCTTGCCGACGCGATTGTTAATGATGATATTCGGCTTCAACTCGCGGAGGTAGGCGTATATCTCACGGCCGTCTTCTTCGGTGTACCAATCGCACCACTCGCCGTCGAACCAGAGTACTTCCGGGTCACACGTGTCGAGCAACTCCTTGAGCTGCCGCTTCATGAAGGCCATGTACTCGGCTTTGCGGCCGTCCTTCATCTTCGTGGGATTGTACCGCTGTTCGCTATTGCGATCCTGCGCCGGGTGATGCCAGTCCATGATCGAGTAGTACGTGCAGAATTTGATCCCGTGCTTCCGGCACGCCTCGGCCAACGGGGCGAGAAGGTCCTTGCCGTACGGGGAGGCGTCCACGACGTCGTAGTCGGTCGCGTCGGTATCGAACAGGCAAAACCCGTCGTGGTGTTTCGACGTGATGACCACGTATTTCACCCCCGCCTCGGCGGCGATCCGGGCCCATTCGTCAGCGTCAAACTCGACCGGATTGAACCGGGCGGCCAGCTTCTCGTATTCATCGACGGGGATATTCGCCCGGTCCATGATCCACTCGCCGATCCCGTCGACCGGCTTGCCGTCCCACTCCCCGGCCGGAATCGCGTACAGCCCCCAGTGAATGAACATGCCGAACCGCCCGTCGCGCCACCAGGCCATCCGCTCGTCCCGCTGGGCCTGCGTTTCCTCCGGAATCGCCGCGGCCTCGCCCCCCGCGGGTTCACCCCCCTCCGCGGCTCTCGCCTCAGCCGGCAGGGCCGACACGGCGATGGAGGTAACGATCATGCAAGTGACGGTCAGATGAACAAGTCGAACGCGTTTCATGGGTCGTTCCTTTTCAGTAGGGTTTTCAGTTGCCAACTCCGCCGAGCGTCTTCAAATCCCCCGGGACCGTGCCGGGGGACCAACTCAAAGGGCATAACCCTGAGTGTAGCGACATCGCGGATCACAAGCAATTCTACCCTTTTTTTCCTCGCGGAGAACACGTGCAATTCCGCAAGATCGGCCTGGAAATCACTCGCCTACGATCATTCGGCGGTCGGCCTCGATTCGGGAGGGGATGCGGCCTGAAAACGGATCGTTACCGTTGGCGACTGCAAGGCTTCGCTGGCGCGATAATGACGTTCGCCACGACTTCGAGGTTCTTAAGCGCCCGGGCCCGGAATGGCCGTTGCCCTACGATACTTCCACCGCTCCCGGTAATTCGTCCACGAAAAACCGGATCGCGTCGCGGACCCGGCGATAACATTCGAGTTTCGCTTCTTCGTCTTCGTATGCCCTCGCCATCTCCGGCGGGTCGGGAAACCCGACGTGGACCGTTTTCGCGTGGGGGAAGATGGGGCACGTCTCGTGGGCGTGCCCGCAGAGCGTGACGACGTAGTCGAAGGCGACCCCGGAAAGGTCGTCAACCGTCTTGGATTGGTGCGAGGAGATATCCACGCCTTCCTCGGCCATGACCCTCACGGCACGCGGGTCGAGCCCCTTGGCGATGATTCCGGCGGAGTAGGCTTCGATGCCGGGGCTCTTCAGCCGCTGCGTCCAGCCTTCGGCCATTTGGCTCCGGCAGGAGTTTCCAGTGCAAAGGAAGAGGATTCTCAGAGGTTCGCTCATCGTCCGGTCGCTTTCTCAGGGGTGCGCCGGGGCGTTCTCATTCCAACGGACAACACCCGCCGGACGCGAAAACCTTCTCGGCCCGGGCGGCATCTTTCTTGATTTCGGGGACCTCGGCGAAACAGGCCTGGGTGCATTCGAGGAGCCGTTCGTGGAATACCGACTTCGGACGGACGAGGGAATAATGGACCCAATTCCGGGTTCTTCTCACGGTGACGAGGCCGGAATCGCGAAGGTACTTCAAATGCCGCGAGACGGTCGGTTGGGGAGACCCGAGTATTTCGACGAGATCTCCCACGCACATCTCGTGCTTTGACAAGAGGCAAAGAATACGAAGCCTCGTCCGGTCGCAGAAGGCACGGAACATGCGGTCGACGTCCGTCCCGGGCGAGGAGGAGGACCTTGAAAGGCCCCCCTGCTTCGGTTTCTTCGTCGCATCGCGAGGCTTCGTATTGGTCTTCATCGAGATTGGTGTCATGGGCATCCCAGTATCATGAATCCGCGACCATGGCCGTTTTACGCCACGAGGTGCGGCTTCGAGCCGGCGCGTTCATCGGCGATCTTTCCGTCCGCGATCCGCAGAACCCTCCGGGCCTTTTCCGCCGCTCGCGGGTCGTGCGTGACCATGACGATCGTCCGGCCCTCGTCGTTGAACTCCTCGAAGAACCGGATGACTTGCGCACTGGTCTGGGGATCGAGGTTCCCGGTCGGTTCGTCGGCCAGAATCACGGCCGGGTCGTTCGCCAGCATCCGGGCGAGGGCCACTCGCTGTTGCTGGCCCACGCTCAGTTCCGAGGGTTTATGGTCGAGCCGATCTCCCAGCCCGACGCGCTGAAGCAGTCGCGCCGCGCGTTCCTCTTGCTCGTCACCGCCGACGCCGGCCAGGTAGAGGGCGATCTGCACGTTCTCCAGCGCCGTCAGGTAAGTGACGAGGTTGAACGTCTGAAAAACGAAACCGACATGGTTCATCCGAAGCCGGGCCCGATCGTCGGCGTTCAAGTCGTAAATGGACGTCCCGTCGAGGAAGACCTCTCCGGATGTCGGCGACAACATGCCGCCCAACATCAGAAGCAGCGTGCTCTTGCCGCTTCCGCTGGGTCCCACGAGGGAAACGAAATCGCCCGCCGCGATCCTCACCGACGCGCCGTCGAGCGCGCGGACGGTTCGCTTGCGTAACGTGTATTCCTTGGTAACTTCATGCATTGTAAGCATTTTATGAGTCCGTTGTAAAGCGGGTTATGAGTCAAAGCCGAAAAGGACCGCAATGACCTTTTCAACAGGCCGTTAGGACCGTGAAATAAACAACTGTCGCGTTTATCGCACCCCGTACCCCGATGAACGCGACACTTATTGATTCGCGACTTCTTAGACCTCCTGAAAAGCGGTCACGGGATCGAGTTTCGAGGCGTTTCTGGCGGGGAGAAAGGTGGCCAGAAGGGAGACGCCGACGGAAATGAGAATCGCCCACAGAGCCAGAACCGGCATCGGCAGAACGATGATGCCCGCCAAACGGGGGCCCAGCAGGACGGCGGCGAGGGTGCCGACGGCATAACCGGCCGCGCCTCCGGCGACGCCGAGCAGGAGGGCCTTCGCCAGGAATAGCCGTAACACGAACGTGGACCCGGCGCCCAGGGCCATGAGGGTGCCGATTTCGCGTCGCCGTTCGAAGACGTTGGCGAACATATAGTTCGCAATTCCCGCCCCCCCGACGACGACGATGATCAGGATGAAGACGAAAGAGAGGTTCTCCAGCATCTTATTGACCTTCGTCTGGGTCGCCACGACCTGCGTGACGGTAACCACCTTGGCGTCCGGCAACAGCTTGTTGACGTTCCCCACCAACCCGGCCGAAATCTCCTTGCAGCATCCGACGATCTCGATACAACTGACGACGGCGTCGCGTCCCGACAGTTCCTGAACCGTGTGCAGATGCGCGAAAATCCGCGAATCGTCGACCGTTCCGGTCTCCGGAAGGATGGCGAGCACTTTGAACGGTCTGCCCAGAAGGGTGACGTTGCTCCCTTCCTGGACGTTCAGTATCGCGGCGACGTCGGCACCGACGAGCGTCTCGTCGTGTTCGAGCGTTTCGATCACGCGCTTTCTTACGAGCGCCTTCTTGTCCTCGACGGTCGGTTCCGCGCCGGCGTCGATGGCGCCGCAGCCGATGGGACGGCTGAACACGCCTGCCCCGGCCCAGGCCGCCTTGGCCTGGAATTCACTCTTCGGAAGAATTCCCGTCAGAGTGAATCGCTTTCCGTCCAGATCGACGGGAACGCACAGCTTGGGCGAGAGGTTATCCACGCCCTGGAGGTCGGACATCGTCAGCCGCGTTACGTATTCCTCCGGCAGGACCTCGTCGTGGAGGTCGGCGGAGTAGTAGTCTTGGAGCGTTACCGACTTCGGGAGGACCAGAACGTTCGCCCCGAGCGAGTCCATCTCCCGCGCGACGGCCTTCTCAGAATAGTACGTAATGTTCTTAATCGCCACGACGGTGCTGATTCCCAGGAATATCCCCAGGAATATCGTCAGCATTTGGCTCTTGCGCTCGAACAGTTCGCGCCAGATCAACTTGCTCAGTGTCATTGTTTCTCTCCTTTACTGCTTCGGTCCGCAGCCGCCCGGGCCGCACTGTCCGCCGGCGCACGGGTTCGATTGCGCCGCCTTGAGTTTCGCCACGATCTCGTCCTTGGTCGCGTTGCTCGCGAATTGGGCCACCAGATTACCGGGAGGGGCCAGCAGGAGGAACGAGTCGGGCGTCTTCGAGGGCTCGATCCGCAATCGCTTCAAGAACCGTGCGTTTCCGTCTTCCTCGATGTTGGCCATGACCATTTCGGTCGCGGGGCCGTACGGCGAGTCTGACTTGAAATCGCGCGCACCGTGGAACTCCGGAAGCCGGTTCTCCCCGTTCGGGTGGTACAGACACAACAGGACGAGTTTGCGGGCTTGCAGCGCCTTGAGGGCTTGCATCTCCGTTTCGGACACGATCGCCCCGCGCATCTGCTCTTTGGACATTTGAATGGGCCACCCGCCGGTAATCGCGCCGTTGGGGGCGATCGCCAGGACGAGGGGCATCGGAGCGCGGTCGAGACCGAACTTCTCCACGATTCCCTTCTGGCGCGGATCGGCCACGTTGGCGGACGCGGACGTGACGCCGGCCCCCATTTCCTTCAGGCCGGCTTGGAGCGTTTGATACATCCGCTTCGTATTCGCGTCGTCCTCCTTCCAGCAAAAGAGGAATAGGGTTTCATTCGCCTCGGCGGCGTTTCGCATGGCCTCCGCGCCGGTCGGCTGGGGCGGCACGCTTCCTGCGCGCTGGGCCAGCGCGGACGCGGCCGGGACGAAAGCCCATCCCACGACGGCGACGACAACCCACGCCGCCGACCGCGACGCGGTCTTGTTTTGCTCAAACATGACAACTAAATCCTTTTCGGTTGAGATTGAGAAAGGTAGAGAGATACCGACACCCGTCCACCGGGACGGCGGAAGCGGATGACGACGATTGATACGGTTCGCTTATTGGCCGGAGGCCGGGCCGCAACCGCCGGGACCGCAACGGCCCGGGCCGCAGGCTCCGGACGTCGCGCGTTCGATGGCGAAATCTACTCCACTGGAGTTCTGGAGTTCGATAGGCGCGGGCTTTTCCGAGGGCGCCGCGGAGGGACGAAGTGTTCGGCGTCCGTCTCCAGAGGTCGGCTTGCTATATGCGGCTACGCGAATGCTATCCAGTATACACAGTATTCGGCTCTACGAATATACTAGCTACACGTTTTTCTGTGTCTTCCGTAGAAAACCCCCTGGATCACCGGAATTGTCGTACGAGTAATGGGCGGAGACCGTTCGGCGGTACGGATGAATGAACGGTAATACGCTTCTCGATACGTTGCCATACCCGCCCGGGGACTTCGCCGGTACTCGCTCGGCCGTTTCTCCAAGATTCCGCATTTGCACAGGCGAATATACTGTGGTATGTTTCGGCGTTGCCCCCCAATCGCGTGACAACCTGAACCATCGGCGTTCCGTTTTTTGTTCCGCGTTAGAAACTCCGGGCCTTGAGGCAAGGCGTGGCGGTGCGGACTCACCTTCAAGCGGCCGAATCCGCGACCCGCGAGGATGGTTCGAAACGGCGCATTCGGCCTTGTGCCGGTTGTATCGCGGACCTATAATACCGTGGAGGTTGCGACCACGAAATGGAAGTAGGGAGAACCACGATGAAACGCCATCTTTTGTTCGGGGCCTCGATGATCCTTGCCTGGCTGGCCTCCGCGCCCTGTGGCGCGCAGGAGTGGGCGCGCAAAATGTTCGAAACGACCAGCCACGATTTCGGAACGGTCGCCCGCGGAGCCAAGGCGGAGTACGCCTTCACTTTCAAGAACATCTACGAAGAGGACGTGCGCATCGCGAGCGTTCATTCCACCTGTGGCTGCGCATCTCCCAGAATCGAGAAGAGAAAATTGAAGACCTACGAAGAGTCGGCGGTGATCGCGAGCATCAACAGCAAGACGTTCCTGGGAAATCAGAGGGCGACGATTACCGTCACGATCGATAAGCCCTATCCCGCGATCGTCCAGTTGCATCTGAAGGTCCGTGTCCGGACGGACGTCATGTTCGATCCTTCGAGCGTCATGTTCGGAACGGTGGAGCAAGGGGAGCAGGCGGAACGGACCGTTCGGGTTACGTACTTCGGCGGCGCGCACTGGAGGATCACCGGGGTTCAAAGTCCGAATCCGCATCTGAGCGGAACCGTTACGGAGCTGTCCCGAGGAAGCGGCCGGGTCGTCTACGCGATTGGCGTCCGGCTCTCGCCGGAAGCTCCCGCCGGTTATGTCCGCGAGCACCTGACGCTGGTCACGAGCGACGCCGGTTCTTCGCGGATCCCCATCGAGGTCGAGGCCCACGTCCGCCCCGCCGTCAGCGTCACTCCCTCGTCGCTGTTCATGGGGGTCGTCCGGTCCGGAGGAACGGCCACGAAACAACTGGTCATTCGCGGCAAAAAGCCCTTCAAGATACTCGAAGTCGTGTCGGAATGCGGGTGTCTCGAAGCGACCCTTCCGGACGATCCGTCCGCCAAACGAATTCACCTGCTTCCGGTCACCTTCACCGCGAAAGGGGAACCCGGCAAGATGTCGAAAACCGTCCGTATCCGCACCGATCTCGACGGCGCCGAAGTGGAAATCTCGGCGCACGCCGTGGTGGTAGTTCCATGATGAAAATGGGGCGCCCACGGAACATTGAACTTTCCGCCGGTCGTTTCGCCTGATACGCGTGTTCACGCTGCCTTTCTTGTCAATCCAGAAAGCCGCGACCTATCGGAATCCCATGTCCGCTTCGAACTTTGAAATCCTCGCCTACGAAACGAGTCCTCTGGGGCCGCTCTGTTTGCGGCGGCGCGAACTCCTTTCCAGCCCCGGTACGGTCGTCACCGAGGTGACGCTCAATCACGAATTCTTGATGAGCAGTTTCTACACCGATTCGGAACGGGCCCTGGCGGAAACGGCCATCCGGATGCACCCCGGCGAGAATCTGCGGATACTTATCGGCGGGCTGGGACTCGGATACACGGCGCGCGAGGCGCTACGGTCCGACCGCGTGGCCGGCGTCGAGGTGGTGGAATTGCTCCCTCAGGTGATCGACTGGCTCAATCGCGGATTGGTGCCCCTTTCGTCCGAGCTGAAGGACGAGCCGCGGCTGGTCGTCACTCGGGGCGACGTCTACCGGCGGCTGGCCGAACCGCCGGAAGAACCCTTCGACGTCATCCTCATCGACGTCGATCATTCCCCCGACGAGCCCCTGGGGACCGAAAGCGGCTCATTCTACACGGCCGAAGGGCTGGCCGCCGCCGCGAGGCACCTGTCGACAAACGGCGTCTTGGGCGTCTGGTCGTATGCGGAAAGTTCCCCTTTTTCCGACGCGCTTCGCGAGGTGTTCGCGGAGGTCCGCGTCGCGCCGATCACCTACGAAAACCGCCTGATCGACGAACGGCGGACGGACTGGCTGTTCTTCGGCACGGGAACTGTTTCGTAGCGCGGCCAAACGTGGGCGATGCTGATCCAGATGGGAAACAACCGCCGGAAGCTGGTTCAGTGTATTCGTAGTATCCGTACCGATCCGGACTGTGCGGACGTCCGCGCGGCGACGATTTGGAGCCTGTCGCGACAAAGTGACGGAAGAGAGGAGCATGGGCCTGATCCGAGGGAGCGTTGTGCGTTGGCACGGAACTTGCGACACATACCGGTTCGAGGATTATGCGCGTGTCAACGTCCAAAGAACAGAATTTCGACGAGCCGAGGCGGGCGATCGATCCGATTCGCGACATGCGCGTCAGCGCGCCGACCACGCTTCGTCCCGGGCGCGAAAGGACGGATGGAACATGAGTGCCATTAATAAAGAAAATGGCGAAAAAATGACGGCGCGTCTTGGCACGGACTGGACGTCTCCGAGGTCCTAAAACGGCTGCATTCCTCCCGCGAGGGGTTGAGCGCGGAGGAGGCGGACCGGCGTCGCCAGGAGGTAGGATCCAATGTGCTGGAAGCCGACGAGGGCGTTCCCGTTTGGAAGTTGCTGCTCAGACAAATCAACAATCCCCTGATCTACCTCTTGCTTGCGGCAACGGTCGTTTCCGCCGCGGTGGGGCACTTCGTCGACGCCGGGGTCATCGCGGGCGTCGTGGTGCTCAACGCCCTTCTCGGATTCGTTCAGGAATGGCGCGCCGAGGGAGCCTTGGCCGCATTACGTCAAATGTCGGCGCCGCGTGCCCGAGTGCGACGCGACGGCGACGACGTCGAGTTGGACGCCGCCGAGGTCGTGCCCGGCGACATCCTACTGTTGGAAACCGGCGACCGGGTCGCCGCCGACGCCCGCTTCATGGCCGGCGAAGCGTTGCGGGTCGATGAATCGGCTCTTACGGGTGAATCGAATCCGGTGAAAAAGAATTCGGGCCAATTGAAAGCCGACTTACCGCTGGGCGACCGTGCCAATATGGTTTGGATGTCGACGAACGTCACCGGCGGCCGCGGCGAGGCCGTGGTGGTCGCCACCGGCATGAACACCGAAATGGGTGAAATAGCCGGCGAGGTCCGCGGAACGCGCCGGGAAAAAACTCCGCTTCAAATACGCATGCAGAAACTGGGCTTGCTGCTTGGAACGACCGGGATCGCGCTTGCCGTCGCGATCTTCGGACTGGGGCTTCTGCGCGGCTACGAACTCATTGAGATGGTCCTGTTCGCGGTAGCGGTCTCGGTCTCGGCCATTCCCGAGGGGTTGCCCGCGGTCATCAGCGTAACGCTGGCGCTGGGGGTACGAAGGATGGCCGACCGTCACGCGATCATCCGACGGTTACCCGCGGTCGAGACGCTCGGCTCGACGACCGTCATCTGTTCCGACAAGACGGGGACGATCACCGAGAACCAGATGACCGTGCGGAAACTCTGGGCCGTGAATGCGGTGTTTGACGTGACTGGCGAAGGGTACCGCCCCGAGGGCGAGATACGCCGCGAGGGCGGCGCGTTGGAAGAGATTCCCGAAAGCCTGCAACGGCTACTGCGGATCGGCGTCTTGGCGAACAATGCCCACGTGCGACAAAACGACGGCGGCGACTGGATCGCGGAAGGAAATCCCAGCGAGGCCGCTTTGCTGGTAGTCGGCCGGAAGGCCGGAATCGACCGCGACGAGGTTCACGGCGAAAACGAACGCCTCGCCGAAATCCCGTTTTCCAGCGATCGGAAGTACATGGCCACGCTCCATCCGTGGAAGGACGGGGCGTCGGCAATCGCGATGGTCAAGGGCGCCTCGGACCGACTGCTGCAATTCTGCTCGCACCTACTTGTCGACGGCGAACGGCGACCGCTGGATGACGACATGCGCGCGCGGATCGAGCGGGTCGACGAGGAACTCGCCGGAGAGGCCCTTCGCGTAATGGCCGGGGCGTACAAGGAGGTTTCCGACGGCAAGCCACGTTTGGAACCCGAGGACGTCGAAACCGAATTGACGCTCGCCGGGCTTTGGGGAATGATGGATCCGCCGCGCAAGGAGAGCGCCGATGCGGTCGAGGCGGCCAGGCAGGCCGGCATTCACACGGTGCTCATCACCGGCGATCACGCCGCCACGGCGCAGGCCGTCGCCAGGATGGTCGGGATCGCCGACGACGGGAAGGCACTCGACGGACCGGCAATCGACGAATTGGAAACGAACGAACTGGCCGAGGCCGCCCTGGAAAACGGCGTCTTTGCGCGGGTTTCGCCCGCGCACAAGCTCAAAATCATGAAGGCGCTCAAGGAGCGCGGCGAGATCGTGGCCATGACCGGCGACGGAGTGAACGACGCGCCGGCGCTGAAGGGGGCGGACATCGGCGTCGCCATGGGCCAAGCCGGAACCGAGGTGGCCAAGGAGGCCGCCGACATGGTCCTCACCGACGACAACTTCGCGACGATCATCAGCGCGGTCGAGGAAGGACGCGTCATCTATAACAACTTGCGAGGCGTGATCTTCTTCCTCTTGTGCGCGAATGCCGGCGAGATCAGCATTCTCGTTGCCGCGCTGCTGTTGGGTCTCGAACTACCTCTGTCGGCCACGATGATTCTGTGGGTGAATTTGGTGACCGCCGGGGCATGCACGATTCCCTTGGGAGTCGAACCGGCTCACGAGGACGTCTTGAAGGATCGTCCAAGAGACCCCAACCAACGCATTCTCGACTATACGATGCTTCGCCGAATGGGTCTGCTGACGCCGTTCATGGCCGTGGGGACCTTGGCCCTCTTCTGGCTCCGAACCGAGACGGCCTCGCTCGCTCAGGCGCGAACCGTGGCATTCACGTCCATGGTTGCCTTCGAGTGGTTCCAGGCGCTCAACGCACGCTCCGAACGATTGTCGGTTTTCCAGATCGGCCTGCTGAGCAACCGTTGGTTGCTGCTGGGCATCGGCGTCGCCGTGGTGCTCCAGGTCCTCGTGGTGAGCACTCCCGTGGGAACCTTCCTGTTCCACACCGAGCCCTTGCCGTGGTTCGATTGGCTTCTGATCGTGCTGGTTTCCAGCACGATCTGGGTGGCCGACGAGGTGTTCAAGCGGTGGCGCATGCACGAACGCCCCGGCAACGACCGTCGATAACCGTCGGCGCGGCAAAGCGCCGACACACCCCGGCCCCAACGCCAGCGCGTTGTTGACCAGGACGATGTTGGGCGCCAAGCCGGGCCGTTCGGACAGATACCACAGCAAGGTCCTTCACAAAGCAACTCCTTCGCCCTCGACCAGGATTTCTTTCAGCCCGTGCCACGCCAGGGCCGATTGCAGGCTGACGTACGAAGCCGGTTTGAGCCGGTTCGCCACGCAGAACGGCTCAAGCAAACCCCCCCGATAGGGCTCCGCGACCGCGTACAGCCCCTTGTGCAATCGCAACACGCGCCCGCCTTGAACCCACCGGCTAATCTGCACCCGAACCTGGGCCGGATCCTCCCCCGCATCGAGGAACCCGGGCGTAAAACAGGGCATTTCGCGGGTTTTTCGGAGGAGGTCGGCGAATTTCATATCATTATTTTGGCGTATATGATAAAATGGTGCAACCGTTCTCCTGCTGCCCGATGAGCGCCGGGCAGGGACGGCCGATCGCGCGGAAGAAGGCGTGACAATGGAGTAACGAACCGCTACAATTCGACTTATCAGCGTTAAATGCCCGCGGGTTACAGGAGATAGGCAGAAAACCAACACCTGATGGATTCTTGGAATGACTTCTTCAACGGTTGACATCCAGCACGTACGCGTAACGAAAGCCGTGGTTTCCGACGATTTTCTGACCGCGGAGCTTTCAGACGGCCGCACAATCTCCGCCCCCCTTTCCTGGTATCCGCGTCTCTGCCACGCAACCGTCGAGGAGCGAGAGGATTGGCGACTCATCGGCAGCGGGCGAGGAGTCCACTGGCCCCAACTGGATGAGGACATTAGTGTAGAAAACATAGTCCTCGGAAAACCGTCGGCCGAGAGCCAAGCATCGCTGAAGCAATGGCTTGATAAGCGGGACAAAGGACGGCGTTAGGGCTCAAGTCGCCGGGGATCGAAACGGGGACGTGTTTTACTCTTGCAGTCCTTCCTCGCGCGGCCTTCGCGAGCCATTGTGTGCGATAGCTCCGGATGCTTCACTATATGAATTGGCGAGCTTCTGATTGGCCGATAGCTGTCGGCGTCGGGGACGGTACGTTCATGCGCAGGTGTATTAACCTATCTGGGTTATTCAATATGACTCGTTAGTGGCATTCTGGGCTGGCAACTTCAGCGAGAAAGGTCCAGGAAGCGCACCCAGATGGAGGCGGGAAATGCCGGACGCGCGCGGCCTTTCCCGCCTCTACCCCCTTGTCCCGCCAAATCCCGCTGACTATTCTTGAGTTCCATGGGAAATTAGATTTCCCATCCATTATCCCTCAATACGGAGGGGCCTCTGAAACCTATAAGGAGCGAACGATGGATAATCGCGTTTTCCGACCGTTTGACGCACCGGAGAGGACTGGACTATCCTGGGAGGAAAGATGGAGAGGCCCTGACCATGGGCTCATTGCCTGCTGGGAAGCTGGAAGGAAAATCGGCAAGCGCGATCACGAGTTGTCCAATCGCGCTCAAAATGGAGAATTGCCGATTCTTGTCTGGAAGGGCGGTGTCGAGAAAAAGACCAAGCAAAAAGTAAGGCACGGCACCCTGAAATATCTTGCCCAATGGCAAGGGTTACGAGGCGATGACTTGGATATCGACCTGGGAACCGAAACAGAACTCGTGTGCTCCAGAACGGAAATGAGAGTGGTGTTCACTTCGGACGTATCCAAATACGCTGAACCATAATGAGGAGTGGGCCGTGAATGGAAATATGGACTTCGTGGCAATTGACGTAGAAACAGCTAACGCTGACATGTCCTCGGTGTGCCAGATCGGCATCGCAAGACACGAAAACGGGAATCTCGTGAAGGAATGGAAATCCTATGTCGATCCAGAAGACTACTTCGATGGGATCAATGTGTCAATTCACGGAATCGATGAATCAGTTGTCCGAGGATCGCCGAGATTTCCAGATCTTGTCGCGACTCTCGGGAGCTTCTTGGGGAACTCAATTGTTGTCTGCCATACGCATTTTGATCGAGTCGCGATGAACCAAGTTGCTGAGAAGTACGAGGTTTCCTTGCCACCGATCACTTGGCTCGATTCAGCCCGAGTGGCACGAAGGGCATGGAAAGATTTTGCGAGGAGTGGCTACGGCTTGCACACTATCTGCTCTTATCTCGGCTACGAATTTCGGCACCATGATGCATTGGAAGATGCAAAGGCAGCAGCACACATTCTCATAGCCGCAGCAACAGAAACAGGCCTGAGTATTGAAGATTGGCTGAAGCGAGTGGAGCAGCCAATAGACCCTAAATCTGTCAAGTATGGAGAGGCCATACGACGTAACGGCGATCCGGAAGGACCTTTATTTGGAGAAGTGCTTGTTTTCACCGGCGCACTCGATATGCCGCGACGAGAAGCCGCTGATCTCGCCGCGTCAATTGGGTGCAACGTTTCACCCGGAGTGACAAAGAAGACGACACTATTGGTCATCGGCGATCAAGACCACAGGAAGCTTGCTGGTCATACTAAGAGTTCGAAGTACAGAAAGGCCGAGGAACTCATTCGAAAGGGTGTTCGGATTAGAATCCTAACGGAGAAGGACTTCAAAGAACTGGTCAGATTGTCCGACGAGAAGGGAGAGACATGATTACCCCAAGGCGGTGCGGAGACAAAGAAAGAGAACATCGTGAGTTGTACCCTTTGTGAATTCGCAGCCTCGAAATGCAGAATGCCCCCTTTTTATTCGCCATGAGAGCAACTGACGGTTACTATTGCACTTACCGCAATTGAATGACTGAGTGTTCGGCTGACAACCTTGCAGCCTCAGATGATACGCTGACATTTTGGAACCAAGTCCGCGAAAGAATATGTTCGGCACAAAGCCCGAGATTGTAAGACCACTCGATATTGGCTTCCTGCCGGAGGCCGCAGTTTCGGGACCAGTCCCGCTGCAGGACGACTACAACACGTTCTTGACCTTCAATGCGGTCAGGATGACGGAGGACGATAAGAGGGCTGATGCCGGAACTGGCGTGATCGAGTTCGAACACTGTTACCTGACCAAGTTTGGATACCCGAATGATGAAGCACTGGGCGGCCATCCCCTAGCCAAGAAAGGGCTGAAGTGGTATGGAGTCTTTGAGGTCGAGAACTCTTCTTGGATCGCGGAGAAGACCAAGCTGAATCGCCGTGAACTTCCCGAATACA
>CAZFQG010000154.1:0-15652 GCA_964520785.1 uncultured Planctomycetaceae bacterium | reverse complement strand
CAGCACCACGTCGTACACCCCCAAGGCCATCCGAGGAAAGCCGAAGTCATCCTCTTTCGGCGGAGGAATCGCCTCGAACCGGCGTCCCAAATCATAGCCGAGCACCCCTGCAACCCCCCCCTGAAATGGCGGCAATTCGGGTATCCGCGTGCTTCGGAAGTTTGTCAGGGCTCTCCTGGTCGCGTCCCAGTGATCCGGGCCTGCCGTCGGACCGACGAAGAACGTGAACGGATCCGCCGCCAGAAAGGAATATCGTCCCAAACGTGCATCCGTCACGGCGCTATCCAGGAAGACACAGTGCGGCAAGAAACGCCAGCGAGCGAATGCCTCCGCCGGTTCTGGAGGCGGTAGCAATTCGAACACACTCGGCAAAAAATGAGGCATCGGAAACGTGCGTCCTCCCAAGCGGACACGACAAAGCCAAAAAGGGTCGAATTACAGTTGGATTTGCATCTGAAACGGAAAGAGCGTTTCCGATACGTTTCGCGGACTTAGTCGTTCGAGGACGTTCGATTCTCCAACCGACGTCAATTCAACGCCTGGATCACGACCGAGCGCACGTACAAACCGGCCGTATCGGTCGTCGCCGCTTCGGACCGCAACCGCAAATAGCACGCACCGGGAATTCTTACGAATTGCCGTATCCGCGCGATTTCCTCCCCGTCGAGGGTGAGCAAGGCCTCTCCCTCCTCACAGTCCCAGCGGAGACGCAGTTCGGCCCATTCCCCTGGCGTCAGGTCGCCTGGCGTGTCGAGCCAGGCCCCGCCGGCACCGATGATCCTCACCCGTCCCTGGGGTGTGATCCTGAATGGAAATGCACCGTCACGGGGAAGCCCCGGAAGATCGTAATGGTCCGAAAGGGTGAAATGGGCGCCCTGGAAGCCGGGCTCGATCCACACCTTCAAGGTCATGTCTCCTTGAGCGGCGTACGGAAAATTCATGCACGCCGCCGCCGGTTTGTCCGGATCCGGCTTCAGCAGGCTTAAGACGCGCGAGTCGCCCCCCTCCGGGTCGGGCGCGGCGCAGACCCCCTTCGCCGCCAGCGTCGACCAGCGGCGGATTCCGTTCGAGAAGTCTTCTTTCAGCGACTTGTTCAACAGGAAATCGGGGCGAACCCGCCAGAGATTACCCGCCGAGGACAAGAGGACGTGCCCGTCCTTCATTTGCGTGATGTAGGGGTAGGAGACTTCGCCGGGAGACGTTCTCCGCCCGATTTCGCGGTAACCGTGCCACGTTTCTCCTTCATCCGAACTGATCGCCGCCGCCATGACGAGCCGCTCCGAATAGATGCCATCGAGCCCTTCCGGCCCGCAGTTGTTCCAGAAGAGAATCAGCCGTTCGTCCGCCAGGCGAATAAGGGCCATCGCGGACTGGTTGCTGACGAATCGCGTGTGCCGCACCGGCGTCCATGTCATTCCGTCATCCTTCGAGAAGCTCTCCCACTGATATCCGTCCTGAGAACGCGGCAACAGCCAGAGGGTGCCGTCCTTCAGCTCGATGCCGATCGGCTCGGCCGCGCCGGATTCGTACCAGTCGACGGCGCCGGTGTTCATCGTGATCTGTTGTTGCGGGGCGTGCCACGTCGTCCCGCCGTCGTCGGAATAGGGTGCCAGGCTGACCCAGGGCCCCACGCGCCGCTCGGACAGGCCGCTGCACGGAGCGAAAATGCGGCCTGAGGCCGACTGGAACGCATTGTTGGACGCCCCGGTGTACTGCAAACCGAAATCGACGTAGTTCACCGGATCCCAGGTTTTTCCCCCGTCGCGCGACCGCCCGTGCCACAGGAGGCTCTTGGATTGCTTCCGGTCCGAGAAGTTGAAGTCGTAGTAATCGAGTCCGAAGAGGTGGACCGAACCCTCTTTCGAGGGCAGTGCGGCCCCGCTGTAGAAGGAACCTCGCTCACTTGGGAAATCGAACAACTTGCGTAGCTCGGACCACGTCCGGCCGCAATCGGTCGAGTACCGCGCAGCGGCGTACTGCCGGCCCTGCTCTTTCACGGTCTCCCACAGCATGACCGAGCCATCCGGCAGTGCCAAGGGAACGCCGGCGTGAAAGCCGGGCGCCGTCAGCTCCACGTCGCCCGGTTCGTCGCCGACGAACGGGGTATTGTCCCCCGTGTCGTCCAAACGGGTCTCCAGCCCGCCCATCACCTGGCGTTCCCCCGAGGTGGCCGGTGGGGCGTCCGGCGTTTCGGATTGATCGGCTCGAACGCCGTCCGGTGACGAAACAATCGCCAGCAGGAGGGACAGGCCGACGATCATTCGGATTGCTGATACTGTTCTCTTCACAGGCTTCCTCGCTTGAGTATGAAGGGGGACACCCCAGGATATCAATGACACACTACACTTTACCATTATCAAACCGGTCTTGGAAAGTCAAGAATTCAAAGAGAAAGCACTCCATGCCTTGCAAGATTCGCGAAATCGTCCGAAATGCGACTTCACCCCCTGGCATTCCAAGTGCTACAATGGCGACGTCGGTTTTTGTGATACCTGCCGCGAAGCCAAACTGCCCATGACGTCATCTTCTCAAACAACGCGGAATACCCGGCGATTGATCCTCGTCGCCATTGGGTTAGTGGCCCTGTTTCTGACGTATCACCTCATCCTCCGCGGTCTCATGCTGTACACCGATCTGACACTTGGAGCGGTTGGTCCGGGGACGAAGGTGTACCGGCTCGTTCCACTGTACGCCTACGTCGACGTTCATTGGAAGACGGGCCTGCTGATCGCCGCGGCCGTCTTGATGCTCGCGGGAAGGTCGTTGTGGAGACTGCTGGAGCGGACTACCGACGGGATGATGTCCGAGACATGTCTCGTCGCCAGACTGACGCTCTGGTTTCTGGCGGTTGTCGTCGCGGTCGCGATGATCGACGGCGGGATAAGCCGGCTGTGGCGGCCGTTCCGACTTCTCGAAGACACCGATTACATCGGCGGGGTCAAGCACGTCGATTCGCCGCGCGCGTTTTTGCGGGAGTATGCCCAAATCCTGCCGATCCTGCCGGACCACTGCCGTACGCATCCGCCGGGAGCGGTGTTGTTCCTTTGGACGGTCGAAAAGGCCGTCGCGGGCGGTCCGGAGGCGGCTTCGGTGGCGACGATACTCTTCGCCGCGTTGGGTGTTCCGGCCGTCTTTCTGCAGTCGCGGGACCTTCTCGGCCGGCGGCGCGCAATCCTGGCCACGTTTCTCTTTCTCACCGCGCCGAACGTGGTTTTATTCACGGCTACCTGTATGGATGCCGTCTTCTTCGTCTTCTTTGCCTGGACCTTCTATTTCCTTTGGTCGGGAAGACGAGAGCACTCTTGGTCTTTCGGCATCCTCGGTGGGCTGGCCGCGTCATTGGCCGCCTTCTTCACCTTCTCCGCCGCGATTCTCGCCCTGTGGGCCGTCATCGTGTGGCTGGCCACCCTGTTCCTTGACCGAACGCACTTCGCCTCCACCACGAAGACGCTCTTCGCGTCGGCCGTCGCGGCCCTATGTTTTTATGGAATCCTCGCGGCATGTTGCGGCTATCATCTGATCGAGGTTCTCCAGGCCGCGGTCGACCAACATCGCGCCATCATGTCCGGCGGCGGGCACGAAACCCTCCGGCAGCACCTTCATTTGACGATCGCGAACGTGGTCGCCTTCGGATTCGGCTCGGGTGTCGCGTGCGTCGCGCTTCCGCTAACGACCCCGGCATTTGCCCGCGAGAATGGGGATGCGGCGGACACCGCGAACGGCGGTCGGCGCACGGTCGACCTGTTCGCGTGGTGCTTCGCGGCGACACTCTTCCTCACGGCCGCCTTGCCGCTCTATACACTGGAGGTGGAACGTATTTGGTTGTTCTTCGTCCCCCTATTGGCCATTTCAGCGGTTCGCCGTCTCGATTCGAACGCTTCCGATTTCCGCCAGCTGGCCCTCACCGCGTTTAGCCTTCAGGCGGCTCAGACGGGGGTGATGGAGGTGTTGCTCTGCACGATTTGGTAGCGGGGCGTTTCCCGAATAACGCGTTTCCTTCGTCTTTCTCGCCGTCCGGGGCATCTTGATTTCACGAGGACGCGAGTCTCGCCGCGACCTTATCGAAGTACTTAACGCACTCGGCCATCTCGGGAGCGTTGTTCAGCCAGTTGTGCTCATACTCGATCGAGAAGACGGCCTCTATCTTTTGCCGGTACACTTCCGCGAGCATTCCGTCGGTATCGCACTTGCCGGTCCCCCAGGGGACGTCGTGCGCGTCGCGGCGTCCGAATTCGTTCAAGTCTCCGAAATGGAAGGAGATGATGCGCCCCTCGAGCGCTTTCAATGCCTCGACTCCGGAGATCCCCGAACGCGCCCAGTGGCCCGTATCGCAACACGCGCCAACCCGCGGGCTTCGATCCTTGCACATTTCAAGAACCGTCTCGTAGTTCCAGTATCGCGAGGGCTTGGGATGATTGTGAATCGCGAGATTGATCTCATACTCTCCACACAGCTTGTCCAAAAGATCGAACGCTTCGAAAGGAGGCTCGGAAACGAGAGTTTCGATTCCCATCTCCTTCGCGAATTCGAAGACCTTGCGGCTGGCTGACTCGTCGTTGGGCAATCCACAGCATCCATAATTGACGAGCTGAATGCCGTGGTCGTCCAGGAGCTTCCTCATCGCGTCGCGTTCGGCGGCGCTCATGCCTTCACCGACTCGAGTCTCGTTCGCCTTGGACAATTGCTGACCCGGGTACGCTTCAATGACTTTAAGCCCCATCGCGCCGCTCTTCTGGAGCGATTCCTCGAACGTGAACCGGTTGAAACTGTAGGCCTGAACTCCCAGTCGCCACCCGATCTTGGCGGCGTTGGGAGCGCCGTCGGCAAGTTCACCCGCTCGCGCGCGGGGGAGAAGGCTTCCCACGGCCAGCGCGGCCGAGGCGGTCTTCACGAATTGTCGGCGCTGAAGTACTCTCATAATCACACAGCCTTTCCATGAAAAAAATGGATCGAAATCGCAGTAGAAAAAGGGACGACAAGCGCCGGGGCGGCCCGCCCGGTTTCGATTTGGTGAGGCAGGAGGGTTTTCTTTCGCGGTTCCGCCGCCGCGGGGCTCCGTTCCTTTCACACGTTTCCTTTGAGTGGAATCGAATACAGTTTCGCGAACGCCTTCAGCCGTCTGGCCTCCTCGGGCGTCCCGCGGTAGAGGATTGGATGCGGACCTGGATAGATCGTGCAAATATCGTCCACCTTGTCGATATTGACCAGCACCCTCGTCGCGCAACCGCCGGTCGGCGGCGACGTCGGAGAGCACTCTACCGCCCCGGTCCAGCAATGAATTGCTTCGGGTTCGCACTTCGCCATGAAGACGGGCGTGCCCGGGGCCCATTGAACGTCGAGCGCGGCCATTTTCGGCAATTGATGAAAGAAGGGGCGAATCCAGTACTCCTGCTCCGGGCCGTCCGGTCCGAGAAGCTTGGTGGCGCACGTGCAATGCGAGGCGAAATACTGGTTGCGGCTGGTGTCGAACTCGGGATTGTGCTGAAAACCGCCCCGCTCGAAGAGCAGGCGACCGAGCATGAGTGTCTGTGTCGCGTTGTAATCGTTTTCGCACCCGCACGGAGTCAAGCCGCCGTTATTGATGGAGAAACTGATGCACGGCTTTCGTTCCTCGAGCATGAGGCAACGGATCGTAATCGCGTCGGCTCCGTAACGCGAAAGCAAACGGTTGACGGTCTGATCGGCGCGGAACGCCTCGCGAAGATAATGTTCGGTGACGTCGGCGATTTTCGTTGCCGCGGATCCGAACGCGGCGGCCCGGCTGTTGAGCGACTCGTCCACCACGATCGAATCGAAAAGCGCATTGTATTCGGCCGCCGGAATCGCCACGACCTGGAAGCCCAGTCGCGGATCGACGGATTCGACCACCTCGTTATAGGGTCCCACGCGGATCATGCGGCTTTGCGAGAGCATTGTCTTGGCATGCACCGCGCGGAGAGCCCGGTCGATCTCCTCCCAGTTCTCTATGGAGTGGATGTAATAGACTCCCTCGGCCTCCCTGAGGTCTTTCGGAGGAAGCTGATGATTCGCACCGACAGCGTGATAAACGATCGAGGGGACGCCGACTTCCTGCGTAATCTGGAATGCCCACTTCGAAAAAGTGTTCCAGAAGTTCACCACCAGGACCGCGTCCGGCTTGGCATCGTTCACCATCGAGATAAACTCGCCAACCGCGGCGGTCGTGTAGAGCGAGCCGGAAACGAATTCCACGGTCACGCCGATCTTTTCAGCCATCCTCGCGATTTCCGCGACGAACTTCTTCCGTTGCGCCTCGGGCTGAAATTGATTGCCCGGCCAGGTCGACCAGCGATGCGGCGCCCAACTGTCCTCGAGTTTCCCGGCCTCGACTAACTCGAGCGGAGGAAACAGAAATGCGGCCACGACGCGAGCCGGCTTCTTTTCGATCGAAGGAAAGGCGGGCAACGAGGTCTCTTCTCCGGGTGCCGACGCGGCGGCAAGTGCGACGGCGGACAAAGCACTGGTGGCGATGAACTCGCGGCGATTCAGGCCGCCGGAACAAGATTCACACATCGACGTAGTCCTCCAGGTATGAACACAATGCGTGGGTGTAGGATCAGACGGCGCCTCGCACGGGCAAGCGAAGCGGTACAGAATCTATTGTCGACGCGGGAATCGGGAATGTCAATAATACGCGACCCTCGGCAATGCGGGACCGTTCCGAGAATCGCCCTCGGATAGAGACAACCCCAATCCGCCGGGGAAACCAAAAACCCCATCGCGGCCTCGCAGGCAAACAAAAAACCCGAGGGCCGCATACGGCCACTCGGGCATAGTAGTCAAGTATACCGAATCATGTCCCGCCGGCTCTGCGAACAACAGATATCCGAGAGGAATCTTTACCGGAGAAAGCCTCGCTCCAACTACCGGCGGAATCGTCCGACGCAGACCAATCCGATCACCGAGATCAATAGCGCGATGGCCGTGGGCTCGGGGATTACCGCGTTGGGATGTGGACCGAGCACGCGACCCGCAACGACAATCCCATCGATTACGTTCGCATAAATGAGGTTTTCTTCATAAGTGATCGGCGTCACGACATAGAGCACCTTCGTGTGCTCCCCGGGCTCAATCTGGAAACCCTTCCACTTGCGGAAGTTGAAGCTGACTTCCGTCGAAGCCGTGTCTTCCGTGAAGAAACCATTCGGTTCCGGGAGAACCCCGTCATCGAGAAATCCATCCGTTCCATCCAAACCGGACAGGTAGCCAATTCCATAATCCACGCCCAGATAGGAGCCGGCTCCCTTGAACGGCGCGAGCGTCAACCGCTCCAACGAATGCGATCCTTCGGCTACCGTGCCGGTGTTATTCAACTGGTACAGATATACGTACAAACCATTCGGACCGGTATAGACCCGGTTGTAAATCTCGGACTGGACCACCGTGTCGCTCACGTCCGACACGACCATTCCCGAAAGATCCACCGGCGTTCCCCCGAGCAGATTCGGAAGGAGATCCGTTTCCAGGACGACGGCTCCACCAAACCCCTGGCTACAGAGCCCCAACGCTAGAACGGCCGAGCCGATTATTACCGAAAGCTTTCTCATCGCGATTCCCTCTTCACTGATATCAAATAATAATGCACATTCACCTGTGATCGCGTTGGCCGTACTCGGAAAACGCGCCACGACCAACCTGGGCTAACGGCGACGCCTCCGTGCCAGCAATCCCGCTCCCAGAAAACCCAGTACGATATTCAAAGCCGTTGTCGGCTCCGGCACCGGCCCCACAACGGGACCCGAACCAATCGAGCCGTCAATGACGTTGCCTGTGGTAAGTCCCGGTTCCAGGCTGCTGAGCACGTAAATGGCGTTTCCGTACGCGCCGGGAGCAATCTGCAATACCTCGTCCTTCGGATAGTAGAAGGTGACGATCGGGCCATTGATCGGAAGGTCGACGTACGCGATCTCGTACGGCAAACCTCCACCCGCCATGAAATCACCGCCCAAACCGTCGAGGCTGGTCAGATAACCCAACTGCGTGTTCTCCGTCGCACCCCAAAACGGGAAAATAGTGTACGCGTCGATCGAAGAATCCCCGAAATCGCCGGTGTTCTCTAACTGGTAAACGTAAGCATAGAGCCCATTATCACCCGTGTACGAGGCGCTGGTGACGGAAGCCCAAAGGCTTCCTCCGTTTACGTCCGTGACGACCGTCGAACCGACCTGCGTCACGCCACCACCCAGGAGCGAATCAAGGGACGCTCCAGTCACGTTCAACGGGCCCGCGTTCGCCGAAACGGCACAACAGACCACGACACACGCGACAAACCAAGAGAATGAGATTTTCATCGAACCTCCTCTTTGATGCATTTTTCCGTTTCGTCCTTCCCGTGCATCGCACTAGCGCACCACGAGTTTCCTGTCACGGCGGATACCGGTCAAGCCCGGACGAAACTAATTACCATTGATGTTACCTAATTCAGTACAAGTCAAACAATACCAACACGGATGTCAGTCCACGAATCCTATCTTAACTTCCCTGCCTAGCCCTTGTCAACGATACCGACCGCAAAATCTGTAATGAAATGTGGGTTTTTTACCCCAAAAGGGGTAAAAAAAGGCATGTTAGGCGAAAGTGTTCGAAAAATACATTTTCTAGCAGGGGGTTTGCTCTCAAAACTGAGTCCGAAAACGGCCTCTCGGCCCTTGGACGAACCAACCGACTCCGGTAAGGCACCACGAAAACCGACCGACCCGATCATCGAGCGGGAGTCAATCGTGGTTGCACGGCCCGGTGTCATTACAAACTTAACCTTGTCTATATCAATTGTTCTGTGATGTGATGACTGCGGTTTCTCGTAGGAAGGATTCCCTCGATCACTCTTCACTATCGGAGCCTTCGCCCACGGACCCATCCGAGAGCGGCAAGTCCGAGAAACAAGCTAAGGGCCGTGCTCGGCTCGGGGATCGGGCCGTATACCGACCCGGTTCCGGTCGTGCCGTCGATCACGTTTGCGGTGATCGTGCCCGGACCGCGGTCACTTAATACGTAAAGCACCTTGCTATAGGCACCGGCGGGAATGTCGACGCCTTGGTCTTTCGAGTAGTAATAGCTTACAACCGGGCCGGTCCCCGGATACTCGATAAATGCCTCCGCGAGAGGGTCCAAGCCACCGACGAGGAATTCCCCGCCCGTATCGGCAAGATCGCTCAACGTGCCGAGCCGGCTGTCATGATCAGCCCCCCACACTGGGAATATCGTGAATGTATCGAGGGAGGAATTGCCAAACGTACCGGTATTATTTATCTGGTATAAGTAAGCAAAAAGGCCGTTGTCTCCGGTGTAAGCGCTGCTGTACACCTCGGCCATCATATTCCCGTCGCTCATATCCACGGTTAACGGTCCCGCGAGCTGGATGACATTTCCGCCGAGCAAGCCGCCCAGCGTATCGTCCGTCAACACGATCGTGCCCGCCCCGACCGAACCCGCACTAATGAGAAGAATGGCCACCGCCACCAATTGGAAAAAAGGATGCGCCTTCTGTCGCATTGAACCAAAACCTCTTTCTGTCTAACACAGGATACAAAGGCCGCACGGCGCGTCCGTGACCAGCCACACCCCCCGAACTTACGCGAAGGCGTATCCATCCATGCCGCCCGGGATAGTATCTGTTATATCCGAAATCACGAACAAGTCAACAATCAACACTCATAATTACCCCAGATTAACTAAAATCAAACCAAGTTTTCCATTTCCGGTCGGACTTCTGACCTCTTAAGTTTAGTCGGCAGAGACAATGCGACGGCACGAACGCATGCGGTGGGAAAGACTCGCACAGAATCGGTTCACGTAGGCCGCGTTCTCCGCCCCACCGTGCCTTCGGCCGCAACCTGCCAGAATGGCAGACGGGCGTCGCGAATCATTTCTACACGGTGCAGAGTCGTAACTTGTTTTCTGAAAAGATGTTGCGATCTCGGTTGTGCAAGTGGCATGGGGATTGCTACAACGGGAGAATCTAAAGGGGTCCTGACTGCCGGTTTTGCAGCCACGCCGTTTTGGACTCCTTCCTTAGTGAGACAAGTGGAGAGTTTCGCTGCCGGTATCTCTCAGGATAATTGGCGAACCAGCACCATCAAGAACCCCTCGGCTGTAGGATTTCGTTTTGGTTCGGGCGTCAGCAGCGATGCTTCTCTTCCCCCCGGTGGAGTGTCCTCCGGGAAGAAACATTTTCATCCGCCAGCAACAGGAGGATATTTGTCGTGGCAAAAAACATGGCCTTTGACGACGAGGCTCGCCAACCGTTGGCCGCCGGCGTCTCCAAACTGGCCCGAGCCGTCCGCAGCACCCTTGGCCCCAGGGGCCGTAACGCGGTGTTGGACAAGGGCTGGGGCGCGCCAAAAATCACCAAAGACGGCGTAACGGTCGCCGAGGATATCGATCTGGACGACCCGGAGGAGAACCTGGGCGCGCAGCTCGTGAAGGAGGCGGCGAGCAAGACAAACGACGTGGCGGGGGACGGGACGACGACGGCGACGGTTCTGGCCGAAGCGATCTACCGGGAGGGTTTGCGGATGATCGCCGCCGGATCGGACCCGATGTCCCTTTCGCGTGGTATCCGCAAGGCGACGGAGGCGATTACGGCCGAAATCCAACGGATGTCGATTTCCGTCGACGAGAAGAGCAAGAAGGAGATCAAGCAGGTCGCGACGATTGCCGGAAACGGCGATTCGGAGATCGGCGATGTTCTGGCGGACGCGTTCCTCAAGGTCGGAAAAGACGGCGTCATTACCGTCGAGGAAGGCCGCCAGGCGGAAACGACCGTGGAAGTGGTCGAGGGAATGCAGTTCGACCGCGGATATCTCTCGCCCCACTTCATCACCAGCGCCGAACGACCCATCTGCGAGCTGGAAAACTGCCTCGTCCTGATTCACGAGGAGAAAATCTCCTCTGCCAAGGATCTCGTTCCACTTCTGGAGGCGGTCAGTAAGGCGAACCGGCCCTTGCTGGTCATCGCCGAGGACGTCGAAGGAGAGGCGTTGGCGACGTTGGTCGTGAATAAGATGCGTGGGATTTTGAACGTCTGCGCAGTGAAGGCGCCGGGTTACGGCGAGCGCCGCAAGGCAATGCTTGGCGATATCGCGGTGCTCACGGGAGCGAACGCAATCTTCAAGGATCTCGGCATTTCGCTCGATTCGGTCAAGCCCAGCGATCTCGGCAAGGCGAAGAAGGTCACGATCGACGGCGACAATACGACGCTCGTCGGAGGCGGGGGATCCAAGGACGCGATCGCCGGTCGCGCCGATCAGATTCGCAGGGAATTGGAGACCACCACCAGCGACTACGATCGCGAGAAGCTGCAGGAACGACTGGCCAAGTTGGCCGGCGGGGTCGCCCAGATCAATTGCGGCGCGGTTACCGAGACCGAGATGAAAGAGCGCAAGGCGCTGTTGGAAGATGCGCGAGCGGCGACTCAAGCGGCCCTCGAAGAGGGGATCGTTCCCGGCGGCGGCGTCGCCTTGATCCGCGCCGCGAAGGCCCTGAAGAAACTTACGCTTTCCGGAGACGAGGCGGACGGCGCGAAGATCATCGCGAACGTTCTGGACGCACCCCTTCGGGCGATCGCGGAGAACGCGGGTCAGGAGGGAGCAGTCGTGGTCAACCGCGTGAAGCGGATGAAGGACCGCGAGGGTTACGACGCGGATCGGAATCTGTATTGCGATCTGGTCGAAGCCGGCGTCATCGATCCGGCCAAGGTCGTGCGTACCGCGTTGGAAAACGCCGCCAGCGTCGCGGGATTGCTCTTGACGACTTCCTGCGTAGTGACCGACATCCCGAAAGAAGAAGAGCCTGCGCCACCCCCCGGCGGTGGACCCGGCATGGGTGGCATGGGCGGCATGGGTGGCATGGGTGGCATGGGTGGCATGGGTGGCATGATGTAGCCGCCGTGACGCCGACGGATCGCCTCTCCACGACCGCTCGGCCGCTCGAATTTTTTAAACGTATCCGAGGATGTGTCCGCCGGTGTTCCCCCATACCGCGAGGGAGTAATTGGCGATCCCCCTTCACGAAAGCTTTTTGAAATTGAAACCTTTTTGAATTAAGGAATACAAGCATGAAGAACATCAAACTTCGTCCTTTGGATGATCGCGTCGTCGTGGAACCGTTGGAGGCCGAGGAAGTGACCGCCGGCGGAATCGTCTTGCCGGATACGGCGCAGGAAAAGCCCCAGCGCGGTACCGTCATCGCGGTCGGCCCCGGGAAACTCCTCGACAGCGGCGAACGCGGCGCGCTCTCCGTCGCCGTTGGCGATGAGGTAATCTACGGGAAGTACGCCGGTTCGGACTTCGAGGTGGAAGGCGCCGAAGTCAAAATCCTGCGCGAGAGTGACATTCTGGCCAAGGTGGTGAAGTAACGGGAAGCCTCTTACGGCGCGCCTCACATTTCGCCCCATAACCATCAACAGCGAGGAGCCAAGCGTGGCTAAGCAATTACTCTTTGACGATCAAGCCCGGATGCGAATGCTCACGGGCGTCAACAAGCTGGCCGACACGGTCGCCGTGACGATGGGCCCCACCGGCCGGAACGTCATTCTGGACAAGTCCTTCGGCGGTCCTACCGTCACGAAGGACGGTGTCACGGTCAGTAAGGAAATCGAACTGGAGGACCGGTTCGAGAACATGGGCGCTAAGCTTGTCAACGAAGTCGCGTCGAAGACGTCCGATATCGCGGGCGATGGCACGACGACGGCGACCGTTCTGGCGCGAGCGATCTTCGCGGAGGGTCTCCGCAACGTCGCGGCGGGAAGCAACCCGGCCGCGATCCGGCGCGGAATCGACAAGGCCGTGACGGCGGCGATCGAGAAACTGTGCTCGTTGGCGAAGGCCTTGAAGACGAAGGAAGAGGTCGCCAACGTCGGCGCGATCAGCGCCAACAATGACCGCGCAATCGGCGAGTTGCTCGCCGAGGCGATGGAGAAGGTCGGCCGCGACGGCGTGATCACCGTCGAGGAGGGAAAGACCGCCGAGACGACGTACGAAGTCGTGGAGGGGATGCAGTTCGACAAGGGTTACCTCTCGCCTTACTTCATCAACCGCGCGGCGGAGATGGATTGCCTTCTGGAGGACTGCTACATTCTCATCCACGAGAAGAAGGTGAGCAACCTCCGCGAACTCATTCCGCTTCTGGAGAAGATCAGCACGACCGGAAGGCCTTTGCTGATCATCGCCGAGGACGTCGACGGTGAAGCACTTACGGCGCTGGTGGTCAACAAACTCCGCGGCGTATTGAACGTCGCGGCGGTGAAGGCCCCCGGCTTCGGCGATCGTCGCAAGGCGATGCTTGGCGATATCGCCATTCTGACCGGCGGAACGCTCATCAGCGAAGACCTCGGCATGAAGCTCGAGAATCTCGAGTTGGAGCACCTCGGTCAGGCCAAGCAGATCACGATCGACAAGGACTCGACCACCATCGTCGAGGGCGCCGGAAAGCGCGCGGACATCAAGAAGCGGATGGACCTGCTCCGCGAGCAGATCGAAACGACCGAAAGCGATTACGACCGCGAGAAGTTCCAGGAACGCCTCGCGAAGCTCTCCGGCGGCGTCGCCGTCATCTCGGTCGGCGCCGGCACCGAAGCGGAAATGAAGCAGACGAAAGCCCGTGTCGAGGATGCCCTGCACGCGACTCGCGCCGCGGCGCAGGAGGGGATTCTCCCCGGCGGCGGCGTGGCCCTTCTGCGCTGCGTCGACGCGATGGACAAGGCCCGGTCCGCCGCTCGCGGCGACGAAAAAATCGGCGTGGACATCGTCGCCAAGGCGCTTCGATGCCCCATCCGCCAGATCGCCGACAACTGCGGAATCGACGGCTCGGTCATCGCCGACGACGTTCTCTCCAAGGGAACGAACATCGGCTACGACGCGAACGCCGGAGAGTTCGTCGACATGTTCAAGGCGGGAATCATCGATCCCTTGAAGGTCGTGCGGACGGCTCTGGAAAACGCGGCCAGCATCGCCGGATTGATGTTGACGACCGAAACGCTGGTCACCGATCTCGACGCCGAGGATAAAAAGAAGCATCAGATCGAGGGAAGCGTCCGGTAGCGGTCCGGAAAGCGGCGCGCCGTCGTACCCGGAGGCATTCGCGGTCCGGGTCGCGTCCGGGATCGATCCATCCGATTCGAAACCACGTCGGTCGTCGAGCGCGCTCGGCGACCGGCGTTTTTTGCCCTTCCCCCAACCGGAAGGCTCGGGTATCGTGAATCGTCGTCGGCGCGGCTCGATCGCCAGAACCTCCCTTTGGGGGGGTGATTAGGTTCCGTCTGGGTCCGGCGTCAAGACGGATGCTCCGATCAACCGCGAAGGGCGTTATTCTTTACGCACAACCATGTCACCTAGTATGACGACTAAGCGAGACTACTACGAAGTCCTCGGAATTCAACGTGGAGCCTCCCAAAAGGAAATCGCAGACGCATATAGAAAGCTGGCCCTGAAGTATCACCCGGACCGGAATCCCGGAGATGAAGAGGCGGTGTCCCGATTCAAGGAAGCCGCCGAGGCGTTCGAGGTGCTGCACGATCGGGAAAAACGCGCGCGCTACGACCAATTCGGCCATGCGGCTTTCTCGGGGGGAGGGGGTCCGCAGTTTCGTGATATCAACGACATCTTCGGCGCCTTCGGTGACATTTTTGGTTTCGGCGACATGTTCGGAGGAAGGGGAACACGTCGCCGGGTACGACGCGGAGCCGATATTCGTTGCCGCGTGGCCATTACCCTGGAGGAGTCCTACCGGGGTTGCCACAAGGAGTTGGTCTTCGACCGGCACGAACGATGCGGTACTTGCGGCGGCACCGGCGCAAAACCGGGAACCTCGCCTGAGCGTTGCGGTTACTGTGGCGGTACCGGATATGTCGTCCAAAACAGCGGGTTTTTCTCCCTCCAACGGCCCTGTCCGCGATGTCATGGCCAGGGGGAGACCATCACGACCCCCTGTTCTACCTGCGATGGACAGAGATACGTGCTGCATCGCGTTCGACGCGAGATCCGCATTCCGGCGGGGGTCGACGGCGATACGCGATTACGACTGCAGGGAGAGGGGGAACCGAGCCCCGAAGGGGGACCTCCCGGGGATTGTTACGTGTTCGTCGAAGTGAAGAGGCACAACTTTTTTCAGCGCGACGGCCTACACCTGGTGTGCCAGGTTCCCATCGCCTACTCGCAGGCCGCTTTGGGGTCGACCGTCGAAATTCCTACTTTCGACGGTCCGGAAATAATCGAAATTCCCCCGGGCACGCAGACCGGAGAGGTGTTCCGGCTTCGCGGTCGGGGAATGCCCGACCCGAGGCGCCATGTTCGAGGCGATTTGCTTGCTCAAGTACATGTCGAGGTTGCCAAGCCCCTCGGCGAAGAGCACGAGGCGGTCTTGCGCCGACTGGCGGAGATCGAGAACACGCAGGTCAGCCCGAAGCGGAAGGGCTTTTTCGAGATGGTTAAGGATTTTTTCTTGCCGGAAGAAGAAAAGGGAGAATAGACCGTGAGCAAAAGCCGAAAACGGACCGACGCGGAGAAATCGCACAAGCCGAAGGAATCGCCGAGCCCGGAGAAGCAAGAGACCTCGGGGATTCCGGAAAGCGATCAGGGTATGGAGCAGATGGTCGACGACATTGCCAAACACATTGCCGAACAGGCTTCGCTCCAAG
>CAZFQG010000153.1:0-15886 GCA_964520785.1 uncultured Planctomycetaceae bacterium | reverse complement strand
GGCGTCGACCGGGACGATCACCTTGCCGCGGAGCTTGCCATTTACCTGGACGGGAATCTCCATCGTGTTTTCGATCAAGGCCGATTCGTCGTATTCCGGCCAGGGTTGAAAGGCAAGGGTATCCGCGTGGCCAAGGAGCCGCCAGAGTTCTTCCGCCAGGTGCGGGGCGTAAGGGGAAAGGAGCAGGACGAACGTCTCCATGGCCGATTTGGGGCGAGGATCTTCCTTGAGGAAGAAGTTGGTGAATTCCATCATCCTGGCAATGGCCGTGTTGAATGCCATCGAATCGATATCCTGCGTCACCGCCTTGATCGTCTTGTGCAGCACCCGGTTCTGTTCCTCGGTCGGGGCGACGTCCTGTACGGCCACGTTCAACGCCACGATGTCCGCTTTCTCGTCGACAATCATCCGCCACACGCGATTCAAAAACCCGTAGACGCCGTTGACCCCTTCCATGCTCCACGGTTTGACCGCTTCGAGCGGACCCATGAACATCTCGTACAGCCGCAGCGAATCCGCTCCGTATTCCTGGACGACCTCGTCCGGGTTGACGACGTTGCCGCGGCTTTTGGACATTTTGTACGCGCGGCTGTCGATCTTGATCCGGTCGTCTTCCTTCAGAACGAAGCCTTCCCCCTTCTTCTCGACGGCGTCGGGATCGAGCCGGGTCGCCGCCAAGGGGGATCCGTCCGCCTTCAAGACCGGGTTTCCGTCGGGGTCGGTGCCCGCCTCGGAGACGCTGACCCACGCACCGTCGTTGGTCCTGTAACCGGTGAACTCCATCTGGCCCAGGATCATCCCCTGATTGACCAGCTTCTGGAACGGTTCCTTCGTGCTGACGTAACCCCGGTCGTAAAGGACCTTGTGCCAGAATCGCGCGTACAACAGGTGCAGCACCGCGTGCTCCGCTCCGCCAACGTACAGATCTACCGGCATCCAGGCCTTTTCCACGACCGGATCGACGAGCATCTTGTCGTTCTTCGGGTCCAGAAACCGCAAATAGTACCAGCACGAACCGGCCCACTGGGGCATCGTGTTCGTCTCGCGTTTGTATCGCTTGCCGTCGATGGTTACGTAGAGCCAGTCCTCCGGCGCCTGCTCCAGCGGCGGATCGGGCGAGCCGTGCTGCTCCTTGAAGTTCGGCATTTCCGGAAGATCGATCGGCAATTCACTCGCTGGAACGGCCCGGACGATGCCGGTCGGGCGTCCGTCGTCGTCCAGTTCGCGGAGGATGGGGAACGGCTCGCCCCAGAAATGCTGACGGCTGAAAAGCCAATCGCGGAGCTTGTAGTTCACGGCGGCGCGCCCCTGGCCGCGCTCGCTCAGGTCGGCGGCGATTTTGCGTTTGAACTCGGCCGTCGCCAGCCCGTCGTACTCGCCCGAGTTGATCGCGGTGCCGTCAAACGTCGCGCAGGCCTCGCCGGCCAAAACCGCGTCGCGGTCGACGTCCTCCGCGTCGTCGCCGGGATCGACGACGGCGATGATCGGGATATCGAACTGTTTCGCGAATTCGAAGTCGCGCGTGTCGTGCGCCGGAACGGCCATGATCGCCCCGGTTCCATAGCTGATAAGCACGTAGTCGGCCACCCAGATCGGAATCGGTTCGGCGTTGACCGGGTTGATCGCATAGGCCCCGGTGAAGACGCCCGTCTTCTCCTTGGCCAGATCGGTCCGGTCGAGATCGCTCTTCCTGGCGGCCCTTTCGCAATACGCCTTGACCGCCTCCGCTCGTTCCGGCGAGGTGAGCCGTTCGACGACCGGGTGCTCCGGGGCGACGACCATGTAGGTTGCGCCGAAGAGCGTATCGGGCCGCGTGGTATACACCCGCAAGACATCGTCGTCCGGCCTCCTGGGAAATCCACCCAGGCGGCGGTCGAGTAGCCAGCCCTCGAATTCATCCGCTCGCGGCCTGCCGTCCTCGTCCAGCATAGTTCCAATAAAGAAATCGACTTCCGCCCCCAGACTCCGGCCGATCCAATTTCGCTGGAGCGCCTTGATGCCGTCGGACCAGTCGAGGTCGGTCAGGTCCCGTTCCAGGCGGTCGGCATACGCCGTGATCCGCAACATCCATTGCCGCAACGGCAGCCGCACGACCGGATGGCCGCCCCGTTCACTGACGCCGCCGATTACTTCTTCGTTCGCCAGGACCGTCCCCAGTTCGGGACACCAGTTGACCGGGGCCTCCGATTGATACGCCAACCTGTGCTCGTCCCGGTACCGGCAAACGGCCGCCTCGCCATCCTCGCGGATATCCTCCGGGATCGGCAATTCCGAAATCGGCCGGCCCTTATCCTGTTTTTCGTCGTACCACGTGTCGAACAGGACGAGGAAGATGAACTGCGTCCAGCGGAAGTAATCGACGTCGGTCGTCGCCACCTCACGGTCCCAGTCGTAACTGAAGCCAAGCATCTTGAGCTGCCGGCGGAAGTTGTCGATGTTCTTCTCCGTCGTTACCCGAGGGTGCGTGCCGGTCTTTTTGGCGTGCTGCTCCGCCGGGAGCCCGAAGGCGTCCCACCCCATGGGGTGAACGACGCTCGCCCCGCGCATCCGCCGGTAGCGGCAGACGATATCGGTCGCCGTGTACCCTTCGGGATGCCCCACGTGCAAGCCGTTCCCGCTGGGGTAGGGGAACATATCCAGGACATAGAGTTTCTCCCCCTCGGGAATCCGGGGCGACTTAAAGGTCTTGTTCGCCTCCCAAAAGGCTTGCCACTTGGGTTCAATAACGGCGGGATTGTAGCGAGGCATGGTTCTGTAGATTCTGACAAGGGTGGCTTGCGAAAAAGTGATGTTCTCAAGCCAAAGTAAATAGTATTGTTAAAACATTCTTGACAATTAATTCCATGTGTAATTGATAAAGTGTAACTTTTTTTCGGGATTGGGCAATACGGTGCCGAGAGGTGCCGTGGCCGGCCTTCAACGGCAAGAAGTTGGAGACAGACGAAGTCCGCTTGGCGATACCGGTACGCGAAGGGGGGTCTCGACGGCTCCAGGTCGTATCAAAGTTGCCCCAGAACTCGAACCTCACGTCTCATTCTTCCCCCAGCATCCATTCCAGCAGGCCCTCTTCCGCGAATGCCGGAACCCACGAGTTGTGCCCCACGCCGGGGTATTCCGTGTATTTCACGTCGCCGTTCGCCGTTTTGAGCGCTTCTACCATGCTCCGCGAACGGACGGGCGGGACGAGAACGTCCCGTTCACCGTGGAAGACCCATATCCGCAGGTTTTTGAGCTGGGCGACGTTTTCCGGGTCGCCTCCCCCGCAGATCGGAGCGGCCGCGATGAACTTCTCGGGCCACCGCTGGATCGCGTCCCATGTGCCGTAGCCGCCCATCGACAGACCCAGGATGACGCGCCGCTTCGGGTCGATAGGATGCCGCTTTTCCAGCTCGCCAATGAGTTCCATGACCGCCTTCATGGGGGCGGAGGGCTCGGCCGTCAGCGAAGCCTTCTTTTCCGACCAGTGCCGACCGGCCCAGACCATCTCCGGCGGGCACTGGGGAACCAGCACATAGCACCCCTTCGCGGCCGCCTTGCGCATGAAAGCCTTACCGTGAACGAGCTGCGCGGCATTATCGGTACCCCGTTCTCCGGCACCATGCAGGAACAGAATAAGCGGCCGAGAATTGCTGGCGGCATCTGACGCTTTCGGCGCCAGCAGGCGGTAGGGAATCGTGACTCCGGCCGCTTCCGAGTGGTACGTATCGGCCTTGAAATCGGCCTCTTCGATGCGAATCCGCTCCTTCGGCAACCCGAGCCGTTCGGCCGTCTCAAGAAGATAGGGCCATGTCCGCTCGTCGGTTCGGCCGAGGATCAGTTCCGACCGCTCGGCCGCCATGGCCAGGGCCTGGGGCATGTCCAAAAAGCGGCGGACGTTCAGGAAGATGGGCCCCTCGCGATGGGTCGTAGGGCAGTCGACCAGGTGGAGCGCGGCGATGTCCGGTTCGAACAGCGAAGCATACAGGGCGATCCCTCCCATCGCGCCGTTGGCTTCCAGAACCAGCGGGAGCGACTTCGTCTCGGCCAATTCTCGAATCGCCTGAATTCCGCGGCGGACGTCCCATGCCCGCATTCCGTCGAGGGTCTGCCCCAATAGCATGAAGCGGCGGCGGATTTGCGTCCGTTTCCTTTCGTCCGCCTTCCAGCCGGCCGGGCCGATGCCTCTGGCCGCGACGAGGACGCGGATTTCATCCGCCGGCCACTCCGGCTGGGGTGCAGCCGCCGCGGCGTTCATCCGCTCGTATTCGGTCCATGCCGGGTCGTCCGGCACGACCACCCGCACGCGCTTCGGCCGGGCCGTTTCCGGAAGAAAGACCAGGAGGGGCAAGCGGACGGCCTCCTGACTCGTGAAAACGCATTCGACCCGCCGGAATGGTCCGAAACGGGTTTCGCCGGTTTTTTCCAGGGTCAGCCCGCCGGGCTCGGCCGGCCAGCCGCGGAAGACCTTTTCGCGAAGCGCGTTCATCCAGCCTTCGCGCATTTCGGCGAAGGCCTCCTTCGACTCCGGGACCGGCGGTTCGGCGGCCGGCACGAACGTCTCGTCGATTTTCGTATTCAGCTCGTCCCGCGGCAACTCGGCGAAGACCTTGAGTTCCTCCGGCGTGAATCGCTTTTCGGCCAGTTTGGCGATCGGGGCGTCCATGCCTTTCAGATGCTGGTTGAACCACGTAAAGACCGGGACGCGCAGCGACTGGGTGTCCTTGTGTGGCCCCGGCACGATCACCAAACCGATGTTGGTCCGTTTCCCGAGCAGTTCATAGACCCGCCGGGCTTTCATGAAACACCTGGTGACGCCGTCGAGGGGGAAGATGGAATCGTTGTCGGTGTTGCACACCAGCAGATGCCGCGGGGCGGCCAGCGCGACGAGTTTCGGGTAGTCCCAGCGGTAGGTATTCACCTGGAACATGCAGTCGCAGTGCCCCTCGACACAGCCGTCGACGACGTGGTTTTGCATATCCGTCACGCCGGCGGTGGGGGCGGAAGCCGTGATCCGCTCGTCCAGCGCCGTGATCCACCAACTGTACGCCCCGCCGCCGCTTCGGCCGGTCACGCCGAGTTTCTCGGGGTCGATCTCCTCCCGCGATTGCATATAATCAAGCGCGCGAATGCAGTTCCACGCCTCGACGCCGGCCGGCGTGTACCCGCGGTTGTTCCACCACCAGCGGCCGTACTTATAGGTGCCGTGATGAATTCCCTCGATCTCGCCGAGTTGGAGCGTATCGATAATCAGGCAGACGTAGCCGTTCTCCGCGAACCAGGCCGCGTGGTGCTGGTAACTTGCCTTGTTCCCATAACTGACTCCGTCCTTCTTCACGCTGCCGTGGCCGCAGACGTAGAGGATGCCCGGCAACGGGCCCTCCTGCTCCTTGGGCCGATAGAGGTTCGCCGTCACGTACAACCCGGGCCGGGACTGGAAATGGAGTTTCTCGACGACGATGTCCCCGCGTTCGACCCGGCCGGTAATGGTCGGATTCAAGTCGGTCTTCGGCGGTATCGGATCGAGCCCCAGCATCTCGAACAGTTCCACGCGGTAGGCTTGGCACTTGGCGATCCAGTCATCGGCCGACTGAACCTCCGCCAGACAGGTCTCTTGCAGCTTCCGTGTTTCCAGGGCGAAATACTCCGCTAGGGCCGCATCCGGGACGGACCATTCGGCCGCATGGAGGGATGGGACGGCAACCAAAAGCAACAGCAGCGGGAGTAGTCGGTGTCTCATGGCAAAGCCTTTCGAGTTGGGGCCTTTCGAGTTGGGGAATTCCGCGATATCATGACACGGACGCGAATCCGTGTCGCATCAAGGGGTTCGTCCCGGCGGGCGGAACCTACTTATCGAATCGCAACGCCGCCGTGGGGCAGGCGTTGACGCATTCCTCGGCCAGGGGGCCGAGCGCTTCTTCGAGCGATCCGTTGAACGGAACGCTGACTTGGACGTTGAATCCGCGGCCGACGAACGTCAGCCCCAGCGTTTTGGAGGACCGCGAGGTGATTTGCGTACACAACCCGCAGTCGATGCACTTGCCCGGTTCATAGACGACGCCGCAAGCATGTTGGACCGGACCGACCTGGCGGCGCGACCCTCGGTAGCGGCCTGGTTGGGCGCCGTACTCGGCCGCATACTGGCGGAGCCGGCACTTGCGCGTCGCCATGCAGCCGCAACCCAGGCACCGCGCGGCTTGTGCTCGTGCGTCGTCCGGCGCGAACCCGTCCGCTGGGGTCTCTTGACGCTCCGCGCTGCTCTTGGGCGGAAACAAAGTCTGAGTTTCTTCAGCCGTCAACCGGCCCACCTTCGTCGTGTAGACGCCGATGTTGGCACGTTCGTCCTCCGTGGAACCGCGAAGATGCCGGTCGATTACCGCGGCCGCCTCCTTGCCGTCGGCCGCGCTGCGGATGACCATTCCCTTGCCACGGACGGCCATTCCGGCGGCGAAAACGCCGTCGAGCACGGTCGAAAAACCGTTTTCAAGTACCTGCAATCCGCGACCGGCCGCCGGCAGGCTCCACTGGCCCGCCTGGCCGGATGCCTCTGCGCCGAGGGCCAAAAGGACCGCGTCGTATTCTCCGCGGAGCACGTCCAGAGATATGTCGGGTCCTACTCTCGTGGCCAGCCGCACGTCGATTCCGGCGAGGACCTGGGCCATCTCGGCCTCGAGAGTTTCCGGGGAAAGCCCCGAACCGGTCTCGGCCGCGATCTCCAACAGTCGTCCGCCGGGCCGGGACCGCGACTCGAAGACGCTCACGCCATGGCCCAAACGATTCAAGTAGAACGCGGCACAGACCCCGGTTGGACCGGCACCGACGACGGCGACCTTCTTTTCCGAAGGCGCAGCCGTCTCGGGACTGGCTGGAAGGGCGAGCGTCGCGTCGGCGGTGAACCGCTTCAGCCCGCAAATGGAGACGGCCGCGTCGAGGGTGCCGCGGCGGCAGACCTTTTCACACGGGGCGGGGCAGATGCGTCCGAGAACGGCCGGGATGGCGATATCGCGGCGGACGATTCGTGCGGCCTTCGTCGTGTCTTCCTCCGCGATTGCGCGGAGCATGGCCGGAATATCCATCCCGGCGGGACAGCCGAGCCGGCAGGGGGCGATGCAGTCCCCCAAGTGATCGCTCAGGAGCAATTCCAACGCCGCCGTTCGCACGCGACGGACCTCGTCCGTGTCGCACTCGACGCGAAGTCCGTCCGTCGCCTGCGTTGCGCAGGAAGGGACCAGCTTGCCGGAGTCGAGCCGGACGACGCACACGAGACAGGATGTGGAAGGGGGGCATCCCTCCTGGTAGCAGAGCGTCGGAATCTCAATTCCGGCCGAATGGGCCACCTCGAGAATCGTGGCACCGTCGGAAAAGGGGATTTCGTGGTCGTCGATCCAAATGGAGGGCATGTATGGTGACAGGAGGCGGGAAGCAGGATGAAGGCGACTGAGTCGGCATGAACTAACCCCAGCATACCCGGCCAGAGCCGGAAATCAAGGAATGCTCGGCGGAATAGCCGAATCCTCAGTACCAAGATTGTTCCAGGGCATCGTTACCTCAAGAGACGCAACGCGTTTCCTTTCAACGTGTTGCGTTCCCCCCTGGGGCTCGTCATCCCGTCACGGGACCTGGTTTGGAATCTGCCAAGTGACTCTCATTACACACCCCTATTATTGGGGGTTCTGTGTATCCGCCCTCCACGGAAAGCCACATCGTCGAGGGCGAGGTGGTACTGGTGCTTTGTCAACACCAGGGTTTTGGATTGGCGGGACGCTGAAACACCGCGATCGTCCGGACGAAACCGATACGTCAGCCCCAATTCCCGCGTTTGACAAAGCACTGGCAATCGCGAAGAAGATATCCGCGAAAGTAGGATAATCGTTGACGCCTCATCATTAAGTCTGACACATTGAATTCCCGCGGCGTTTTCACCTTTCCCTCGGGTCCTTTTGCGTCCCCGGCGGCCACTCCAAGCGCCGATTCGCCTGCGGCGCCGAGGCACGGTAGAGCCGAGTTTGACAGGCTTTGCGTTCGCCGGAGGCGGCCCACCGCTCGGCTTCTTCCGTCAATCGATTGAGCAGGGTCTCCACCTTCTGCCGGAAGTACTCGACGCCGTCGCGGTTTAGATTGGGGGGGATGTGAATCTCGGGGCTGGGGATGGCCCTCGCGCGGCTGAAGGGGCGCGGGATGGCCGATTGGTCCCAGGCCCGGCGGACCCGCCAGGGGCGGTCGTAGCCGAAACCCATCGCCACCAGCGGCATTTGCAGCTTTGACGCGAGGTAGATCGCCCCGGGCGCCAGCCGCCGCCGCGGGCCGCGCGGGCCATCCGGCGTAATCGTCAGGTGCATGCGCCGGCTGCGGCGGAGCATCTCGCGAATCGCGGCCACTCCCCCCCGGTTCGTTGAGCCGCGGACGAAGTCGAACCCCAGATGATATGCGGCGTGGGAAAGGGCTTCGGCATCGCGGTGACGGCTCAGGAGCATCGCCAGGTTGCAGTGCCCGCGTATCGAAATCGGGAACAGGATGTACTCGTGCCAGAAGATGTAGATTTTCTGGCCCCGGCACTCCGGGAAGATCGGATCGACCGCCTTGTCGTAATAGGCCACCTTGAAGTCAAGCGTGTCCATCCAGCCGCGAATCGCCTGCGCGCCCAGAAAACCAATCGACCTCAAAGCGAAAGGACTCTCAATCTTCACGATTACGATGCCACCAAGGAATTTCGGTAAACGCGTCGGCGCTTTTCACTTTTTCCTTGCGCCTCACTCCTCTCTCCATTCGCCCGAAAACACCTCCACCGCCGGCCCCGTCATCCGAACCACGCCGTCTTCGTGCCAGTGCAATTCCAGGTCTCCGCCGGGCAGATGGGCGATGATCCGGCGCTCGGTCCGCCCCGAAAGGACTCCGGCGACGCAGACCGCGCACGCACCGGTCCCGCAGGCCAGTGTCTCGCCGGAACCCCTTTCCCACACCCGCATTCGGACTTCGCCGGGGGAAACGACCTGCACGAATTCCGCGTTGACTCGTTTCGGAAAGGCATCGGACGTTTCGACCTTGGGCCCAACCCCGAGGACCCACTCGTCGCTTAGCTCGTCGACATACGTCACCGCGTGCGGATTTCCCATGGAGACACACGTCACGTCAAGGGTTCGGCCACCGACGGACAACTGCGCATTCACGACCGGGTTGCCCTCGAGGGTGGTTGGAATCCGCGCCGCTTCAAGGATCGGCTCCCCCATGTCCACCGTCGCGCGCCGGGCGCGGCCGTTTTCGACTTCCAACTCGATGGAGCGAATCCCGGCTCCGGTTTCGATTCGGAGGGTCGTCTCCCTCGCGATTCCATGGTCGTAGACGTATTTCGCGACGCACCGGACGCCGTTTCCGCACATTTCGGACTCGGATCCGTCGGCATTGAACATCCGCATGCGGGCGTGGCCGTTTTCGGAAGGGCAAATCAGAATCAGCCCGTCACCGCCGATTCCGAAGTGGCGGTCGGAGAGGATTCGGGCCAATTCGGCCGGATTTTCCGGAAACGGCTCATCAAAACAGTTGACATAGATGTAGTCGTTTCCGGCGCCATGCATTTTGGTAAACCGCATGAGTGCGCCTGGAGTGCTTTCCGGTATCCCTTGGAAAAAACCCCGCTGCCGGTAGGCTTGAGGCTTCCGCAAATACTGCGTATGTTACCCCAAGTATCGGACGGAGTGTAGCAAGAAAATGATTCTCATTCTTCCCCGGTTTTGATGATCGGGAAGCCGAACGACATCTTGGGGGAGTTGCAATTCTACGGCATACTTGGATAAAATTGGAAGCCCTTGGACTCCCCAACGGCAGCGGGCGGCGTATATTTGCCGCAGAATGGTTTTTCCTTCAGCCCAAGTGCAAAGGAGTGGAGAAGATGACAAGAACGTACGTGGCGATGTTGCTCGCGCTGAGCATGACCGTGTTGGGGTGTTGTCCCGCGTGTAACGTGCCGGTTTCGAGTGATTCGAATACCCATGACGGGGGTTCGATGGTACCAATGGAAGAGGGGGCAATCGAGGAGGATCTGACGATTGAGACGGCTCCCGTCGATGAACCGGCGGAAACGACTCCAGCCGAGTCCGAACCGACCGATCCACCTTCCGAGGAGGCCGCCTCGAGGGTCGAGACGCCGACGATCGAGCCGCCGAAACTGGAGGGTCCGAAGGTCGAGACCCCCGCCGTCGAACCGCCCGGGGAACAGGCCCCCGAGACCGAGTAGCCGCCCGACTTTTCCGGGAAGCGCCGCACGCTCCTGCGAAATCGCCTTTGGCGTCGGAAGCGGCGAAGACTCCTGAAGCTTCCGGCATTGATCTGCCGACTCTTCCGAAGGCGGATCATCGGTGGTTCTTCGATTCTTAACGAATGGCGTCCGGCCTACCGGTCGGGTATTGAGCCCTGAAGGGCATCCGGCGTTGTATGCGTCGGACCTCTCAGGGCCTTCGTATTTGGTGCGCGGCCGCCCGAGCCGGACACCAAGCCACCTTTTTCCCTTGTGGTGAGATTGCACAAAAAGATGAAAACTGACGAACTTCGTGAAATGTACCTGGCATTCTTTGAGACCAAAGGATGCGTCCGGCGGCCCAGTGACGTGCTGGTGCCCCGTTGGGACCCCTCGGTGCTTTTCACGCCGGCCGGCATGAACCAGTTCAAGGACCATTTTCTTGGTCGCTGCAAGCTGGAGTTCACCCGGTCCACCACGTGCCAGAAGTGTCTGCGGACCGGCGACATCGAGAACGTCGGCCGGACGGCGTATCACCACACGTTCTTCGAGATGCTCGGGAATTTCAGCTTCGGCGATTATTTCAAGCGCGAGGCGATCACCTGGGCCTGGGAGTTCCTTACCAGCAAGAGTTGGCTCGGTCTTCCGGAAGATCGGCTTTCGGCGACGATCTATCTGGACGACGACGAGGCGGCCGATATCTGGCTTAAGGACGTCGGTCTGCCGCGGGAAAAGCTCCAGCGGATCGGCGAGGACGAGAACTTCTGGCCGGCCAGCGCCCCCAGCCAGGGGCCGGACGGCGTCTGCGGACCATGCAGCGAGATTTACTACCACCATCCGGAATTTGGCGAGGTGGAGATATGGAACCTCGTATTCACGCAGTTCAACCGCGTCGGTGATCCGCCGGACAACCTTCGTCCCCTGCCGAGCAAGAACATCGACACCGGAATGGGACTCGAACGGACCGCGGCGACGCTTCAGAACGTTGAAACGAACTACCACATCGACATCCTCCGGCCGGTCGTCGAGGCTTCCGCGGAGGTATGCGGGGTGAAATACGAGCCCGAGAGCGAGAACGGCCGGCGGCTGCGGCGGATTACCGACCACGTCCGCGCGTGCGCCTTCGCGATCCACGAGAACGTTTACCCGGGACCGAACAAGGAGAAGTACGTCATCAAGCGGCTCTTGCGCCGGGCCGTTTTGGACGGCCACCAGATGGGCGTTCGAGAACCTTTCATGTATAAGATCGTTCCGGCCGTCGCCGACGTCATGAAGGCGCCGTACCCGGAATTGCGCGAGACTCTCACCCGGGTGTCTCAGGTGATCGAGAACGAGGAGCGGAACTTCCTGGGAACGATCGACGGCGGCCTGGACCGGATCAACCGCATTTTCGAGAACATGCGCCGCGAGAACCGCGGCAAGGTGACCGGCGCCGAGGCGGCGGAGATGTATACGACGCATGGTTTTCCACCGGAACTCTTCGAGACGATGGCGACCGAACACAACTTCCTTTTCGACTGGGAAGGTTACCAGGCGGAGATGGAAAAGCATGGCGAGATATCCGGTTCCGGCGAGCGGGGCGCCCTCTTCAAGCACGATCCACTCGAATCGCTGAAGAAGGCGATCCACGGGAGCGAATTCCTCGGGTATACGTCCCTTTCGGTCGACGACGCCAAGATCATCGGGATTATCGCCAACGGCAAGCTCTGCGACAAGGTCGAGGAGGTATCGAAGGAGAACCCGGTGGTCATCGTTCTCAATAAGACCCCCTTCTACGGAGAGAAGGGAGGTCAGGTGGGGGACAGCGGCACGCTCAGCGGCGAAGGGTTCCTTTTCGACGTGACCGATACGAAGTGCGACGGCGAGTTCATGCTGCACGTGGGGCATCTCCGCCAAGGGACGCTCTCGCTGGGCCAAAAGGTGCAGGCCGCGGTCGACGCCAACCGCCGCCAGGGGATCCGCCGTGCCCATACCGCGACGCATGTCTTGCACTACGCGCTGCGGAAGCACCTGGGCGAGCATGCCGAACAGCAGGGCTCGAAGGTGGACCGCGACGTGTTGCGGTTCGATTTCACCAACCCGAAGGCCGTTCCAAGCGAGACGCTCGAAAAGATCGAGGAGGAGGTCAATCTCCGCGTCCTCGACGGCGAACCGGTCGAGTGCCGGGAGATGCCCCTCCAGAAGGCGCGCAAGGCCGGCGCGATCATGCTCTTTGGGGAAAAATACCCCGACGTCGTCCGTGTCGTCTCGACCGGAAGCTTCAGCAAGGAACTCTGCGGCGGCACGCATCTGGACAACGCGTCCCAGGTCGGGCTGTTCAAGATCGTTTCGGAAGAGAGCGTCGCCGCCGGCACGCGGCGGATCACGGCGCTGACCGGTCCGGCCGCCCTGGCGCAAATCCGCGCGAACGAAAAGGCCCTTGCCCGGGCCGCGGTGGCCCTGAAGATTCGGCCCGAGGAACTCCCCTTGCGCGTGGAAGCGATGGCGAAGGAAATCCGTCAGCTTAAGAAGCATGCGGCCGCAGGGGCGAAACAGGAGGGTGTCAGCGCCGAATCGCTCATCGCCGAGGCGGTCGAACGAGGCGGCGTGAAAGTCATCGCGAAGGAAATCCCCGGCGGCAACGCCGGTATCCTTCGCGACCTGATCGACCGTATCCGCCGCAAGACGAGCCCCGTCGCCGTGATGCTCGCCGCGAAAGAAGAAGACAAGGTCCTCCTGATCGCCGGTTTCAGCCGCGACCTCGTCGAACAGGGCCGCGACGCCGTGAAATGGGTTCGTGAAACGGCCAAGATCGTCCAGGGGGGCGGAGGCGGCCGCCCCGACCTGGCTCAAGCCGGCGGCAAAAAGCCGGAAAAGACGGCCCAGGCACTGCAAAAGGCCGTGGAGTTGATGGAAGGTTGATCCGACGAGCGACGGCGCCAATGAGCGACGAAGGGGGGCGAATAGACGAGAAAACGGCAGCCTTCGTACTTACAGGCCCCAACGCGTAACCGGAACCGCGGCACCATGTACGACCCCGCATTCCATATCGTCCAATACCAACCGGAGATCGCCTCGAACACGGGAAGTATCGGGCGGACGTGCGTTGCCATCGGCGCGAAGCTCTGGCTGGTTCGGCCGCTGGGATTTCAAATCGACGACCGCAAGCTCAAGCGCGCGGGGCTGGACTACTGGCCCGCTCTGGCGTGGGAAGTCGTGGACGATTGGGCGACCCTGGAGGCGAAACTCCACCGGCGGCGAATGTGGTTCCTGACCAAGAAAGCGAATCGGGTGTATTCCAGCGTCCGGTTCCGTCGCGGGGATGCCTTCGTGTTTGGTTCGGAATCGGAGGGGCTGCCGGAGACGATGCTCCGGGCCAACCACGCGCGGACGCTAAGAATTCCAATCCGCCAAGACGTGCGGAGCCTCAACGTGTCGGTCGCCGTCGGGGTGATGGCCTACGAGGCGTGCCGCCAGTGCGGAATCGGTTTCGAGGGCCGACCCTGAGCGAGCGTTCGCCAACGATTCCTGAAGCCTTGCCTTGGAGTAAGCAGCGGATTAAGCGAGTTCCTCGTACCACGCTACTTGGGCTGCCGGGCGAGAAACGATCCTGGCGTCCGATGCTTTGCGGTCGTAGTTATAGGCCGCCAATTCGCTCCAGAGAATGAAAATACAGATGAGCACGGCGATCAAGGAGATTGCCAACATGACCGTGTAGGGGCTCAGGTCGGTAATCGCGGCGAGTACCCCCTGCTTCGCTTCATCCGATTGGTCCTTCGCGGCGGCGGCCGGTTCAGGCACCGGCTCGGCGGCCGTTTTGGCGGCTTCCGCCTGTTCCGGCTCTCCAACCGGTTCCGCTTCCGTGGCGGAAAAGTCATCGAGCGACTCGAAATCGGCGCCGTCGTATTGTTCAAAATCGTCGTTCTGATTATTTCCGCTTGACACGGCTTCTTGTCTCCCGGTCAAAGGATCGACTGAATTACGCAAATCACCTGAAAAGTCACTCGCCCAAATCCCCCAGCCGATCTATTATAATCGTCGCCGGTACGCATTGCCAGCGTAAATCCGGCCGCCCGGGCGATTCCGATTCGACGTTCTTCTTGGCTCTCTCCCCACGTCGATACTCGCTTGTCCTCGCCACATCTCGCCGCACCGGGAATCTCGGACAACGGCAAGCTCTCCGCCTCGCTGGCGAATTACTCTACCCCCCTACAACAGTAATTGCAGTGTCGTTTGTTGGATTATTTGTTGCTACATATATGTTATTTATTTGCTTTAGTGATAGTGTTTAATTACCAATCGCGTTTACATGGCCGAATCATGCGGGTTCGGGATCGAATAGCAAAAAAATACCGTTTGTAGCAGTGAAATGGGTTGCTATTAATGCAGGAATAATTACAATGAATGTAGTGTCATTTGGTGCAACGGTGCAACGGTCCTTTTTGGTGTGTTTCCGAAGTAACGCTCGGGTTTTATGGACTCCCTATTCCCTGATCCAAGTCCGAACTTCCCCGGGGAGCTGCTCCGCTTGGACGGCGGCGAGAAGCCCAACGGTCCGAAGCACGAGATGCTCCGCAAGTTCCTTCTGGCGGAACTGGACTCGGGGCGTCTGAAGCCGGGAGAACCTCTTCCGGCCGAGATGACCCTGGTCCGGGAACTCGGGGTTTCTCGGACGACGGTTCGGCAAGCCCTGACGACGCTTCAGACGGAAGGGCTGATTTCCCGGACTCGTGGCAGGGGAACGTTCGTGACCGATCTGGCGGCGCGGCGCCTACGGCAGACGACGGCGACGTTCGCGCTGATCACCACCGATACGCGCGTGGGATACTATCCTTCGCTTCTGCACGGGTTCGAACGTGCCTGTCACGAGATGGGTTCTCAAACGCTGATTTGCTCGACCGGAAACAATTCCTATCGGCAGTGCGACCATATTCTGCAATTGATGGACCGAGACGTGGCGGGCGTCGCGATGATCCCGGCGGAGGCTCCGCCCACGCGGGCGTACCAGGTAAATCAACTGAAGAAGAAGGGCATCCCGGTCGTCTTTTGCCACCGGCCGGTCGATGGGGTACGTGCCCCGGTGCTGGCCATCCCGTTTCGCGAGATCGGGAAGAGAGCGTCGAACCATCTGCGCGAACTCGGCCACTCGCGTATCGCGACCTTGGTTCCGAACAAGGAATCGACGGGGGCGGCGCGGATGATCGCCGGTATCCGCGCGTCCCTGGAAGAGACCGGATGCGTCTTGGAAGACCGTTTCATTCGCGAGATCGACGCGATGCAGGTGGAGTCGTTCCGGGCGAAGTCCGAGGAGGTTCGGCAAATCGTCAAGGAACTGCTTTCGCTCCCGGATCGGCCGACGGCGATCGTTACCAGCTACGATCCGCTGGCGGAGAGCATTTACATGGCACTTACCCAATTGGGGGTGCGGATCCCGCGGGACGTCTCGCTGATCAGCTTTGGCGGTACGTGGCGGGAGAATCCGATCACGCAGACGCTCACCTCGGTCGCCCTCGACTCCGGCCAGGTCGGCGCCAAGGCGGCTCAATTGCTTGAAGAAATGCGGAGCGGGAAGCGACCTCTCGACGACGTCCAGGTCTTTCCGCTGCCCCTTTCGATAACCGGTGGGACGACGGTGGGAGCGGTTCCCCCGGTCGTCCAGTCCTTTTCGTTTTCCGTGTGATGTTTCGTTTCATCTTTTGT
>CAZFQG010000152.1:0-16080 GCA_964520785.1 uncultured Planctomycetaceae bacterium | reverse complement strand
GGGCACGGCGAAACATAAATCAATTCCGACCTCCGAAAGGAAACGGCGCGCCGAAGCACGTCGACATCGCGATGAAAGTGGTTCGGAGCTATTATAGAGGAAAAACACTCTGAAGGAATTACCCCTGCAAGCCATCCCACCTTGGATTACCCCACAAGAGGGATGCCTGGGTTTCCATGTGTGCCAAATGGGAAAGATCGTCCGGTATTGGCTGGCGGGCTTTGAGTGTTGAACGCCGCGTCGGTCGGGAAAACCGAAAAATCTGAAGGGAGGGGGTCGGGCATATGTTTTCGGCCGGCATCCATTGCGAGTGACGAAGCGACTGGCCGAAAAATGGGTCAGACCCCGGACTTTGCGGTTGCGTCAGGTCGCGTTGACGACGCCTTTTCGGCCCGGTAGAATGCGGTTTTGTGTGTGAGGGACCGGCCAGAGGCGCAAACGGTCCTTCAGAAGATGCATAACCCCGGTGGTGCCCAGATGAACGACTCCTCTTTGTCGAATCCGCATTCTCCTCCCCCTTTGGTCCCGGCATCCGTCGTCTGGCCATTTATTCTCCTGACGAGCCTCTTCGCCTGGTGGGGCCTGGCGAACAACATGACCGACACGCTTCTGGCCGCGTTCAAGCGGATCATGAGCATGAGCGACTCGAAGACGGCCCTGATTCAGGTCGTCTGTTACTTCGGCGGGTACGGCCTGGCGGCGATTCCGGCGGCGATTTTCATCAAGAAGTTCTCCTACAAGTCGGGCGTCCTCCTGGGCCTCGGCCTGTATTCCATCGGCGCCATTCTGTTTTTTCCCGCTCAGCTTACCTATCAAGTCGCGCCCACTTTTACGTATTTCTTCTTCCTCGCCGCGATCTGGATTCTCTTCAGCGGATTGTCCGTTCTGGAGACGGCCGCCAATCCATACATCATCGCGATGGGTCCGGAAGAAACCGGTACGCGCCGCCTGAACTTCGCCCAATCGTTCAACCCGATGGGGTCGATCATCGGCGTCATCGTGAGCCAGATGTTCATACTCTCCGGCCTGAACCGCGCGACCGAGGCGGAACGGGCCGCGCTTCCACCGGCCGAGCTGGAGGCCATGCAATACGGCGAACTCTCGGCGGTGACCACCACCTATGTCGTCGTAGGACTCATTCTCGTCGCGACGTGGATATTGATCGCCGTCACCAAGATGCCCAAGGCCCAGGACACGGATAATCGCGTCGACTTCATCCCTACCCTCAGGCGGTTGTTGAGTAACGGCCACTATGTTTGGGGCGTCTTGGCCCAGTTCTTCTACGTCGGCGCTCAGATCGGCGTCTGGTCGTTCACCATTCGTTACGTGATGAAGGATTTGGGTCTTGAGAAAATGACTTTTCCCCCCGGTACGACCAGCGAGAGCGTCGCCGCCGGCTATTATGTCGCTGCGTTGGTCCTATTCGTAATTTCGAGATTTGTCTGCACTGCGCTAATGCGCTTCATCACCCCGGGTCACCTTCTCGCCCTGCTCGCGGGCATTGCAACTATACTCAGTGCCGTGGTGATGTTTCCTCTTCCCCTCGGTATCTGGAAGCTTCACGTCCCCTTCACCGATTCGGTCGTTCTTCTCTCTTCCGGAGTGATCGCGCTAATTGGCATCTCCGGATGCATGTCGTTGATGTTCCCCACGATTTTTGGTTTGGGTTGCCGTGGCCTGGGCGAGGATGCGAAGATCGCCAGTTCGGGGATGATCATGGCCATCGTGGGTGCCGCCGTCGTCACGCAGTTGCAGGGAGCGATCTCCGATTGGACGGGGAATATCAATCTTTCGTATGTCGTACCCCTCCTATGCTTCGTCTTCATCTTTTATTATGGCGCGTTTGCCTGCCGCCAGGATTTGACCGCTCACGAGGCGGCGACCCAATGACCGACGCACGAGACCCCCGAACCCCTCGAAGAGGATTTTATCATGCATAATACATCCATCCTTTCAAGCATGCGCGGCGATCGTCGCGGATTCTTGAAGACGGCCGCGGCGGGGATCGCCTTCCCCGTCTTAGTACCCGGCGCGGTTTTGGGCAAGGACGGCGCGCTGCCGCCGAGCGAGCGGATCACCATCGGTGTTTTCGGCGTGGGCAACCGGGGGCTCGGCTCGCTGCAGGCGATGGCGCCCTTGCCGGACCACCAGGTCGTCGCCATCGCCGATTGCCGCCGAGAGCGGCGAGAACACGCCGGAGAGTTCGTCAACAAGATGTACGCCGGCCGGACCGGATACGAAGGCTACCAAGGCTGCGCCTTGACGAACGACTTCGAGGAGGTCTTGGCGCGCGACGACGTCGACGCCGTCTGGGGAACGATTCCGGACCATTGGCACGGCGTGCTCTATATGCGGTGCATCGAAGCCGGGAAGGACATGTACGGCGAAAAGCCCCTGTCGCGGTGGATCGGCGAGGGGGCGCGCATCGTCGACGCCGTCCGCCGGTACGGCATCGTCTTTCAAACCGGCACCCAGCAGCGGAGCGATCCGAAGTTCCGCCACGCCTGCAACTTGGCGAGAAACGGCTACCTCGGAAAGGTCCATAAGATCGAAGTCGGCGCCCCGGGTGGGCGAAGCTATCCGGCGGCGCCGCCGTCCGATCCGCCCCCCGGGTTCGACTACGACCGCTGGACCGGCCCGGCGCCCTATTTCCCGTTCGACGCGCGCCGGTGCGAGTGGCTGGCGATGTACATGATCTCGCACTACTGCGCCGGGTTCATCACGAATTGGGGGGTCCATCACCTGGACATCGCCGGCTGGGGATGTCCCGAGGTCTTCGAAGAGCCTTTCGAGATCGAAGGGGAAGGGGTCCTGCCGACCGAGGGGATGACCGACACATGGATTTCGTGGCGGTGCGACCTGACATGGGAAAGCGGTCTGACGATGCTCTACACGAACTCCGGGAATCCCGTCGAGCAGGGCTGCCGGTTTATCGGCGACGAGGGCTGGGTCCACGTCAACCGCAAGGGCATCGCGGCGGAACCCGAGTCGTTGCTGGACGTACGGCTCAAACCGGCGGATACCCCCTTGCACGCCAGCCCCGATATCGGTGATCGTCACGCCTACTCCAGCCACACGGCCGACTTTTTCCGGAGCGTCCGGACGCGACAGAATCCCGTTTCGCCGGTCGAGTCGGGCCATGCCGCCAGCACTCTCGGAAATGTCGCCGATATTTGTCTCCGCCTGGGCCGCGAGCTGAAGTGGGACCCGGCTCGGGGTGAATTTCCCGACGATCCGGAGGCGAATAACATGCGCACCCGCGCGAACCGTGCGCCGTGGATCATTTGACGTCCCGCGATTGGGCGACGCTCGGCGCGACCGAGGTTCACCGACGAGCGAGTTTACCGTAGACGAGGAGATATTCATGCACGTTCGATACGCGTTTATTGTTTTGGGAGCTCTCTCGCTTCTTGGCGGCGCCGCGTTCGCCGCGCCGAGTGTCGAGGAGGCTTGGCGGGCGCTGCCGGAGTACGAGCCCGGTCGGGACATGGCCCCCCTTCTGGTTCTCGACGGGGAAGTAATCAAGGCGATGGCGTCGTCGGAGGCCCGAGCGGCGTGCGCCGCGAGATTGGCCGGCGTTCTGCAAGCGGAAGGGGCGACGGCCGCGGCCAAAAAGTACGCCTGTCTTCAGTTGCGCCAGGCCGGTACGCCGGCCGAGGTGGGCGTTCTGGCGGCCCTTCTACCTGACGCCGTTTTGGGCCAGGCCGCCAGGGCCGCGTTGGAGCAGATCCCGGGTGAAGAATCGGTCGCGGCCCTGCGCGAGGCGCTCGGTACGCTCTCCGGGCCGGCCCTTGTCGGCGTGATCGAATCGTTGGGCGTCCGACGTGACGCGGAGTCGGTCGACGCACTCGTGGGATTGGCCGACGCGGAAGATCCCCAAATCGCCGCGGCCGCGCTGCGTGCACTTGCCGCCGTGGGAGGAGAGAGGGCGGGTACGTTCGTGACCGCGCGATTCCTCGAAATCGAGAATCCTCCTTCCTTTCTAAAGGTTGCCTCCGTGCGCGCAGCCGAATCGCTTCTCGCCTCCGGCAAGGATGCCCAGGTCGGGAAAGTCGCCGCGAAGCTTACGCGAGACGACGAAAAGACACCCTTCCGGCGGGCCGGTTTCGACCTCCTCCTCGCCCTCGCCGCGGAGAACCGCCCCGCCCTGATCCGGCATTGGCTCGCTTCCGACGACGCCGACCGGCGGGCGGTGGCGCAGATCGCGCTGGTGGGGCTGACCGACGCGGAAGTGAAGGCCCTCGCGACGGAACTCGCGGAGTTGCCCGTCGATTCGCAAACAGCCGTTATTCAGGCGAGCGTCGCCAGGGGAGACCGGGAAATCGCCGACCTGCTGAAGCGTTCCCTTGAAAGTGACGACCCGGCCGTCAGCCGCGCGGCCATTGAATGGCTGACGATGCTCGGGGATAAGACCCATTTCGCCACGCTCGTCGAACGTTACCTCGAAGGGGACGAAGAGGTCTCACGCGCGGCGGCCGCCGGATTGACGTCCGCCGACAAGAAGCAGGTCGGCGACGCGATGCTCGAAGCGCTTGCCGCCGAACCGCATCGTCGCGACCGCGTCCTGGATATGCTGGCCGAAATCCGTTTCTACGAGGCGATCGATCCGTTGCTCGTGGAGGCGGCGAAGCCCGACCCCTCCGTACACGAACCGGTGCTGAGCGCCCTGGCGGAGATCGCCGATCCGGACCAGACCGACCTCTCTCGGCTGACGCGGCTTTATTTGAGCGTGCCGGAGGGAAAACACCGCGAAGCGGCCGCACGGACGGTCGTCCTGGTCTGCGCGAAGGCGTCGGAGGAAACCGACAGATCCGCCCTGGTACTCGGTTTCGCGCCGGAAGAGGCCGCCGCGAAGGGGGCGGAGTTGCTGCCCCTTCTGGGGCGCCTTGGTGGAGCAATGGCCGAGGAACGGGTCGCGGCCGCCATGAGTAGCAGTGACCCTCGTCTCCGGGAGGCGGCCGTCCTTGCCCTGTGCAACTGGCCGGACGCTTCCGTCGCCGACGAACTCTGGACGGTGGCGAAGACCTCCGACGATCCGGCGCTGGCGCGCAGGGCCCTCCGCGCGTACGTCCGCGTGGTCACCCTCCCCAGTGAACGAGATGACGCCGAAACGCTCGAAATGCTGCGGTCGTCGATGAAACAAGCCGTCCACCGCGCCGATAAGACACTCATTCTTGAACGGACCGCCGCGGTTCGGACCATGGGCGCCGTCCGCTGGGCCGCCGGCTATCTCGATGACGCGGAGCTGGCGCCCAGCGCCCAGCAGTGCCTCCTCGACCTCGCGCACCACAAATTCCTCCGCAACCCCAACAAGGCCGAATTCACCCCCATCCTTCAGCGGATCGCGAAGGAGGGGAGGACCGAGACGCTCCGAGATCGGGCAAAGCAGTACTTGCTCGGCATGTGAGGCTCTTGCCCCGGTCGGCCGGGGATGGCAAGGAACCTTTCGGGGTAAACCGCCGGGGCCCTCTCACCCTCAGTGCAGGAACTGATCTGAATATGGCCCATGAATCTGGGCAGATACAAGGCATGCTCCTACGACCCGGTAATTCCCAGTTCCTCCGCGTGGGGTTTGAGGGCGTCGATAACGAACTGGATGTGGGAATCGAGTTCGACGCCGAGGAGGTCGACGCCATTTTTGATGATCTCACGGTCGACTTTCGCCGCGAATGCCTTGTCCTTGAGCTTCTTCTTCACACTCTTCGGGTTCAGCGTGGCGATTCCTTCCGGCCGGACCAGCGAGCAGGCGATGACGAAGCCGGTGAGTTCGTCGCAGCCAAGCAGGGCTTTATCCAGCGGAGTCTTCGGCGGCAGTTCCCATTTGGTCTGGTGGCATGCCACGGCGTCGGCGATCTCCTCTTCGCCACGTTCCCGGAGCCAGTCCACGATCCGCCGGGGGTGTTCCTCCGGCCACTGGTCGTAATCCGCGTCGTGCAGCAACCCGGTAATCGCCCAGACCTCCGGATCGGCTCCGTCTCCATATTTCGCCGCCGCGGCGCGCATCACGATCTCGACGGATCGGGCGTGGCCCAGCAGGGAGGGGTTCTTGGTCCAGGCCTCGAGTTGTTGCACTGCCTGGTCGCGCGTGAGGGTCATGGTTCGCCTTTCTTCGTTCGGGGTCAATACCGGCCGAAACAACCGCGTAAGACCGTTTCGCGGCTACGGTTACACCACTACGTTACCCCAAAGGTGCTCGTTCCTCAACCCACCGGCACCACTCCCCCTTCCGATTCGTCCTCAAAAAGGCCCGGCACCGCGGGCCGGGTTCCTTTTCGGTGGGCCGGAGGGGTGTAGTATGAAGGAATGTAGCTATCGAGGAGATTCTGCTTTTGCCGGGCGGTCAAGGGGGGAGCGACCGGATCGCCGATATCGACGCGGACCGATTCGACGTAGAACCCGGCCCCGTCCACCTCGGTCGCCTTGGAGCGGAGGTGCAAGTAACAGATGCCGTTGCCGGTGGCATTGCGCTGTTCGAGTGAGAGCGCCTCGCTACCGTCGACGGAAAGAGCGCACCGCCGCGTCTTGAGGTTCCAGGAAAACACGAGGGTCTGCCACTCGCCGAACGGGAGCTTCGGGCCGCCTTCGACCTGCCCTTCTGGGCCGATCGTGAGCGTGAAGATCGCCAGACGCTCGCCGTTGTCGTCGGTCGGTTTGAAGGACCGATCGTTGAGCGAAATCCTCGCCCCGCCATTGCCGGGATTGAGCATCAACCGCAACGTGAGCACCCCGGTGACCCCGTTGGGGAAGTTCCATGCCGCGCCGTCGGCGTCGTGTTCGTCCGGCTTTCGAAAGTGAAGCACCTTCGCACCTGGGTTTGAGGGATGCGCGATCAGGGGCGGACCTGGCACCCGGGCGCGGCGGTAACCCCTGGCGGGACCAATCGGTTTGAAAGCGATCCACTGGCACAGGCCATGGGAGAAGTCGTCCTCGGCATGCGTCAACGTGAGCCATCGCGGGTCGACGCTAACGAGGTTGCGGCGGCCGACCCCTTGTCCCGTGAGGACGACGAATCGATCGCCGGCCCAGACCGGAGGCGTGGGGTACGCCGAACCGCGGTCGGTGTTCGGCGGTGTCTCGTTTTCATGGGGATCGCGATAGATTTCGCGGAAACCTCGCCATGTCTGCCCCTCGTCGTCGGAAACGGCCGCGTGGAGCGCGTCGCGGTTGACATAGACTCCGGCCCCTTCGTGGGGTGGAGCGCTCTCGCAGTTGTTCCACAAAACGATAATCCTCTGATCCGGCATCCGCCAGAGCATCGGCGGAGAGCTGGAGCAGACGAACCGCGACGGCCGGGCTTCGGACCAGGTCTCGCCCTGGTCGGCGGAAAACGACTCGTACAGAAACCCGGTCTGGGTCCGCATGAGCATCCACAGCCGGCCGTCCTTCAGTTCGAGAACGCTTGGTTCGTCGGCCCCGTAGTTGTTTCCCACGAAATTGGGAAAACAGGGCGCCGAGAGGTCGCTCTTTGATTTCGTCCAGGTACGCCCGTCGTCGTCCGAATAGTAGACCGTGCATAGATTCGCGCCGATCGGCGGCGCACAGGGCCGCTTCGGCACCCACCAAGCAAAGGGGCAAATCAGGCGACCGGTGCTAAGTTGCTTGAAGTCGAGCAGTGCGCCGCAGTACCCCTCGAAGATCGGGGTCGGCTTCTCCCATTTCGTCCGCTTGCCGGTCGTCCGGTAATGCCAAATGTCAATGAAACGGTCCACGGCAATTGCACGGCCGTCGCCTCGACCCACCATGGAAGCCAGGTGGATTTCGCCATCTCGGTCGAGAAGAGGCAGGACGTCGTAGGTTCCCGGCAGGACGTCGGTTTCAAACTTCTCGTTCCCCCAGGTACGGCCACCGTCACCGGAGGTCCGCGAGTGGAGCCGATTCTCCCGGTGGTCGACCGCGTAGCGGATGAGCGTTGTGTCGGTGAGTCCCGTGGGATTGGAGTAGGTGACCGTCGAGTGCTCGTGGTGCGGTTGAAGGAAAACCTCCGGAGGCGCGATGTCTTCCTCGGAAATTTCCGCCGCGGGAAATTCCCCACGGCAGCGGTTTGCCAGGGTTCCGGCGGCTACCAGCACGGCCCCGCTTACCCCCGCCGCTTTGAGAAAAACGCGCCGCGTACATTCGTTCGTCGCGCTTCCGTATCCATGCCCGAGAGATGAAGTCGTCATAACGGCCTTTCCCAGTGTTTCGAAGTGAACCGAGCCCGCCAACAAGGGCTGATTATATCAAACGGGCGGGGGGCCGTCATCAATGCGGAACGATATTGACGAGGATTGACGGGAGAGCTTTCTGGAGTTTTTGTGGATCCGACGGCATCTATTTCGCCGCGGAAACGGGACTACCGATCACTTCCCCTCCCGCCCTCGTGCACCAGGCCGCCAGAACCTTCAGTTCGGTCTCGTCGGGCAGAAACCGGCCCGATCCGTCACAAAAGAGCGCGTCGGCACCGCCGGGGTGGCGGCTGCGGATTTCGTTATCGTTGTTGGGGGGGGTGTTGATCGGCCATGAGACGACAAACACGTTTTGCGCGTTGATCCACTGCCCATCTTGCCAGGCCGCGTCCTCGCTCACCAGCAGCGTATTCGCGCAGCCGTCGGTGATTTCCTTTATGGCGATTCCCCGATTGTTGAGCATCATTCCGTTCGACAAGCCGCTGCCAACGACGATCACCTCATTCTTGGCGTCCTCGAAGCCCATGATCCCTCCGTAATCACACGCGGCGCGGCCGGAAACCAGGTTCGAATCTCGCGCGACGCTGGGGCAAAGGTACGTCGTGACGACCATTCCGGCGGCTTCCGCGTTCTCGGGGCTGTCAAATCGTTTGTCGAACCGCAGGAGGTCTGAAACGCCGTCCTGCTCCAGGAAACGTAATAAAAGCGCCGACCAGGCAAGTTGCCGACACCGGTAGCGAGGCACGCTGTGCGTGAGCGAGGCGATTTCAATCCCGCCCGGCGGGAACGAGCCGAACGCATCGTGATAGTGGTGGGCCGCCACGCCGATTTGGCGCAGATTATTCAAGCATCCCGCCCGCCGTGCCGCCTCGCGCGCCCCTTGGACGGCCGGCAGCAACAGGGCGATGAGAATGCCAAGAATGGCGATAACGACGAGCAACTCCACCAAGGTAAACGCGCCGCGCCGACGGGTAATGGTTGGGAACATCCGATCAACTCCCGCCGCGCCGGGATTTGAAATGAACCCGACCGACGGCCTCCAAGCGGTACCACCAGCGGTTTCTCCCTCGCGAAACCCGCATGACTCGGACACGGCGGCGTGCCGCGACGCGTCCATCGTACGCTGGTAGGTCTTCTGACTCCCGAGCAACCGCCGTCCGGCCTTCTCACCCAAACTCTCGTCAGGCAATGGCAAAAAGATAAGACGACGTAGCCGACACGAGAATCCTTATTCCCTCGAAAGACGGGTGGGCTCTCTCGCGTGCGGCGCTAAAGCCGCGCTCGGTCACAGCGGCGGGGCCGTCCCGGAATCACACCGGAGTTCCCTGTTTCATACTCCCCACGAATAGGGGGATATCACCAACGCAATGACTGATTTCAGGGTGTTAGTTTACCACACCGCTTCTCTTCGCGAAAGGGGGGGATTCCTAAACCCGGTAGTCGCGGACTTGGTCCATCAGGCGGTTCGCGGCGCAGGAATCGGGCACCTCGCGGACGTTGTAGAGGACCCCGCCAGGCAGATCCTGCCGCCTGAGTCGCTCGAGGAAATCCTCGTACGGCGCGTCGACCCGGATCGGAACGTCCCCGGCCCGGCGGCGGAACTCGCCGACCAGGTCGAACGAGGGAACGTACCCCAGATCGTTGAAGAACGTGATACCGCGGAGACCCTCCAAAGTGGCAACCCGCTCGACGAGGTGCCGACCATTGGCGTGGAGGTGAACGACGCCCCCGTCGTAGTGCCGGAACAGGCGCTCCACCGGTTCGCGGCCCCATCGCTCGAAGTCTTCGACGCTCGTCATGTGAAAGGGATCGACGCTTTCGGAAACGATCCGCCCCCCGGGGATCCAGCTCATCATGTTACTGCATGTTCCCCCCTCCACGAGCGGCGCAATCTCGAAGAAGCGATCTTGCACGAGAACCGCCAGGTCGTACGCGAAGTCGATCGCTTCCGTCACCCGCTCCGGCTCCAGGTGCAGGCTCAAGTAGGTCCGCGTCGCGCCGAACAACTCGAAGAGGAAATTCAAGCCGTCGATAACGATGAAGTGGCTGACACCGAATTTGCCCTCGGCATGCCGGGTGAAGGTCTCCAACTCATCGAGATAGCGATCCTTCCAGGGATGCGACCCGGGGATCCTGAGTGCGTCAAAGCCCTCCCAAGCTTCCAGTAGAGGAACAGCCATCGAGGAAATCCAGCCGGAACCGGGGTCGCACAGGAATCGGATCTCGGCACCAAGGAGGCCCGCGTAGAGCCCCTGGTCCATCTCCGTCAGATACACGGAAGGAATCTCATCGTCTTCGACGCCGATCTTCTCGGCCAGTACCGCATCCCAGAAGGCGATCCGGTCGGCCGGATCGGGAAATGGACATTCACCTTCCGCATGAGTCTCGCGGAACACGTCCAGAGCGTGACTGACAACCTCGCACCGCGCGAAAATGCGATCCGGCGCCTTGCGGGAGAATAGCTCCTCAAGGCGCCGGAATACGGACGCCGCTTTCGGCTTGTAGGACAATTCTTTCATGTACCGGCGAGAGATTACGAGATTTCGGACCACTCCCCGGGAATCGGCACCGGGTACCGGCCGTCCGGACCGGGTTTGACCGGGGGTTCCGTGTCGTAGTCCATCTCGTCGATGTTTTCCACGAACTGGAAGTTCGAGTTGAACATCTCGTCCCAGGTGACGATCTTGCCGGAATGCACCGCCGCGCGTCCCATCAGATCGGCGAAGTTCGAAAGGGCCGCGCTTTCCGTTTCATTCTGCGGGTTGTCCTTGCGGATGTTCTCCAGAAGGACGTTCCACTCGGCATCCCACGGATTGACCGTCTCCTTTGGTGCTTTCCAGACGATATTGTCATCGTCGATCCGCTGGTCCTTGTAGATTCGCGTCGTTCCCAGGTGGATATTCCCCGAGAATTGGGCCGCGCACTTCGTGCCGTGGGCATAGGTGGCGAATTCGTTGTGACAGTGACCGCCGAGCCAGCGCACGCCGTCGGTCGCCTTCGTCCCGTCGGGAAAGGTCCATTCGATCGAAATCGAATCAAACCCCTGGCCGTGGTCGGAACTGCCGTCCCTGCGGCCGCCGATTCCGTGGGCCGTGACCGGGTAGGCGTCTTTCAGCCAGCAGATTTCATCGATCTGGTGGATATTCATTTCCGCGAACAGACCGCCGGACACCCAGAAGAACCGCACGAAATTACGAATCTGCCAGAGTAGTTCGCTGTAGCCCTCCGGCTTCGGTCCCATTCCTCCCACCGGATGCATCCGATAGGCACGAATGAGCATCAGTTCGCCCAGTTCTCCGTCGCGGATGCGTTTGATCAATTCCTGGCGGTTCACGCTGTGCCGGCACTGCAATCCGGCCGCGATCTTCAGGTTCTTCTTCTTCGCTTCCTCGCCCGCCTTCATCAAGCGGCGCAAGCCGGGCGCATCGGGAGCAAAGGACTTCTCCATGAAGACGTTGACCCCCTTCTCGACGGCATACTCCAATTGCGACGGCCGGAAGTAGGAGAAGTTGGTCAGCATCGCGACGTCCCCCGGCCCGAGGCAGTCGATCGCCTTTTTATAGCCGTCGAAACCGAGGAACTGGCGCTCCTTGGGGACGTCCACCCGGTCGCCGAATGCCTTGCTCAGCGCGGCGTGCGCCCCGTTCAGGCGGTCTTCCGTGATGTCCGCCATGGCGACCAGCTTGACCGGCCCATGGGGAGAATTCATCGCGTTGCCGACCGCGCCGCTGCCTCGGCCGCCGCACCCGATGAGCGCCAGCTTTATGGTGTTGTCCTCGGCGGCGTGGACCCTGGGGGCCGCGACCCCGGAGAGGGCCGCGCCGACGCCCAACGCGCCGCCGATTTCAAGAAACTCGCGCCGGGAGCGCTTCTGGGGACTGTTCTTCGACGACTGAGATTCATTCGACATGACCGATTCCTCGTGTGGTGGGTGCGTTGCGGGGTAAAGTGCGGATCGCCGGGAGTCCATCCCTTCCGATCCGTCTCTTAGTTATTTTGTGAAACAGGAGTCGCGGTGTCAATACGAAACCCGGGGGATGCGTGATCCGCGATGCACGACATCGTCATTCAGGACGCGCGTCCACTTCTTTTAGCGCCTTGTCCATGACGCTCTCGAGCGTGACGGGGCAACCCCCCTGCCGTTTGCTTTCGTCGGCCGCCTCCATAAAGGCGAATATCTCAAGAGTTTCCTCCTCGGTAACCGGCGGCTTGCCGGTCTTGAAAAACTTGACGATTTCCTCAATTAAGGGTTCGTACCCTTCGAATCCGCCCCCGGACACGATTCCCTTGGTTCCGAAGACGGTAGAACCGTACCCCCGCGCCCCGTCGCGGAGGCCCCGGAAGGTCCCGATCCGGCCGTCCTTCCAGACGCCGACCGCCATGTCCGTCCCCTGCGTATGCACGCGGGTAACCGAAACACATCCCGGACCCATGATCGTAAAGAGCGGTTCGACGCCGTGAATTCCATACCAGAAAAAGTCCGGGTGGTGTGGCTCGAGCGAGCAGGGGGCATACTGGTCGCATCCGACCAGCTCGCCCAATGCGGGATCGTCCCGCACCGTCAACGTCCTCGACGCGAACCGTAGCGACGAACTGCTGAAACAGGGGACACCGTGCTTCTTGGCCAGGCGGAATATCCGAATGGCGTCGGCGAGGGACCCGGCGATCGGCTTATCGATGAAGACGGGCTTCTTCGCAGCGAAAACCGGCTTCGCCTGTTCGAGGTGGGCGCGGCCGTCGATGCTCAAGATCATGACGACGTCCACTCTCTTGAGCAACTCCTCAATCGAGTCGACAATTTCCACGCCCCTCTCGCTAACTGGGCCGAGCGACGATTGCAACAACTCCATGCTCTGAGGAATATCCGGACTTCCCCCCGGAAAACCGGCCACGACCGTCATGTCGGCCAGTTCCCCCTTCGCCTGGGGGTTGTTGATAATCTGCGTCCATGGGTTCGCGTGGGCGTCCATTCCGATGATCCCCGCCTTCAGCGGCAACGTCACCTCCTCCGCCGAGACCCCCCTCGCCAACACGCCCAAAACCAATAGGGCAAAACACACTCGATTGCTCATCACTATCTCCTCAAGTCCGGTGAAAAACGGCCCTTCCCACTCCCTTTATGTGTTACGCCTCACTGTCCTTCCTTCATCTCCATAAACTCCACTACCGCCCCGTCCTCGGTCTCGTAGAACCCGACGACCGCGATGCCGGCGTCAAACGGCGCAAGCAGTTCCTTGAGCCCCTTCGAGGCCTCCGCGATGCTTTCGACCATATAGGCGACGTGCGGTTTTTCCCGAACCGGACCCTTCACCGGACTGTCCGGCTCGAACCGAAGCCACTCAATATGAAAGGGATGGTTCTGGAAATCGTTCACCCAGACCTTCGTCGCCTCCACGTATCGCTCGTTGGGCTTCTTCTCATCGGTAATCAGCCCGATGTGCGAAAAGACCATTTTCACCGGCGCCGGAGGTTTCGCCGCCGCCATGTGCAAAAAATAGCCCGTCAAGATGCCGGCCAGCGGCAAAACCACGAACAACAGTCTCGCGAACCGGACCCCTCGGATGGTCATAACTCGTTCTCCTTGAAAAATGAATGTCGCCGCCCCAATAACTCAGCATACCCGCGCTGCCGAAGGCGGGCAAGATAACCATTCTTTCAGGTTGCATGAAACCCTTATTAGGGGTATTTTGTTTTTTCCTCCGGTCTTCCGTTCGCAAACAGGCGGTCTTTGGGGAATCAACCCCTAACCTCAAGCGGTATTCTCGAGTGTCGTGGGGCGATTCTTCGCGCCACATCACCCTCCTATTCCTTCTCTACCCCTCTGGCTACCTTGGCACAAAGGAGCATTACCGGCGCGTCGGAAGTCCGTTGTTTTTCGTCGGAGGCCAGGAAGGCTGTTCTGGCCAGTTCGTACACCCTGCGGTCCCATTGCGCCAGTTCAGACCAGTTTCTCAGGCAGGCGGAAAACTCGTAAGGTTCCCGGCCGTCGACCGACGCCGCCATCCGCGGCGCGGCTTCGTCCTTGTTCCACATGACGTCCACCCACGTCTTGGCGATCCCCTCCATATCGGCGTCGGTGAAAACGACCCCCCGCCGGGCTGCCTCGATCGCCAAACTGACCGTAATCGCCGCATGAGACGTGTCCTCGTAGCCGGAATGCCCCGGCTCGCCGTACTCGATCCAGTCCCAGTAGTGCCACCGGTAGGCACCCCTCTTCTCATCCACCTCCATGTGCCGGCGGACGTAGCGGACCATCTGTTCGGCACGGGTGGCCATCAAGGGCGCCGCTCCGTCCACCTCCGCGAGCACGAGCCAGGCCCTCGCGAGGGTGGCGAATTGATTGTGCGGCATGATACGATTCGGATAGCGGTCGGTGATCTTCGGCTCGAACCGGTACCCGCCCCCCATCTCTCCCATATCGAGCCAATCCCGCTCGTTCTTTTCAAAGACATGCTTGTTGATAAAGGCCAAAAACTCCTCCGCGTCCGCGGCGAAGCGTTCCCGGAGGTCCGGCCGCGTCTTGACCGCCTCGACGAAGCGCGCCGCCGCGTAGACGAACATCCCCTGATGCACCGCGTATTCGATCGGTTCCGGGGCAATGGTCCGGATGAGGAAACGGTCTCCCTGGTGCGGTTCTCCACGGATGACGAACTGAAACGGTGCGACTTCCTTGATCGAACCGCCGTCGACGTAGGGGATGTCGCCTGCCACCACCTGTCGGGTGTCCCAATCCACTACACGGTATTCCTTGGGACCTTGAGGAAACTCGATGAGATAGGAATGTCCGGTACACTCCGCGGCGGCCTTTGCGTTTCGGTTCCTCTGAAACGCCGGCTCAATGTGCGCATTGGACACGTTGTGCAGGCGTTCCGCGTAGGCAACGGCCGAGGAATAGGTCGCCGTGTTCCAACTCAAATAGCCGTCGCCATCCGGGTCGGAGGCGGTTCCCATGATCCGGCGGAAATGGTCGCGGAGTTTCTCCAGCCAGTACACATCGTCGGTCACGTCCCAAATCCGGACATAGTCTTGGAGGATTTGCCCCTCCCCCCAGCCCAACGTCCCGGAATCGGCCGCCTCTGAATACCCCTTCCCCTCGTTGCGGGCCGCGTCGTACGCCCGAAACGCCTCCACCAACGTCCCTTGGTCTATCTCCCCACATGGGCTCGCCGCCGGCCAAACGACCGCAATCGCGCACATCCACATCAGGCTTCTCATCAGGTTTCTCCAATTAAATCGCGAACTCCACCTCGGCCTCGCTCCACTCGCCGTCCTCCCACACCAACCGCTCGTCTCGCCCATCGAGCGAAGACTCATGCTCCTTCACCCAGCCCCTCGGGTTCCCGTCGAAATCCCACCGCATCACCACTTCGCGCGATACAATCGGCCGCGGCTGAGATTGGAGCCCGGTCGGGGCCTCCGCGGCGACAAGATTCTGGGAACTGATCAGAATAACGGAAAGCAGTGCCCACAGCCGGCAAAGGGAATATCGGTGGGGGAAGCGTGCCATTAGTAATCTCGTAAAGGCGGGCGAGACCCAAAGCGACGAAAGGCGGGACAGGTCGCGACTCATTCAGGTCGGCGACACCAATGGCATTCTAACTCCTGATCGCCTCTCACACCAGACGGCGGGCATAACCATCAAGAGAAACCTCCAGTTTTCCGCAAGATTCTCCGCCTGTCCTCACACCCTGCTTCGAACAGCCTCAGATTTTCAAGTTGTTTTAGTCGGGATTAATAGGAATTGCAGGATCCCGAACTATGGCAGTAAGCCCTCTTTATGTCGCCGCTTCCGCACAACAGCGCCCTGCCTGAAGAACCAGCGCAAACCAAGCCCCCTCTCCACCCCAGGACCCAATCCTGGAAATCCTGTCCCGTCTTATACGAACCAGAAAGACCTATCCCCCGGCCCCCAACT
>CAZFQG010000151.1:0-16310 GCA_964520785.1 uncultured Planctomycetaceae bacterium | reverse complement strand
CTTGTCTATATCAGTTTGCCATATAATGACTTACGGATGCGCAAGTGCCATTCGGCGCACTACGGACATTGGCGCAGCGTTCGGCCGCCGCGAGGCGTCTTCGCGGTGGAGTTCAGGGGTCTTGGAGGGTTCCCCGGTAGATGCCGTGTCCGAGGATGTTGCGTTCTCCGGTGAGCGGGCCGGGGGTTTGGTCGTTTTCGAGGATTTCCACCATCATGTGGAACTTGGCGTCGATGTCATCCGCGTAGTGCACGAGAAGCGCTTCCGGGGTCATGGGAGGTTTTGGGGAACCCCACTCCGGCAGCCGCTGGTGCGCAATAATCAGGTGCTCCAGCCGGAGCGCCGTTTCGGAAGCGAGGCCGAGTTCGGCCGCCTGTTGAAGCACCAGGTCACGACCGAGAAGGAGATGCCCGATCAAACGCCCCCGGGGCGTGTACACCGTTCCGGCGGAAGTCTGTTCCAGTTCGTGAATCTTGCCGATGTCGTGCAGAATCGCCCCGGCGACCACGAGCCCTTTGTCCAGCGGAGGGTGCATCCGCGGGTAGTACTCGGCGTATTTCTCCGCGAGGAAGAGAGCCGTCTTGGCGACGCTGAGCGTGTGCTCCAGGAGTCCGCCCACGCAGGCGTGATGATTCCGCCGGGCGGCCGGACGGCGGAGGATCGTTTCGCGGTGCTCTTCGAAGATCATCTCCACCAGCCGCCTTAGCTTTTCGTCCGCGATGTGCTTCTCGGCCAGTTCGAGAACCTCATGCCACATCCCTTCCGGAGAGAACCGCGACCGCGGCAAACACGCGTCGGGGTCGAATCCGGCGTCCCGGTCGCCGTCGTTGACCCGACGAATCTTCCGTATGTCCAGTCGCGGACCGTACTGCGTTTGGCGATAGACCGCGCGAAGCTTGTAGAACTCGCCAACCACCCACTTATCGCGGCAAGCCTCGGCCCAGGGAGAGTTCGTCCAGATCGGAAACGATACCTCCCGCGCGGCGTCCCGAAAGGCGACCCGGAAGTACGGTTGCTTGTCGCGAGTGATCGATTCCTCTTTGGTAGTGAGGAGAGCGAAAAAATCCCCTTCCTCGTCCGGCGCCATCTCGGAAAGTTGGACCAGTTGCATCGTTCCCCCTGTGTTTTCTTCTTGGCCAAATAGGTTCTTCCCAACGAAAAAGGACCGCGCTGCGACACAGCGCGGTCCGTATTATTCTCGGCGAACCAGTCCGTCGCGACACGACGTGGATTCGATCCACCGGCGCGGCTGGTCGCGCGGAGGACCGACCCGGCAAACCATAGCACCGCCAAACGGCTTCAAAAACGGCCGGCTAATCGATTTCGATCGCTTCGACCGGGCAGCCATCGACACAGGCGCCACAATCGGTGCAGATATCTTCGTCAATAACGGCGACTTCCTCGTTCATCGCAATGGCCTCGACAGGGCACGTGTCTACGCACGCTTCACACCCGGTGCATTTCTCTTGGTCAACCTTTGCTGGCATCCAATTACCTCCAAAGTGGGGTTATAAAAACGAAAAAGACGGGTCGAACGGGGAATGATCGCCCGACTGCGAAAGACGACGAGAAAACTGGACACGACCGGCAAGACGCCGAAGAAAATCGCACACGCTGGCCAAGGCCGATTCCAAGCTTTTCCATAATCCTCGGACATTTTATCCCGTTTTCGTGAGCCGACAAGGGCATTCCAACCCCGAAATCTCGCCGCATTCTTTTTAGACGCCACGAATCGCTCCGGTTTTTCGTCCCGCGGGGGCCACCGGTGACGTAGAGTAGAACGGCGAGGTGCCCGAGGTGGAAAGACCGGCGTTTCGGAAGCCGGGATCGTCCCGCACCGAGCGGCGCCACAGGGATGCCGAAGCGGTGGCTTGGTTCCCTCTTCGGCGCCCGTCTTCTTGGCGAATCCCGAGGATATGGACGGAACTCGAACCGTGGAAAGGAACACCCGTGTGGGAATCATTCAACAAGTTGCTTGACAAGTGGGCCTGGGAGCGGCCGGAGAAGCCGGCGGTCGTCCAATCGGCGCGGCGAATTTCGTACCGAGTGTTGCGTGAACGAGCCTGCGCGCTGGCGCAGAGCTGGGCGGAGCGCGGAATCGCGCCGGGCGACCGGATCGTTTCTTATTGTGGAAACACGCTCGAGGCGGTCATCTCGCTGGCCGCCTGCTGGCGGAGCGGCGCCGTTTTTGTTCCGCTGAATCCATCGATCAAACCGAGCAAGTTGGGGCGGATATTGGACGAGTTGGAACCGGCGGTGATCGTCGCGCCTCGTGGAAAGCTGCCGGATCTCCGCCGAATCGCCGCTTCGGCGGCGCACATGCCGACCCTCTGCGCGACCGATACCGAAACAACTCGCGAACTCCACGAATTCGCGTTCGGAACCGGCGGTACGTCGGAGGGCGATTTCGACCTGCAAGCCTTCTGGCGCTTGGCGGCGAAGCCCTCCTCCGAGGATATCCACGGTCTCCAGGCGATACCGGGCAACCCGGCCGCAATCCTGTACACGGCCGACGGGGTCGGCGGAACCAGGGGCGTGGTGCTCTCCCGCGAGAACCTCGCCTTCGCTTCCGAGGCGGCGGATCGGTATCTCCGCAACACGTCCGAAGACATCCTGGTCTCCGCGTTGCCGGTATCGCTCGGTTACGGGCTGCAGCAGGCCGTCGGCATTCTTCGTGCCGGAGGGACGCTCGTCCTGGAGCCTTCGTTCGCCTACCCCACCGCGGTCCTCCAGACGATCGAACGAACCCGCGCCACGGGGTTCCCCATCGTTCCGTCGATGGCCGGAATCCTGCTGTGCGTCGACGTCGAGCGTTTCGACCTTTCGAGTCTCCGTTACATCGTCAATTTCGGCGGGCCGCTTGCCACCGAACACGTCGCCCGGCTCGCGGAGGCGTTTCCCGGCGCCGGGCTCTGGTCCTCCTACGGCAGGACCGAATGCCTTCATACCGCGTTCGCCCCGCTCGACGCGACCGGAGCCGGTTCCGGTCGCGTCGGAAAAGCGTTTACCGAAATCGACGCGAGGGTGGTCGATGAAAAGGGGGAAACCACCGCGCCGGAGGTCGCCGGCACGTTGGCCGTTTGCGGGCCGAACGTCATGCTCGGGTACTGGCGCCGGCCGCAAGCGACCGAAAGCGTCCTCCGCGGAAACTCGCGAACCGGCGGCCGCGAATTCGCCTGCGCCGACCGCTTCCGAACCGATCTTGACGGCAACCTCTACTTCGTCGGTCGCGGAGACGATACGCTCGAAATCGGCGGGGAAACGGCTGCCCCGAGAGAAATCGAGGCGGTACTGAGAACCCACCCGGGCGTGGTGGACGCAATGGTCTACGAAGACCGAGATGAGCTGACTCTCGACGGCCGGATTTGCGCGGTCGTCCGACTGCGGCGGAAAGAACAAGTCTCCCATCGCGAGCTTCAGATGTTCTGCGCGGAGCATCTGGAGGACTTCATGATCCCGGCGGTGATCCGCGTCCGGCATCAGGCGATCCCCGCGGCGAGATTCCATGAGAGGGCCCGCACACCGCGGACTTCGTCAACGCCGGGCCGAACCGACCGCTAACGGGCCGTTACTGGCGAGAGCGGCGGCGGGGTCTCTTCGGCCCACCGAGCAGCAGCGTCGCCGCGAACAGCAACGCCAAGAACGACGGTTCCGGAACGGCGGTCCCGGCGCGGGTCTCGGCGGAGGAAGAAGACGTCCGGCCAGAGTCCAAATAGTACCCCGGTCCGGTGCGGCCCCAGTAGGCGCGGACGAGGTTCAAATCGGCGCTGCCGACGAAACCGTCTCCGGAGATATCCCCTTGCGAGAAATCACCCGGCGGGACCGTCGTATTCCAGTTGAGCCGGACGAGATTGAGGTCCTCCGAGCCGACGAAGTGATCCCCGTTCAGGTCCCCTTCGATCCGGACGGCGCGCATCTGATCGAGGTATTTGGGAACGAAGGAGTCGCCGAAGAACGAAGTGCCGTTGATCGGTGGTGGATGGGCGCTGATGAAGTAATGGGTGCCGGCTAGCGCCAGGCGGCCCTCCCATACGATGAATGACGGAGCGCCGGAATCCCCGGTGACGACGAACGCCTCGTCGGTGCCCTTTCCCAACGCGTCCGTGTTATAGGTGTATCGCGCCACGTACGTGTTCTTGTCGTAGGGCGCCGTCCATTTGTCGTACCAGGCGTACATGTTCGCGATGTCGTTCATCCCCACGATATCCGGCTTTCCGTACACGAAGACGTCGGCGCCGAGATAGCGGTACTCTTCCGGCGGGATGATCGGGTAATAGGCGATATTGTGTTCGGGAAGAATCGCCTCTCGCTGGAAATCGGGAACGACGAGCCGACCCAGCGTCAGATCGGACGGGACGCCGTCCCAGTGGAAGGTCACGAAGAAGTCGTCCACGACGTAATCGTGCCGGAACTCGGCCGATTTCACGTTTCCCTCGTAAAACGTGACGGTACTCCCCACCGGAGGAAGATGGTGGGTCGCGGTCACGAAAAAGGTCGGCGAGATCATCGTCACCCAACGGTACGACGAGGTGTGTCCCACGCCGGAGAAATCGTAGCCCTCTCCGATAAAACTCTTATCCGCCCCCTGATAGAACCGGTCGTGACGGGGGGGAGAGTATTGGTTAATGTACAAATCGGCCTCGCAAGACGTCGGCGGCGCACTCAGCACGACGAACCCGATCAGGAGGAGGACGAGACTGGTTTTCATCGAATAGGGGAAGGATTGTTGACGAGGGGCCGACGAGACGGTTCTTTTCAATTGTAATTGGGCCCTCGGTTTTCGGCAAGGATTCGCCGCGGATTCGCTCGGGGCGTCCGGCTGAATGTCGTTTGGGGAGACGCCTTCGGTGACGACCCAAACGTGTCTCGCGAAGGCGGGAAACCACCGGGTGGAAAGGGGCCGATTTCGTTTCCTTTTTTTCCGTTCTCAACTATAATGAGGGAGCCGCCCCTCGAAGGTCGAAGCCCTGGGCATACGCACTTCTTCCGTGGGACCAGGTTCCGTGGTATAGGCGATGCTTACTCCACAATCCCCTCGGGGTGGTGGCACGGGCCCGGTTTCCGGCAAGAGAAACTTCAATGTCGAGGCTGATATGAAGCATCTTCTTTTTGTGATTTCCCTCTTGTTGACATTTGGCCTGGTTCCGGGTGTTCGGGGGGAGGGGCCCTATATTCTATTGGGTCCCCAGCAGATCATCTCGGATCAACCGTATGTGGAGATTGAGGTTTTTGACGCCGCCGGGAACAGTCTGGGACCGGAAGGCGGGGACGGAGGACTTTTCGGCTATAACTTGTACGCGCATCTTCTTCTGGACACCGGCGCCAACGGCATTTTGATCGTCGACGCCGCCGCGGGGAATCTTCTGAGCAATGGGGTGGTTACCGAGGCCGAGTTTCTCGAACTGGGCGTCGCCGGTTACACCGTTTACAACGTCAGCGCCCCCTACCGGATCGACTTCAAAGCGAGCGATGGCGCTACGCGTTCCCTTCCTCTGTCCACCGACGGAACGCGATTCCAGCTCAACGCCGGATCGCAACTTGGGGGGCCTATCGACTGGGGCGGTATCCCCGGGCTGATCGGAATGCCGGCGATGACGGGGCGCGTCACCACGCTGGACATGAGCCATTGGTCGGACATGCGGGACTTGTTCGATTTCCTTCCGATGTCGGTCTATTTCCCCGAGGAAGAGGTGCCGCAAATCGGCGGCGTACCGGTCCTTCCGGAGAGCGCGGGCCACCGGTACACGGTTCTTTTGGACAACCGTATGCGGTTTGACGCGGCGGACGGGCGTCCGGACTGGGAAGACCCCGATTCCCCGTTGCCGACGTACGCGGACATCCCCTTCCTAACCGCCAAGGTTCGGACGACGAACACGGCGGGAGAAACGGTTACGCTGACGAGGACGTTCCTGTTGGACACGGGAGCCCAACTGTCGATGATTTCGCGGAACACGGCATTCGCCCTGGGATTGGACGCCGACGGAGACGGCGATCTGGAGGATGACGCGATCGACTTTCAGGTAATCGGCGGGGTCGGCGGAGAAAAACGGGTTCCGATTCACGTCGTGGACCAGTTTCGTCTCCCGACCGCGGAAGGCGTCGATCTGGTATGGGCCAGCGACGATCCCGACTATCTGGGAATCGAATTCATCGTTCTGGACCTGTTTAAGAACGCCGACGGCAGCGGCGACGGCTTCGTCGGAACGGCCGATCTGGACCTGGTCCGCGCGAACTGGGGATCGAGCGTGTTCCCCGGCGACGTCACCCGGGGCGATTTCACCGGCGAAGGGGGGGCCGATTTCGACGGCGTCGTCAACAGCGCCGATCTCGACCTGGTACGGTCGCAGTGGGGGCAGACCGTCTTCCTGGACGGCATCGTGGGAGTCGACCTCCTGACCGCCGGACTCGACATGCTGGGGCTTTTTCTGGGAGAACCGGTCGGAGATCCGTACTTCCAACAGATCCACTTCGATTTTCGCGATTGGGAGACGGGAAACGGGACGATGGTATTGGACCTGTCGGCGAGTCACGACGTCGTGGTGAATCCGACCGCCGTCGTCGTGGAACCGGGTGTGGCGGTGCTGGTACTCGGCGTGCCGGCGGCCCTTTCCCGCGCGCGTTCCCGGCGGCAGCGGCGACGGTGAGTATGGCGACGCACGCCATTCCGACGCGGCCGGATCATGCCTGAGCGCCCCGCGCGGTTACGGACGACGGCTCCGCGCGAATTGACGCATCGCCTCCAGGTTCTCCAGCGGCGTGTCTCGAGGGACTTCACAGCCGGCGCTGGCGATGTAGCGGCTTCCCGCGTCTCGGTGGCATTGCTCCAGGGCGTCTTCGATCTTGTCCGGGGTCCCGTTGCGCAGGACCGAGACCGGGTCGATGTTTCCGAGAAGAATCTGCTCCGCCCCCATTGCTTCCCGCGCGGCGGCCATCGAGACCATATAATCCAGGTCGACGATTTCGCAACCGAGTTGGCCCATCCGGCCAACGAGCGGAGACGTATTTCCGCAGATATGGAGCCGGGCCATGGCTCCCATTTCGTGGATGGCGTCGACCATACGTTTTTCGTAGGGGAAGACGAACTCCTCGTAAAATCGCGGCCCGATGAGTGACGCGGCGGCGTCGCCGATCCCGAGCCAGTCCGCGCCCGCGTCGATTTGGGCCCTCGCGAAGCCGAGTTCCATCTCCAGAATGAAGTCGAATAGATCTCGGACGAACGCCGGGTCGTCGAAAAAATCGAGCATGAGAAGATTGATTCCGCGGAGATCGGCGGCCTCTGCGCAGGGGCCTTCGATCCAGCCTTCCACGACGAAATCGTCGCCTCCCTTTTCCCGCAACAAGGCGACTCCATTGACCCGATCGTGCATCCGGCCTCCCCCCAAGGGATCCGGCACCCGCAACTTGGCCAAGGTCGCCTTGTCCTTCAGCAGCGCGTTCGCCTCGTCGATCGCCGGCGGCTGATTCTCGTAGTATTCGACCGCGGCGCCGCAGTCGGCCGCTTCGCGTGCCGGGTCGGAAATGGTCGAGACAAGGTCGAACCCGAACCGCTCGGCGGTGAGCAATTGACATTCGGCCAACACCCTGTAGTCGCCCGCGTACTCTCCGTACGGTTTTCCCCCCTGGTCGGCCGCGAACATCATCGTAATCGGAAGATATGGGAGGGAGTCGACCTCCTTCCCGGCGATATGATCCAAAACGCGCCGTCGGCCGTTCATCGAGATTCTCCTTGGATGGTGAAATCGGATTCCCTTTGGGGCCCTGTTCCCGAGAAACGCGAACGGCCCGGAGCGCCAATTGTAGAATACGCGTCCGGGCCGATGAAGTAGTCCAATAGGAAAAACCGGTTCGTTGAAGGCCGAACCGGCTCGGGGTCGGGGGTTAGCCGGCGGTGGAGACGACGATCTTCCTGGCCTTGACGTTGGCCGTTTTCGGCAGGTGCAACGTCAAGACTCCTTCCTTGAAAGCGGCGGTGATCCGCGAGGCATCGATCGATTCGCTGACGCGGAACGTCCGCTGGTAATCGCCGATCTCGTATTCGCGAAGCAGGTACTCGCGACCACTATCCCGGGGGGGGACCTTTGCCGAAATCGTCAAGACACCTTCCTCGAAATCCACGTCGATCGAGTCGCCCGTCGCGCCGGGAATATCCGCGTGGATGAGTATCGCATCCGCGTTCTCCAGAATGTCCACGTTCGGCCGGAAGACTCGGCCGCTGCGGGTGCCTTCCACGCCGGAGATATCTTCCTTCGGCGTTTTGGCCAAGGATTCTTCGCTACTCATATCTTAATCTCCCATGGTGAATTTGGTTCATTCGCGAAAACGGCCGGTGAAGAGCTGGACCCGTCGCAATCATTGACAAGGGCCGTGCTCGGCGGTTTTCCCGTTCGTGTGTTCCGCTTCGGCAGGCTGTTTCTCCGATTCGGCCGGCCGCGGGTCACCGCCGCGAACCTTGATCTTCCGGGGCTTCACCAAAGGGGATTTCGGAAGCGTGACCGTCAGGACGCCGTCTACGAGCGACGCGGTCACCTCGTCCGCGTTCACTTCCGTAGGCAGCTTGATGCTTCGCGCGGTTTGCCCTTCGGACCGTTCGCGCCGATGAACCGTTACCCCTTCGGCTTCTTCAGACTGTCGGTCGACTTCGATGTGAAGCGCGTTTTCCGAAACCGAAAGATCGATTTTGTCTTCCCTAACACCAGGCAACTCAATCTCGACGTACAGATTGTCCTTGTCTTCCCATACGTTGGCGGGCATTGAGCCCGGCCCGCGAAGGTTCTCCGTCCCAAACCCGCCGAGGAAGTCGGACAGGAGCCGATCTACTTCCTCGCGGAATCGGCGAACTGGGACGCGAGTGGTCAATGGGGAAAAGTACATATAATCCTCCGTTCTTTGCGACAACTCGTTCGGGGAAACGATCTTGCGATGTTGCATCCGATCGCGGCAGAAAGGCCCGAATGCTTATCTCTCGGCCTTTCAATCTGCCGATAACGTCAATTATCTCAACTGCAAAAGAGATGCCAAAAACTTTCGACCGTCGCCAATTCTCGACTCATCAAGAGTTTACGTCATGCGTACCTAGGGAGATTCGCCACAAGACCTGCCATTTTGACAGCACCACCTTATTGCCATTTCTCTCTGCCTGCCAAAGGGGTTATCATACGGTTTTATTAGGATCGGGAACTCTCAAGGACCGGCGTACCAGGTGGTTTCGGTGGGGCGCATATTATAGCGGTTGCCACGATTGCCGAAGATGGCTATACTGTTGAGCTTGTATCTCCAGCCGGTTGCGTAAAATAGTGAAACCGGCGTGTTTTTCAAGGCGCCTGCGAATGCGTTTCGTCCTTATTGACCGAATCACCCGTATCGACCGTGGAAACAAGATCATCGCGGTTAAGAACCTCTCGATGGCGGAGGAGTATTTGGGCGACCATTTCCCGGGTTTCGCGGTGATGCCGGGGGTCTTGATGCTTGAGGCGATGACCCAGGCCGCGGCTTGGCTGATTCGTGACGCGGAAGATTTCGCCCGAACAATGATCTTATTAAAAGAGGCGAGAAACGTAAAATACGCGAAATTCGTGGAACCTGGTCAGACCCTTTTGGTTACGGCTGAACTACTGAAGCAATCCGGCGACGAAGCGCGGTTCAAGGCGGAAGGTCTGTTGGACGGGCGGACGGCGGTCTCGGGACGGCTGACGTTGCGTTGTTACAACCTGGCGGACGAGGATCCTCGCCACGCGAAGACGGACGTGTCCGTCCGGGAGAACCTTCGCGAGGTCTTCGGTTTGCTTTACCGCCCGAGCGAGCCGGCCTTGGATCGCGGATGACGGCCGCGCCAGCTCGCGCTGGGCTGAGAGATCGGACGTTGGGAAAGAAAGAACGGTTTGGATGACGATGCGACTTGAAGGAAAGACGGCCCTCATCACCGGCGGCAGTCGGGGAATCGGCCGGGCGTGCGTGGAAGACATGGCCCGCGAGGGGGCGAAGGTCGCCTTTGTGTACCAGAGCAATCAGGACGCGGCGACCGCGCTGGCGGGTGCGCTTGAGAAAGCGGGTTTCGAGGTCGAGCCGATTCAGGCGGACGTCGGCGATTACCAGCGGGCGCATGAAGTGGTCGAGGCGTTGGTCGAGAAATGGGGAAAGCTCGATATTCTGGTGAATTCGGCCGGGATCGTCCAGGACGGGCTTCTCGGGGCCATGACGCCGGAGCAGTGGAGCGCGGTAATCGCGACGAACCTTGGTGGAACGTTCAACTATTGTCACGCGGTCTGCCAACAGATGATGTACCAGCGAAGTGGAAGTATCGTGAATTTGTCGAGCACGGCGGCCGAGTTCGCCGCGCGCGGACAAGTGAATTATGCCGCCAGCAAAGGGGGCATTAACGGATTGACGCGGGGACTAGCGAAGGAATTGGCCCCTCGAAAGGTCCGTGTCAACGCGGTGGCGCCGGGGATGATCGAGACCGACATGAGCGCGGTGGTACGCGGTATCGCGGAAGATCAGATCAAGAAGGCGATCCCGATGAAGCGGATCGGCCGACCGGAAGAAATCGCGAAGGTCGTCACGTTCCTCGCCGGCGACGATGCCGGCTACTTGACCGGGCAGGTGCTTCGAGTGGACGGGGGCCTGAGTTTGGGAAGTTACTAGAACGTATTGAACTTTTTGATCGCCGATTTATTGAAGAGGTATCAACATGCCGACCAAGGATGAAATTTTCGAAAAGATACGAGAGGCACTCGTCGAGGCATTGGGCGTGGACGACGATGAGGTGACTCCCGAGGCGACGCTTGTCGGCGACCTTGGCGCCGAAAGCATCGACTTTCTCGACATCGTCTTCCGGCTCGAGAAGGCGTTCGACATTAAGATCCCGAGGGGCGAACTCGTTCCGGAGGACGTCCTGGCCAACTCGGAATACGTCCAAGAGGGAAAAGTGACCGAAAAGGGATTGGAGGAATTGAGGCGGCGGATGCCGTTCGCCGACCTCGAAGAGTTTTCGAAGAATCCGGTCGTTCAGGACTTTGGGAACGTCCTTACCGTCGCCGACATGGTGCGGTTCATCGAGGCGAAGGTCGAGTTGACCGACTAAGGCAAGGGTGAGCGCGTGCGTTGGTACTGGATAGACCGATTCATCGAATTCGAGAGCGGGAGGCACGCCAAGGCGATCAAGAACATCACCTTGGCGGAGGATCACCTCCACGATCATTTCTCCGGGAATCCGACGATGCCCCACTCACTCGTCATCGAGGGAATGGCCCAGACCGGGGGTCTTCTGGTGGGTGAGTTCAACGGGTTCCGCGAGAAGGTCGTTCTGGCGAAACTTCCCAAGGTCCTTTTCCACCGGACGGTCGGACCGGGAGACACGCTCGTCTACACGACGGAAGTCGAATACATCAAGCAGGACGGAGCGATGGTGACGGTCACCAGCCATCTCGGCGACGAGCTGCACGCCGAGGGAGAATTGATGTTCGCCCATCTCAACGACATCTTCGCCCACAAGAAGCTCTTCGATCCCGATGATTACGTCCGGATGATGCGGATGCTCGGAGCGTATGACGTCGGCAGGACGACGACCGGCGAGCCGCTCGCGGAGCCGTCCGCTTAGCACTCGAAAGGAACGGGAATCTCCCGTCGCGAAGGAATGAGAAGACGCGTTGTCGTAACCGGAATCGGATGCATAACCCCCATGGGCGTCGAGTTCGACGACGTTTGGAAGCGGCTTCTGAACGCGGAGTCGGGCGTCGGCTTCATCTCGCTTTTCGACGCCGGCAGTTTTCCGACCAAGATCGCCGCGGAGATCCGAGACTGGGACCTCCGCGACGTGGACGAGGACCCGGAAGAGTGGAAGCACCAAGGCCGCCACACCCATTTCGCGATCGGGGCGGGGAAGAAGGCGGTCGCCGACTCCGGCATTCTGGACGCGCCTATCGACCCGACGCGGTTCGGCATTTATACCGGCAGCGGCGAAGGTCCTCAGGATTTCGACCGTTTCACGAAGATGATATCGATCGCGCTGGAGGACGGCGAACTCGATCTGGCGAAATTCACCCGCGCCGGACTGGAATTACTCCACCCGATCGCGGAGCTGGAACAGGAGCCGAACATGCCGGCGGCGCACCTGGCCGGTCTTTTCGGCGCGCAAGGGCCGAACAACAACTGTCTGACGGCATGCGCCGCCAGCAGTCAGGCGATCGGCGAATCGGCCGAATTGATCCGCTGCGGCGAGGCGGACGTGATGCTCAGCGGCGGAACCCATACGATGATCCACCCCTTCGGCGTCACCGGCTTCAACCTCCTGACCGCCTTGAGCACCAGCGAGGACCCGAAAACGGCCTCGCGCCCCTTCGACCGTAACCGGGACGGTTTCGTCCTCGGCGAGGGGGCCGGAATGCTGGTGCTCGAGGAATACGAACACGCCCGGAAGCGAGGCGCGACGATTTACGGCGAGGTCGTCGGTTACGGTTCGACGGCCGATGCCTTCCGGATTACGGACACCCATCCAGAGGGGCGCGGCGCCATCGGGTGCATCAAGGCGGCCCTCGCCGACGCCGATGTGTCCACCGACGAAATCGACTACATCAACGCGCACGGAACGAGCACCACCGTCAACGACAAGGTCGAGACGCTCGCGATTAAGCGGGTCTTCGACCAGCGCGCGTATAGCATTCCGGTCTCCAGCACCAAAAGCATGATGGGACACCTCATCGCGGCGGCCGGCGTCACCGAGGTCATTTGGTGCCTCCTCGCTCTGCGAGATGACGCGGTTCCACCCACGATCAACTACGAAACCCCCGACCCGGATTGCGACCTCGATTACGTCCCCAATGAAGCCCGCAGAGTCCGGTGCAACACCGTATTGACGAACAGCTTCGGTTTCGGCGGGCAGAATATCTCTCTCATTTTGCGGAAGGTCTAGCCACCTTCTACCCCGAAGCAGTTATGGCAAAAAAGAAGAAATCCGAGCCGAGGTGCAAGAAGGCCGCGACACGCAAGAAAGCGACCGCGAAGAAATCGTCACCGAAGACGAAGGCGGCGAAGAAGAAGACGGCCTCCGGACAAGCCAAAACAAAAACCACCGATTCGTTCGGGTTTCTCGCCAACATCGCCGCGGCAACGGTTGGGCCGCGTTCTTCCGAGGCGGGCAATCCGGAAGCGCTGCTCGAGGAAGCGCTGATGGATCTCGGTTTGGACCATTTGGCCCGGCGGCTGGAAACGATCGAGACCCCGGCCGACCTGGCGGAATTCGTCGGGGCGACGCTTCACGAAATCCTCGAGCACCCCGATATTTTCTCCGAGGCCGACGACGCGTCTTGCGAGGAGGCCGTCGACGAACTCGTCGACCTGCTGATTAGTGACGAACTCTACGAGTTCGGCCCCGCGGTACCGGATATCCTCGACGGGCTGGCGACGAGATTCTCGCCGACGGAGCGGATCGAGGCGGCCAACGCGGCGATGGAGCTCGACCCGAACCGCCTGGAGCCGTACATCGTGCTGGCCGATGCCTTGGAGCGGGACGACGCGGAGGCGCGAAGCGAGATCGCCGACATGGGTCTGCGCGTCGGACGCCGTCGGATGAGGAAGGTTCCTTCGCGGAGGAGGGTCCCCGACGATTCCGACCTCGATCCCTTGCGAATGTGTTACGTCTGGCTTTTGTGCGAGTCGGCGGACGCGCTGAATATCCAAGGGCGATTGGACGAAGCGATCGAACGGTGGGAAGAAGCATTGCCGTTGGACGTCCGCGAGGAAGAGAATATTCGAGAGCCGTACGGGGAGGCGCTCCTGCTGGCCAACCGCGACCGCGAAGCCCTGGCCGTACTCGCGCCGTACGAAGACAACGGTTTCAATACCCCCTACAACCTTTCCTTGCTCCACTACCGGCTTGAAGGCGACTCGCCGAAGGCTCGAAAGACGCTGGACGACGCGATTCAGGGCAATTCCTCCACGGCCGCCTGGCTGCTCAATCCGGAAAACGCGAAACAATACGCGCCCGCCGATACGGAATACTACGTTTGCGGATCCACTGCCGAAGCGTATCACTACGTCGAGGCGTTCAGGTCCGCCTGGAGCGGCACGCCGGGCGCCCTCGAGTGGCTGCGCCGAAGGTGGGAGAAGTGAAACCTCCGCGAGCCCTCTCGGCAGGGAAGTTGCGCCTTGTCGCACGGTGTTTTGAGTGATCAGTCACGCGCCGCGCCGTACTCCCAGCGTGGCTTCGCGCCGGTAGGCCAACGGCGTACGGCCAAAATGTCTGCCGAAGGCGATGCCAAGGCGGGTCGCGCCGGGAAAAACACTTGAAGCGTGAAACCTGGGTTGGTAGTCTGGAGGTTGCGGTGGTTCCGAGGTCGCCGAATACTTGGCGCGGCGGGTCGCCGCGAGAGGTTTTCGCACCTTGGGTTCTTTCCTCTTGAGGCTAAGAATCGGAAGTCGCGCCGTGACGCGGAGAACCGTCATGAAAACCAAACCCGGTTTTACCCTCGTTGAGCTGTTGGTGGTAATCGCCATCATCGGCATCCTAATCGCCTTGCTGCTGCCGGCGGTGCAGGCCGCGAGAGAGGCGGCGCGGCGGATGCAGTGCAGCAACCACCTCAAGCAGATCGGGCTGGGACTGCTCAATTACGAAAGCGCCCACGGCAATCTACCGGCCGGGTCGGTCGTGAGCGTTCCCATGAATTGCCAAGGAGGCGATTGCCGCGGTTCCGGGTTCCTGGCGGTCATTCTCCCGTATGTCGAGCTTCCCGGGATTCACGAACTGTACGAACCGTGTTACACGAGCAATCGCGGATGGATCTGGTGGGATTCCCAGCGGGACCTTCGGAAAATCCCGGTTCCGATCTACCACTGCCCCAGCGCCGTGGAATGGGGTTCGACCCCGTTCGCGCCGGTTCGAAAAGAGTATTTCGGCGTCGCCGGCGGAAAAACGCGTACCTCGCGGAACTACCGCGGCGACGTCTACCGCGACGGCGTCCTTTTTTCCAACGGCTTCGTCCGAATTCGCGATATCTCGGACGGGACGTCGAATACCATGGCGGTCGGCGAAAGCACGCACGAACGGACCATGTGGATCGACGGGAACCCGGACGCCCGCGGCTGCTACGCGTGGTACTTGGGCGGCGGCACGATGGCGTCCGACCCCGTGGGAGGCGCCACCACCGGACACGTCTCGTGCCACGCGAAGTACCCCTTGGGCAGCCGGTTCCTTCCGGTGGTCGACGACCACAACGACATGCCCTTTACCAGCGAGCACGCCGGAAACGCGGTGAATTTCGTCTTCTGCGACGGCCACGTCCAGTTTTTGCACATCACGATCGATTTCAAGGTCTACCAGGCGCTCTCCACCCGAGCGGACGGCGATTCCACGGAGGGGGCACGTGAAGCACGCCTCGTTTGCGTCCCCTCCACCCGCAAGCCCGCTCTGGGTCTTTTCCATATTCCTCCCCGGGGTCTTCCTGAACTTGTTCTGCTCGGGTTGCGGCCCCGGATTCCCCGAGACGGCCGACGTCTCCGGCCGAGTGACGTACGCCGGCAAGCCGGTCCCGGAGGGCCGCGTTCTCTTCTGGCCGGAAGAAGGGCGCCCGGCCATGGGAGAGATCAACCCGGACGGCACCTACCACCTGACCACGTTCGCCGAGGGGGACGGCGCCACCCCGGGCACGCATAAGGTCACCATCAAGGCGACCCGGGTCCATTTTCCCGGGGGAGGCGCATCATCGCCGGAGGCGCCCGGGGCGCCGGGCCGGCCGATTGTGGAGTGGCTGGTGCCGGAGCGCTACGAGCAGGTGGCGACCTCCCCCTTGACGGTGGACGTACAACCCGGCGAAAATACGGTCGACTTTGATCTGCCCGCCGAGTAGCCGTCGTGCGAGACTCGGCGTCGGCGTCCATTTGCACCCGGTCGTCTTCAGCATCGAGCAGTCGCGGCGGTTCGTGCAACTCGGCATGAACTGGATTCTCGACGGCGCCGACGTCATTCACGCCATCCAGCGGCAGAAGGAAATTCGAACGCTACTTGAGGAGAATCCATCATGCATCGGCGCGACTTTGTACGGCACAACAACGCACAACAACGCGCACAACAACGGACGCGCACAACAACGGACATCCAATTATTCGACCACCACAGAACGGGCGCGGCCTTGGGCCCGTTCGTTAGCGCCACCCCCTGAAAGAGCCGTTTGCCGCCGGATTCTTGTCCGGATTACCCCACCATCAGCGGGGCACGCGGCCGATCCACAACAACCCACAACAACGGACATCCAATTATTCGAGACGCACAACAACGGACATCCAATTATTCGACCACCACAGAACGGGCGCGGCCTTGG
>CAZFQG010000150.1:0-16524 GCA_964520785.1 uncultured Planctomycetaceae bacterium | reverse complement strand
GGCGGAAAGGTCGGCTACCTGCACATTCCGGATATGGGCGCCGGAGGAATCGCCGAGTTCATCAAGTGGTACTACCCGCAAATCCGCAAGCAGGGACTCATCGTGGACGTCCGCTCCAACGGCGGCGGCAACGTCTCGCAATGGATCATCGAGCGGCTCGATAATAAACTCCTGGGAACGCGGTTCGGGAGCACCAGAGACGGCCCCAGGACCTACCCCTACAGCGTCTTCCACGGGCATCTCGTCTGCCTGCTCAACGAGCACTCGGCCTCCGACGGGGACATCTTTCCCCATTATTTTCGCGAGGCGGGGTTGGGTCCCTTGATCGGCAAGCGGTCTTGGGGCGGCGTCGTTGGAATATCCGACCGCGGACCACTCCTGGACGGCGGCTACGTCCTCGTTCCCTTGAGTGCCACGAACGGACCCGATGGCCGATACATAATCGAAAATCACGGCGTCGATCCCGATATCGAGGTCGAAAACGACCCCAAATCGGTCATCGCCGGCCACGATCCCCAATTGGACAGGGCCATCAAAGAGGTCATGGAGCGGATCGAGAAGCACCCGAAAAAACTGCCCCAGCGCCCCAAAGACCCCGTCCGCACGCGGTAAGGCCCCGGCTGCCGATCGCCCCTGACAGCCCGGCGATCCGGTTGCCCAAGGCCCCCAAGATTCGCCGATGGCGTGAACACCGCGCATTGTCGCCGCGCGACATGGCGACAACCGTCGAGACCGCCCGCACCCTCGGCGGCCGGGTCGCCTTGTTGACCGCTTTCAACATGAATACCGGAACCCGAGTCACCATCTGCGTTTACCGCACGACCCCTCCAATTCGTCGAATACCCGGCTTGCACCCATTCGAATCCCCCTTTTACTCCACGAACCAAGTTGTTTGGATTTCAAGAACTGGAAGCTCACTCCGGTTTTCTGACTTAGTACCAAACGCAGTCGTACCAGTCGCGACCTTTGCCGTACCCGCCGCATCGCAGTGCGTGGATTATTCCGGTGAAGAGACGGGGTTCGTCTTGGATCGATCCCTACGAATTGGGCGTCTCGGCTATCTTCTTCACTTCGTCGGCGGTCAGCTTGCGGTAGCGGACCTTGCGGATGGCACCGGTCGATTGGTAGGTGGTGATGCCGAAGGGTTGGGATTGGTTGACTTCGATGCGGACCTCGAAGCGGTGGTCCTTCGTGGGCAAATTGACGAGTTTCTCGTCGTCGATCCACGCCTCGATCCGCGTTTCGCTCACGCGGATGCGGACCTTGTACCACTGGTTATTCTTGAGCGAGACGAACCGCGTGGTGATGTTGTCGCCGGCGTCGTAGAAATCGACGCAGGAGATGCCGGTGACGGTGCCTCCCCAGCCGCCGACGACGAACGAGCAGCAGTCTTTGCCGACCGGGAACGTCGTCGTGGCGAAAAAATCGCTCCCGTTGACCCGCTTCGCCTCGATTTCCACTTCATAGTTCATCGTGGGAAATTTCTTCGCATCGGCTATCGTGACGCCGGTGATCATCTCGCCGAATTCGAGGATCATCTCCCCGTTTTCCACCTTCACCCGACCGTCCCCGCCGTAGACCGGCACCTTCCAACCCTCGAGGGTTTTGCCGTCGAAGAGAGAGACCCAACCCTCTTTTTCGGCTTCCTTTTCTTTCTTTTGGGCATCCGGCGCCGCGCCGGCGTCGGACTGGTTATCCTCGGCAATCGCCGTGAGGCCGAGGAAGAGGAACGAGACGGCGAAAACTGGAAACAATCGTGCAAATCGCATGGCGTGAATTCCTATTGGTGGGGGAAAGGGTGGTGTAGTTGGCGGTCGGTCGCCCTAACAGGCTGCTAAACGGTCACTCCGTTCTTGCGTTGGAGCGCCTCAAGCCCCATTCGTGCGGCGCCGGTGAGCGGATCCGCATCCGTCGTCGTGATGCGCGTTCTCAGCGTTTGCGACAGGATATCGACCCACACCGGCGAACGGCTGCCTCCACCGGCGGCCAAAACCGGCGCGGACGAAGGGTCCACTCCCAGCAATTCTAACATCTCGGCCATCCGTTTGCACAGACATTCGATTACCGCCCGGGCGAAATCGCCCCGCGCGTGGTGCATTCCGATCCGGTGCCACGCTCCGGCCTGCTCCGGCAGATTCGCCTCGAAAACGAGCCCCCGCGAACCCTGGGGCGACTTCGCGACGGCGTCAAAAAAGGTCTCGTTGGTCTCGCACCCGGCAAGGACCGTTTTCGCCCAGTTCACGATCGCGCCGCCGCAACTGTCCGCCCCCAGACAGTAACCCCTTCCGCCGGGGTAGGGGCCACGGCAGCCGGAAGGAATCGGCTCCGGCACCCTCTCGCGGCAGACGTAAGCCACCTGGGCCGTCCCCAAAGTAACCAGAATCCCCCCGCGTTCCTCCAGACGGACGCCGTACGCTCCGGCCGTCTGATCGTTGCCGGCCAGGACAATGGGAACTTCCTCTCTCAGGCCGAACTCGGCCGCCGTTTCGTGCGTCATCGCCCCCACGTGTCCGACTCGGCCGACGTCCGCGAGCTGTTCCGCCGTCAATCCGGTTGCCTTAAGCGCCGCCGGCCACCAGGCGTCTTCTTCCAGCGAGTACAGCCCGCTCATCGCGGCGAGGTTGACGTCGACGACGAACCGTTTCGACAGCAGGTACACGAAATAGCTAGGCAGATGAAATACCCGATCGCTCGGAGCAATAAGGTCGCGGCGGGTCCTCCGCAAGTGGACCAGAATGGTAACCTGCAACGCGGCGAGCAGCTCACCGAAGCTGGCGTGGCCGGCGATATCCGCCAGGCATCCTTCCTGCTGCATCGCCGCACAGGTCCGGGCCGCTCGGGAGTCCTGCCAGGAAATGAACGGAGTTCTGGGCCGGTCTTGCTGATCCAGAATCGTGAAGGTCTGGGCCTGGCTGGTAATGGAGACTGCCCGGACGGACTGGGGCTCGACGGACGCCGAGCGGAGCGCCTCCGCGATTCCCTTCCGAAAAGCCGATTCGGCCGTTTTCACCGGGAGGTCGACGCAGCCCCCTTCGGCGAATCCATATTCCAGCGGCGCGGCACCGGAGCCGAGCAGGTCCAAGTCCCTATCGTAAACGGCCGCCTTGAAGGACGTGCTTCCTAGGTCAATCGCGAGAATCATGATCTTCGCCTCAACAAACCACCCAGCGGCCCTCTTCGGCCGAATGCCGCGCGGCCTCCATGATCCGCTGGATATAGATTCCTTGTTCCAGTCCCAGCCCCGTCGGCCGTTGTTCCGCCACGGCCGCGAGGAAATGATGCAAACAGGCGACGTGCGCGCGAATCCAGCCGAGGGTCGACTTCACGGCCGGAAATCCGGTCGCCGGCGGCGGATAGCGCTGGCCGCAGTCGATCGCCGTCCACCCGCGCATCCCGCCGATGGGGCCGTCGTCGACCGTTGCGTCGTACGCCTCCAGATGGTGCGGGTCCATCGAATTGAACCTCAGTGCCCCGCGCGAGCCGTGGATTTCGATCCGCAATTCATCTTCGGACCCGCTGGCCAGCTTCGTTGCCTCGATGGTCCCGACCGCGCCGGCGCGCATCTTCGCCAGCATCAATACGCTGTCCTCGGCGTCGACATCCAGAAGAACCGACGGGTCGTCCAATGAAGGCCGCTTCGCATAGGCGATTTTCGTCAGACTCGAGACCGCGTGGAAGTCCCCTAGTAGGTGATGGATCATGTCGAAGGCGTGCGACGCCAGATCGGCGATGACTCCGCCGCCGGCCGCCTTGGTAAGCTTCCACTTCAAAGGCGCCTCCGGCCTGGCGCTTCCGGCGTGCAAAAAGGCAGCGCGGAACTCCAAGACCTCTCCAAGAAAACCGCCCTCGACCAATTGCCTTGCCCGCATGATGGCGGGGAAAAACCGCAGATGGAACGTCATCTGCGAAACGCCCCGGTAGCCGGCCGCGGCCCGGGCGATTTCCTCGGCCTCGTCGCGCGTGGCGGTAAGGGGCTTGTCGCAGTAGACGTGCTTGCCGTGCGCCATCGCCGAGAGAACGGCGTCCTTGTGCAGGTGATTAGGCGTGCAGACGTGAACGATGTCGATCTCGGGGTTTTCGGTGATCTCGCGGTAATCCGTGACGGCATGTGTTGCCCCAATGAGCGAGCGCCCCTTTTCCGCCGTTTCCGGCCGCGAGGTGCAGACGTGCGTAATCTCCGCCTCCAGCGGCACCGGGTCGTAGAAGAGCGCCAGGTTCCGATAGGCGTAAGCATGGACCTTCCCGATAAAACCGAACCCGATAATGCCGACGTGGTGGGTTTTCATACGGGGTCCTCAAACGACAAACAACTTATTGCGGGCCAATAGCGCGTCCAAATCGATCGGAAGCCCATCGATCTGCGTCAGCATCATCTCATAGATGTCCGAATAGTCTCGTGCATCGTCTTCGCGAAAGAAGCGAAAACAGGATGCAGCCAGATACTCCCTGTTCAGATCACACGCGATCCACTTCCGGCGTCTTTTCTCGCAAACCGCTCCCATGGTATTAGAACCGGCGAAAATGTCCATGACCAGGTCCCCTTCATCGGTGAGGAACTCGACAAAGAAGGCGGGCAGCTTGGCGGGAAACCGAGCCGGATGCCTCTTCGCTCCGAATTTCTTGCACAATCGAAGGTATCTTGAATTGCTGTCTGTATTAGGAAATTGGAGCAGATTCGAAGGAATCGATCCGCCGTTGTCCGCCGCGAACCGCGTCGAAATATCGTGACCCGAGGGTCTTTTCTTCGGCGAATAGAAGCTCTCGGGGGAGGCCAGGAGCCTCCTCATACGGTCCGAATAGGGAGCGAGAACGCGGGTAATGTCCGCTTTGGGGAAATCGGTTTTCGAGAACCACCAAATGGTGTTCACGGAGTCTTTCGCTCGGATCTTTCGCTTGTTCACCCACTCAATAGGCGAAGGGAGCTTCGCCGGATTATGCCAGAAGAACTCCTCGGCAAGGTTGAAACCGCATTCGTCGCACATCCGAATCAGCACGCGGTAGTTGTACAAGGACCGAACGGGTCGCCCCTTACGGTATGCTCCACCCAAGTCCAGCACGAAGCTGCCGGAATCCTTCAGGACGCGGCGTATCTCATGACCGTACCGGACGATCCAATCGACGTAGTTGTTTTCATCTTCGTTTCCGTATTCCTTCTTCCTCTGCAGCGCAAAGGGAGGGGACGTCATGATTAGATCGACACTGTCGCTCTGCGTCTCGGCAAGGAGCGCCATTGCATCCGCGGTATACGCTCTGCCAAAATGCGTGCGATAGAGTTCGACCATCGACGGCTAATACTCCTTAAGATCGTGAACCCAACTTGCCAGTATCTTCCAGAGGACCGTTGCCGCGAAGTATACTTCGGAATCCACCCGTCGCAGCGATTCAATCTCCATCACGAACCGGTCCGCGGCGCTCTGCCCCAATATCCAGGCGCTCCACTGCCGACGATCCAGATTCGCTGGCGCCCATCCCTCGAGTAAATCGGATGGGGTTGTGGTTCCGGCACGAGCAAGCGCCCATGCGACACCCGGCCTTGTGGTATCAGACGCGTCGCGAAAGCTCCCGAGAACCGTTTCGTGGTAGCGATCGCAAATCTTCCTGAGCGAACGTGCCGCCTCTTCGCGAATGGACAGCTCCGATGCCTCGAAGGCCGCGACTAGGGCCGGAATCGATTTCTTCCGGCCGAGTTCTCCCAACGCCCAGGCCACCCCCGCCCTGATCTCTGCGCGCTGGCTCAAGTCCCGAAGAACGCCAAGCAGGACCCTTTCGGAATCGGCACCGGGCAATTCACCCAGAATAATCACGGCTTCCAGCCGGTGTTCCGAATACTCGCTCTGCAGTATTGCTCGAATGAACTGCAACCCGTCGGTAATGCCAAGCCGCACCAGAGACGCCGCGGCTTCCATCCGGACGTAGACATGCTCGTTCTCGTCGTGAAGGCGGTCGCGCAGACGAGTTTCCGCAACGTCGCTCTTCATGTGGGACATGGCCTTCACTGCCGTGAAACGGTCCGTCAGGGAACTACTATGGATCAGAGCCTCGTAATGACCGCGCGGGACCACCCGTATAGGCAAGGAACGATAAACCGGGACGACCGACGCCAGTATTTCGTCCTTTTCAGTTCTTGCGCCGGCCGCGACGAGGGGTGCAAGCAACGTCCCTTTCTTCGACAGATTCAATGTGATCGTCCGAGAATCGGGCTTTCGCTTATACTGGATTCGATCCGTGGTTACCCCTACGATCGTTCCCGCCGCGCTTGCTACCGCCGCGGGCCATGTCAGACGTGACTCAAACCCCTCCTGCGAGCCCTTCGGACGTTCGGAAGTCACTCGGCCTTTCGCGTACGCTGCGCGCAGATCGGCGACTTTGACGTACTGCACCAACGGTTCGGCAATCCAAGAAATCGCCGACTGCCCACTCTTCTTACGGACAACCATCGCAATATAGTCATTGTCATTCAAGCCCGCATCCCAACCACGAGCCGAATCGGAAGTCGAGTGCGACATCGAGATCGCGAGTTTCTGTTTCGCGCGGCATTCCACCCGGATACCCGTGCGCACGCACAGGACGTCGGGCACGCGGATACGTTTGATCTTGATACTCTTCCAAATCTTATAACCAGTGGATCCCCGCTCCAACTCCACCGGGTCTTGGTTCAAGCGAACCAGATCCTCGATGACTCGCTTCGTGCCGGCGGCACCGATAGCAAGTTTCTCGAGAAAGCTGTCGTCCGACTTGAAAGATCTGAAAGCCATGTTACCGAATGTACGGGAGTGGTCCCCCTCCCTCACACCCCCTCCGTCGTCCCGTTCGCGTTGCTCATCAGCGCCGCGGTGAACAATCGGTGGGAGTAGGCGACTTCCTCGGGGGTGACGCAGCCGGCGAACTTGCTCTTGGGCTTGCCTTCGGTCAGCTCGTACAGGAAGGCGGCCCAGAGCTGCTGGACGGCATCGCAGAATCCGAACTCGAAAATCCCGCCGGTGATTCCCTTGAAGGTGGGCGTCCAACCCATGTCGATCTGCTGCCACGCCTGATCCGAACCGGCCGCGTACTGCATCAGCTCGAGCCGTCTGGGGTTCGACGCCGACCACCGCGCGCATCCCTTGAGCCCCTTCACCTCGAAATACCACGTGTCGGTCTCGCCGGGGGCGATCCGCTGCGTCTTGATCGTCAAGGGAAACGGTTCATTCGTGTTCGGGTCGACCGCGTCGCACAGGAGCGTGGCGTTGTCCCACGTCTGGCACGGAATCATCCGGCCATCCTTGCCGGGACGCTCTTTCATGATATTCGAAAGAATCGCCCTGACCGACTTGGGATACCACCCGGCGCGGAAGGGAACATGGCACGCGTGCATTCCCAAATCGCCCATGCAGCCGTACTCGCCGTTGATGTCGATCATCCGCTTCCAGTTGATCGCCTTGTTCGGGTCGAGGTCCGAAGAGTGTAGGAAGCCGGAATTCACCTCGATGATCCGGCCGAACGCCTGCTCTTCGATCATCCGGCAAATCCGCTGCATCGGCGGGAAGAACGGGAAATGGGACGTGCAGCGGACGAAGACGTTCGGATGGTCCTTGATGCACCGCATGACGGCCTCGTTCGCGCTTAAGTCGATACCGAACGGCTTCTCCCCCATCAGGTGCTTGCCGGCCTGGATAACGTCGCAATAGAACTTCTCGTGCAGGTTGTGCGGAACGGCGCAGTAGACGGCGTCAACCTCCTTCGAGTCGAGCAATTCGCGATAGTCGGTCGTGGCGAGGGAGAGCTTCGGACACGAGTCCCGAAACCAGGGAAAAAGTGCCTCGTTCGCGTCGCAAATCGCGGTGATTTCGGGGCGGCAGTCCAGATCGGTCAGGTGGCACCACCGCGCCGCGGCACTGCCGAACTCACGTCCCATGAGGCCCAAGCCGATTACGCCGAATCGTACGGTTTTCATCAGTCTCTATTACTCCATAGTAGTTTCGATTTGTATTCCGTGCATGCGGCATCCAACGAAGGAGGACTCGGCGGCCTCAATTCGCCACGCTGACACATGTCCCAGAGGTGGTTGACCCGGGGCTGACAATCCCTCTCCCGAGCCAGCCGAGGATAGTCGTCTTTGTTCTCTTCGACGCTTGTCCCATCCAAATAGGCGATCCACGTTTCAATGTTCCAGGTGGGGACGAAGACGGCGACTCGCTCGTCGGGCCGCGGCGGCTCTACTCCACTCGATTGACACGCTTGTGCAAACGAGTCCATCCGTTTCCGGGGACCCTGGTTGTCGCCGTCAATCATGACCACCAAAGCCGCCGCCACACGGCTGTAATTCGTTCTATGAGCGGTCAACTCAACCGGGAATCGTTCGCGAACGAATTGTTCGCCGGATCCGCGACCCGGGGGAGCGATTTCCTCCCGTAGCCGACGTGTCGGCCAACCGGCTTTCTTCAGGAAACGGCGAACAAATACCGCGTGCTGCAGGTCCTCGCAGAGCACGACGATTTGCACCCGACGACTCATCGTTCCCACCCCCGTGCAATTCTCTCGGACAGCCTGAGACCGTCTTCGACCGTGGATTCGCGCAGGCTCCTCGCGACCGTTACACCCGTAGATTCGCGTCTGAGCAGCAAACCTCGATCGGCCCCGAGGTAATCGATCAATTCTGGATGGTGAGAGCATAGCACCGCTTGTGGTACTTCACCACCGCACGAATCCGACAACTCGATCAACCATGGTTGTATTTCCGCCAAGGCGACGTAATTGTCGGGCTCGTCCAAGAACAATGTGTATCCTTGGCCGGCGGCGAGCTTAACCAACGCATAGAGTGCAATCAACGCGCGCTGGCCGTCGGAGATTTCATCCAGCCGCAACTCGTACCGCCCTTCCTGTTCCTCGAACATAACCATGAGGGCCCGGCTGTCCAATCCGACCTTCTCCATCCGGATGCTCCGGAAACCGTCGATCACCTCTTGGAGGGCGGCGGTGAATTCGGGCACCAACTCTGGACGTTCCAGGAGAATGTGCCGATACCACGCGGCAAAATTCCGCCCATCGCGTTTCAAGATCGGGTCTTCGGTCGACGACTCGGGCGCGAAGCTTGCCGGGTAGATTCCACACACGATCATCTTTCGTACGTGTTCCAGAAATCGCGAGAGTCTTGTATTATCCGAGCGCGGGGGTACGCGTGCCATCGCGGACTCGGTCCAGTCGGCGCCAAACGCGGGTCCTTCCGAATGATCGTCACGATACAACCGGACGTCACCCGTCTCGAAGTGGAAAAGTGGATTCCCCCCCACCTCCAGACGCTCCGTCGCGATTCGCGCCTTGCGCGTGATCGGCTCATGATCGATCTCAAGGCGGTACCGCAACACGTCTCCTTCCAGAACGGCATCCAGCTCCAAGACCTGTCTGGCGCGTTTCTGCCACCGCGTCAGAGTCGATGGCGGAAAGGCATCCTCCTCCGTGAGTCGCGATTCTCCGCACAATAGGCGCCTTAGGGCAAATAGAACGTCCAATATCGACGTCTTGCCGACACCATTTGAGCCGACAAGCAATGTCAGCTCCGAGAACCGGATCTCGAAGTTGACCAAGCTCCGGTAATTGTCGACATAGAGCCGCTCAATCATAGTTATGTCCTTCTTGGCCTGCCTTGCCAAAGCGCACAGCCGTTCCGTTTTGCCGTAGGGCAACCGTTCGCGGGCTTCGAACACACTCTGAAGCATCCCATACCGCGACGACGGCGTTGTCAGCTTAGCCGAAGCACGGCCTGCCCGTCAAGAACAGCACGCGGTTTGGCGGCGAGCCGGCGAGCAGGCTACCCCTCAACCCGCCTCCAGCAACTCCGACAGCAACCCCTGCGTGCTTTCGGCCACGGCGACCAGCCGGCAGAGCCAGATTGACCGGGCGCAGTCGCTCGGTGAGAGCATTTCCGGTGAGAAGCATAGAAGAACGCCCCCCGCGATTTGTTCGTTCAGGTCGAAATTCGGCGACATGCCTGAGTGGCCCGCCCGAAAAGCGTCGCGGAACTCGTCGCGGATCGAGTCCCACCTGGCGAAACGTCCGTCTTCAAGGGGGACCTTGCCCGGCTCCCCCTGATCCTCCTTCCGGCAACCGCATCCGAGTGATTTTCCGAACCGGCGGACCCTGTCCTCGTCAAACCCCAGATGGGCTACGTCGCTCATAGGGGTCAGTTTGCCAAGGAAGACGTCCGTCCAGTGCTCCACCCGATTGAGAAGCCGATTCATGGCGGCCGCCGTCTGGTCCGGCACGCCGTGCTTGCCGGCAAGCAGCCCCATCAGCCGGTTCCTCGCCTCGAGGTGGCCCAAGACGACGCTCCGCGCCACCGGCGCAACCTCATTGGAATTCAGACGCTGGTCCTGAATCGTCATCAACCCCGCGAAAACCCTCGTAAGCAACTCCGAAATCAGAATTTCCTCGAAAACGGCGTGGTACCGTATCCAGACGGGATTATTCGGAACACAAGTAATGGACTTGTCATCCGCGAACCGTCGCATCAAGCGACCCCAGCGGTCCAATCGGCACCGCGAGGCCACCCAGTACTGATTCAGACCTGAGCCGCAACCAATTCCCTCTTGACGGAGCAAAGCGGGTCCGTAGTCAGAGAGAAGTCCCGCTAGTTCAACGAGATCGCACGCATGCATGGGAGATTCTTCAGGGCAGGCCGTTCGAGGAATGCAATTTGGCCGGGCGAAAGACGGCCCGAGGCGTCACCCGGGCTGGGAAAAAGAGCCTAAGATCGGGATGAGACGACTCTGTAGCAAACAAGATGCCAAGCAAGGACCGTGAGCTATTCGCGGGACGTTTTTTTCCTAAGTGTCTGCGCGTGAAGAACTTATAGAGCAGCCATCGCGAGAAGTGCCAGTGAAGCCGCGGGTGAGAGCCGGCCGACTTTGTCGAATCCTGGCAACGGGGGTTCAGAAAAACATCATGCTGCCGTCCTTGCCGCGCGGGGGGACCGAAATTCCGCATCCTTGTCCCCCTCTTGGGTCTGGTTCTCAAGGTCCTCCGCCTCTGAGCGCGGTAAGTGTCGCAAGATGGCATCCACGAACAGACCGCACCAAACGAAGGAAACTCCCTCCAGCGGAAGCCGAAATCGGGCGGAAGTGATGGTCAAGGCGTGAAACAACGTTATTACCCCGAACGCGAGATAGGTCGGCCAAAGCCGTCGCCAATGCCGCCGGGAAACCCACAACCCTCCTACTGCAAGAGAGAACCATACGAAAGTAGAGAATCGGTATATCGCGTTCGCCGCCTTGGGGTTCGTCTCGTCGATAAGTAGGAAGAACCGCAGTCGCTGCACGCACAGTCCGAAATAGTGGCCCGGGTGGGATTGGATGAATTGCCACGCCCTTGCTCCAAGGTAATCGCCACGTTCCGGTTCGCTCAGCGTTCCCATGTGCTGGAAGTCAGCCCGGGTGAGGACGACGTGGTCGATGTAGAGCGTTTCATGGCGAGCCTGCCAGAGTGCGCGGTTGACATCCGCCGGGCTGCCGTCGTGATCGGTCCGGATCGTCTCCACAGTCGCCTTAGGAACCTTGTCCGTCCCCCAACTGGCGGGGTTATTCCCTTGCCAGAATGCATATCCAAAACTGGCCTTTACGAAGATAAACCGGCCGTGGACGGCGTAATTCCTTGCCAGCCAAGGGGCAATCACACATGCCGCGACTGCCGCCATGGCGCCCACGCGAAGGAGCGGTCCCAAGCGGAATCGGCTCCTCCAGTCGGGCCGGCCTCCCAGCCAGAACGCGGCCGCACAAACTGGAAGTACCACGGCGAAGATGGGCTCGATCAACAGGATTACCCCGGAAAGCAGCCCCGCCGTGATCGCGCCGCTCCACGTATCGCGCCGTCGCGCGGAGGTAACGATGGCCATGAGCATCGTGAACACCAGCGCAACCCACACGACGACTTGGAGATGCGTCACCATATAGAGGTGTGTCGGAAAAAAAGCGGCGATCAGGGCCGCGGTCCAGGCGATGCTCGGACGACCGGGGAATAGGCCTCCAGCAAGTACGAAGATGGCCGCCACGAGAAGCGTCCCGGCAATGCACTGAATCAACTGCGCGGCCAGCAGCGAGGCATGGGTTCCTATGCCAAAGAAATAGAAGATTCCCGCCAAGAAAAACGGATAAAACGGCGCCTGCTGTGAAGTCGGACCCTCCCCTCCCAGGTACGCAACCGAAAACCCGCGCCCGGCCAACAAGTTTCTGGCGATTTCTCCATGTTCGTACGTGAGCGGCCCGGTCCCAGACGTATCCAAGAGAAACACCACGAAGATACGCGCCGCCAATGCGGCCGAGAAAAGCACCGTCAGGAGCACAAAGCGGTTTGATAGGAGACTATTTACCTTCGTAATCATAAATCCGATAGCTTTGACGCCGGATTGCTCCACCCTTCTCCAGGGCGCCGCGCGAGAGAGAATTGGATTCCATCACCCAGGAAAACTCGGCTTCCTCGAGACCCCATTTCAGGGCCTGTGGAACCATGGCCCCGACAAGGACCATCCCGATTCCCAACAACTGGAACTCGGGAAGTACGTTAGTGCTTATGACACGTATTTTCTTGATTTTCTTTTTGAACGAAAGCAAGCGAATGAAACCGAAGGGGAAGAGCCGACCATTGATCGCTTTGATTCGGGGGTTGTAGTCCAGAAGCCCGAACACGGCCCCGATGACTCGGCCGTCGACCTCCGCTCCATAGGCCAACTCCGGAACGATCAGATGCTTGAGTCCTTTGGCCGTGTGGTCGACCTCGGCTTCACTCATCGGTACGAATCCCCACATATTCACGCACGATCGGTTATAAACGTCCAGGAAAACGCGAACGTCTTCGGAAAAATGGCGTTTGTCGATCGGGCGGATGCGCACGTTATACCTTTCGGCGACCTGGTCGGCGATCGGCTGCAGCTTCTTATTGATCGACGGAAGCATATCGATACTACCCCAATAGGCGTACATGTCTTGGGCCTTCTCGAAACCGTAGTTCTCGATTAAGTCCTTGTAGTACATGGGGTTATACGTCATCATGAAGGTCGGCGCCATGTCGAAATGGTCCAGAAGCAACCCCAGTGTATAGTTGCCGGAAGGGTTCAGCGGACCGCGCAGTAAGTGGATATCCCGCTCCCCCAACCACCGACGGGCCGCGTCGAAGAGGCCGTTTGCGGTCTCCTGATTGTTTTCGCATTCGAAGAACCCGAAGAAGCCCCTCCGCTCGTTGAAGCGTTCGTTGTGCGCATTGTTTACGATCGCGAGAATCCGACCGCACGGCTCTCCGTCGCGGGTGGCAAGGAAGGCGGCACCTTCGTTTTCCGCGTAGAAGGGATGGCTCTTGAAGCCGACCAGTTCCTTCTGGTCGCTCAACAGTGGAGGAATCCAATGGGGATTATCGCGGTAGACCGTCCACGGATAAAGCAAGAATTGCTTCCGTTGCCGCTTAGTTGTGACCAGTTCGACCTTCAATGTGGACATCAAGTTGGTTTCCCGAAGAATCTGGATTCGAAGGCGCCGTATGCACAATGGGTGTAGTTCCGACGCGCTCCACGCGGAATGTTGACTTGCCCGCAAGGTTCTCGCGTTTTGCTTAGCTTGTTTCAGGGCGGATTCTAGCCCGGAACGGCGACCGAAGTCAAGCCGAGGATGCCGTGTTGCTTTGCGATGAGCGATGGATGCTTGGAGCACTTGCTTGGGCCAACGACTTCATTGGCACGTTCCTTTCCTTCCTATTGCGCCAATCCCTACACCCGGCGAGGTTTTCGCAGCTTCAACGTTGCGCGGGTTCCAACTGCTCCAATTGCTATATGAGTTCGACCGCGGGCCGAGAAATCGACAAAGATTACCATTGAACGGAGAAATCCGCAGCATCTTTATTTTGTGCATTCTATCCAGACTCGTGAAAATGCCCGTCTTGTCTAATGGTTACATTTCTTTTCAACCGATACGCCTTTTCAGCAACAGCTTCTACTCGTTTTCAGACGAAGCCTCGACGACACGCTGGTTTTTCAGCCGAGCGGATTACCGAGGCAAAAAGGAAAAAGTCAACGATGCGTCCGATGTTTCAGCGGACGCTTCCCCGTGCCGATCCGACCACGGGACGACAACCTGTTTGCTGCGACGAATACGAGAGTCGCGGCGATGTCCCCCCATCCATATGAGACCTTTCAGGATTCTCAGTTGACACGAGTACACACGGAGGAATTCATGAATCTACAAGAACTGTTCGCGAAGTTCACTCTGCTCGCGTGGTTCGGCTGCGCGGCGGCGGGCGGAATCCCGGAAGGAGTCCTTGCCGCGGCGGAGTGGAACCTTTTCGTTTTCAACGGACCGCGTTCGGCCGAGACTCCCGATTCCGCGAGTCTATTGCTGGATATGGGTTCGATGGAGCTTTACGCGCCCTCCGCGACCAAGGCGGATACGCGGCTCCCGGCTCCTTGGAGCAAATCGACGCTGGAAGCCCGAATGTCCATCGAGTACTCCGAGCCGCGGACCGGTTGTCCCGCCGTCACCGAGGATTCCTTTGACCGCGCCCGCGATTTCCACTATGTCGACCCCGCCTCGCGTTACGCCGTCGACGCCTATATGGACGAGGGCCGCCCTGGTTCCAGTGCCGAATGGGATGACGAGGAAGAAACGGACATCCTGGAGGCGGACGCGTACGAAGAGGAAGAGGCGTCGTTGGAGGAGGGCGGGATTATCGGAATGCTGGTTTTGGAGGATGAGTCTTGCCTGGAGGCCGCGCTCTCGGCGATGGACGCGACCGAGGAGGATTACCCTTCAAGTCCGTTCATCCTTGAAGACGAAGAGTCCCTGGAAGAAGCGCTAAGGCTTCTGGATGCCGCCGAACCGGAGGACGATTTTGAAGGAACCGCCTGGGTGATCGTCGAGGAGGACATGGAAGAGACGGACCCGATCGAAGTGGACGAAATCGATGACGGCGAAGTCGACCCTCCGCGGGAAGAGCAAGAAGACTCCTACGAGGTCTCGGAGGAGTTGACGCACGACTGGCTTCACTACGACTACCAGTATGAGTCCGATTACTACGAGAGGGCCGACGCCGACCGGTACGACGAACTCTATCCCGATGCTTACGCCGTAGCGATCAAACCGGATTCCTCTGAAGAGACCGGTTCCGAGGATGATGCCGCGGAGCGAACCGAGCACGACGAGGACGCCTCCAACGAACCGGCGAACCCCCCGGACGAGAACGACGCCGAGACGACCGAGGCGCCCCGCGAGACGGATGCGTGCTACTACTATCCGGAGTACTACGGCTATGACCGCGGGATGTTCGAGTACATTGGCGGAACGCGCGTCGTAATCGACGAGGACGCCGAGCGGTCCGCGGGAGGAGACGGCGAAGATTTCCCGGAAGAAGCCGACGGTGACACGAAGGATAGCACGGCCGACGCCAGGATTGCCCGGCTCTGGGCAGCGTATGCGGAATCCCATCAAACGGCCGACCACGCCGCGGCGGCCGCGACGAAAGATACGCCGACGGTCGACGGTGGCACGATCCGTGAAGACGATGCGTCGGCGGATGAAAGCGATTCGGACGAGTGGCCGGAGGATCGCGGGCCGAACCCGGATCAAACGCCCGCCGATTTCCGGCGGATGGATGAAGACGTGGACGAAAAATAAGTTCCGCGGGTGCCGCCTGTTTTGAAGATCGAGTTCACGGTGGCCGAAGCGGCTGCCTCCACCTTCGCCGAATCCCTGCATTCCCCCTTTCACTTCCGGTCGTTCTTCCGAGGGATACGGCAATCGAAACCGTTGCTGATTTCAAGATTGGCGCGGTCAGCCGGGTCCGCTGACGACCTCTTGAAGCGGGTCGTCCCCGAGCAGATTGGGTCCTCAATCGCGTAACCTCGCTTCGCGACTGTTCTCCCCCAAACCATGAGCCCATTCTGCTCGGGCCTTGCGGCCGGAGGTTCTCTCACCGGTTGGAGTTCGCGACCGCCGCCCTCTACACACCTTTCGCGAACCAAACATCCTACGAAAAGCCGGACCATCAGTCGTGGTATCGCTCACACGAATCAGCACGATTATTCTCTCACGGCATCCTCGAGTATCCACGCCACGGCCGCATCCCGGGCGTTATTCCCCTCGGCGTCGCACGGGACGAGCCGGTCTGAATCCGCGGCGCGGTAGGCGGCCGCGACGACCGGCGGCTCGGCCCCCTCACCGGCAAGCCACATCGCGCGGGGCGAGCGGAGGGCCAAAAGACCGGGGAGATCGAGGTACTTGACGGCGCCGGGGAGGAAATCGGCATCATCCAGGGCGTTGACGGAAGCGAACCTGAAACCGCCGGTGTCCATCGCGATCCGGTCGACGGCATCGCCGGCGATGGCCCCCGCGGCGGCGACCCAGTGGCCGGAGCCGTCCAATCCGGCGACGGTCAGTTCCACGTCGCGGCCCGCGGTGGCCGCCTTGGCGCGGATGGCGGCAATGGCGGTCAAGATGTCGTGAACCCGTTTCGCGAAAAGGGACGAGTTGTAACCGTACGTGTAGCCCGCAAAGGCCTTCGTACCGGTCGTCT
>CAZFQG010000149.1:0-16584 GCA_964520785.1 uncultured Planctomycetaceae bacterium | reverse complement strand
CCTGTGCGCGAAACTCACCAACCATTTTAGGCCTCCTTGCCTGTAGGGATATGTTTTAAGCTTCCATGCCGATGAGACGACCCTGCGACGCAGGGTTTTGCGCCGAGAAACAAGCGGCAAAGGCGCCCCCGATGCGAGCCGGGCGGTTCTGGATATCCAGCTCGAGTCCGCGCACCCGCTTGAGGCAAGCGAGAAGGAGGTCACAATTGATATCGACACCGAATATCCAGCGTGGCCGGAGCAACTCTTGAGTGCCGTGCGAGAGCGAAACGAGGCGAGGGGGAGGCGATGACCGTCTTCCGTCCGAGTCGCGGTGAATGCGCGTATTAAGAGAACGGATAAAGAACAAACGGGAGTCGCCCCTCCGCGAGCATTCCGGAGAAACGCCTTTCCACCTTCCAGTCCCCACAACGCGGCGCGAAGCCGTTCTCTCTTTGCGGGTGCTTTCGGTAGTATTCCGGAATACTCTTCGCGTTGACGGTTTGGGCTTTGGAGAGGGGATTTCGTTCAGATTTCGGGGAAAGACCGTGCGCTGACAGCCACCGTCGTAGAGATCCCCCCGGCGGCCGTGCCATGGTTCGGTCGATCACTCGTTCACTTGACCGCGATTTTGCGGCTTCGGTCGTTTGCCCATTTCTTCATCCTCATATGGAGCCCGCCGCCGTCGAGCTTCGCGTCGACGGAGTTGGGGGCTACGCTACTTGGCAGACGGAGTGTGATGCGTCCGTTGAAACTTGCATCCCCCGTCGCCAATGACTATCATGAAGATGCAATGGCTTGAGCCCCCACGAATGAAGGAGAAACCCCATGTTCCCCGCTCCCTCGCCCCTCTTCAGCCGCCTCCTCTTCCTCTGCGGCATCCTGACCATCTCCGTCGCCTTCCAATCCTCCTGCGTCGCCGAACAACCCGCGGCCAGGCCGAACATCCTTTTTCTCTTTGCCGACGACATGGCCTTCGACGCGGTCGGCGCGATGGGGTGCGATGAGATCGAGACGCCGAATTTGGACCGGTTGGCCGCGTATTCCACTAACTTTCGCTACACCTACAACCAGGGCGCCTGGCATGGAGCCGTCTGCGTGGCCAGCCGGACCATGCTCAACACGGGCCGGTTCCTTTGGCATGCCCACAAGGTCGACAATCCGAAAGCGGCCAAGGCCGAGGCGGCGGCGGGGCGGTTCTGGTCGCAATACATGAAGGCGGCCGGATACGATACTTATATGACCGGCAAGTGGCACGTGCAGATCGACCCGGCCGAGATATTCGACGTCACCGCCGACATTCGCCCCGGAATGCCGAATCAGACGGAAGAGGGCTACGACAGGCCGATTGAGGGGAAGCCCGATCCGTGGAGTCCGTGGGACCCCAAGTTCGGCGGATACTGGAAGGGGGGTCGCCACTGGAGCGAAATCGTCGGCGACCACGCGACGGGATTTCTCCACAGGGCGAAGGACCGCAAGGCGCCGTTTTTCATGTACGTCGCCTTCAACGCGCCCCACGATCCGCGACAATCGCCGAAGGAGTATGTGGAAAAATACTCGCTTGAGAAGATCGCCGTACCCCAGAGCTTCCTTCCGGAATACCCCTTCAAGGACGTGATGGGCTGCCCGGCGACGCTCCGCGACGAGCGGCTGGCCCCGTTTCCGCGGACGGAATACGCCGTGAAGGTCCACCGCCGGGAGTATTACGCGATCATCACGCACATGGACGCCCAAGTCGGCCGCATCCTCGACGCGCTCGAGGCCTCCGGCAAGGCACGGAACACGGTCGTCTTCTTCACCGCCGACCACGGCCTCGCCGTTGGGGGACACGGGCTCATGGGCAAACAGAACCAGTACGACCACAGCGTCCGCGTCCCCCTCTTCGTCGCCGGCCCCGGCGTTCCGAAGGGCAATACGGTCGATGCGCCGGTCTATCTCCAAGACGTCATGCCCACGGCGCTGGAACTCGCCGGCGTGGAACGGCCCGACCACGTGGCGTTCCAAAGCCTCCTGCCGCTGATTGAAGGCAAGGCCGAGCGAACCCACGACGCCATCTATGGGGCCTACACGCCCAAGAAGCAGCGGATGATTACCGAGGACGGCTACAAACTCATTCTGTACCCCGAAGGGCCGAAGGCGCGGCTCTACCACGTCGCGGAGGATCCGGAAGAGCTGCACGACTTGGCCGGTTCGCCCGAGAGGACGCCGGTCATGAAACGTCTTTTCGCGCGGTTGCTCGCGTTGCAGAAAGAAACGGGGGATGCACTGGACCTCCATGATGCCTATAATAACCTGAACTAGGTATAATGCTCCACTCTGAAGTGGAGTTCCAGCAATTCTGAGATTCTGGTACACTCCCGCCCCTATCGTGGCGAAACCTACCTTCGGAGCTTCACGTAGACCCAGTGACCGGCACGCGTTTGTTTGGCATGAGCCTGATTGCCCTCCTTCTAGTCGGTGGTTGTGGAACCACACGATGGACGGACACTTCGCGCACCGCGACTGAGCAACTACTCATTTCCGACGCCATGGATCGCGCGGTCAGCCAGCTCGACTTCAAGGCATTGGCGGGCCGAAGAGTATATCTCGATACTACCCATATTAAGGGGGTTACGGACAGTGCGTATCTTATCAGCACGCTACGTCAGCACATGCTGGCGACGGGATGTATCCTACGCGACCCCAAAGAGGAGGCGGATTATGTCGCCGAAGTCCGTGTCGGAGCGATTGGAACCGACCGGAATGAGATGATGTTCGGCATACCGTCGGTGAGCGTTCCGGTTCCCGTCGCGGTCACCGGAGTACCGGCAAGTATTCCGGAAATGCAATTGGCGAAGAACACGAAGCAACGCGCGGTGGTCAAAATGGCCATTTTCGCCTACAATGTGAAGACGGGACGCCCCGTCTGGCAATCGGGTATCCGTCCCGTCGAGAGTAGTGCGAAGGACGTCTGGATCGCGGGAGCCGGACCGTTTCAGACCGGGTCCATCTACGACAAAACGAATTTCGCGGGCGATGAAATCGATATCCCGCTCGTCGACTTCCGTTCGCGTGATCCTCAGCCGGTTCTGGCGGTCGCCGACGACGCTTATTTCGTCGACGACCCACCGGAGGACGCTGCGGACGAAACGGCCGTCGCGGAATCCGAAGCATCCGACGTCGACCGGCCGACGCTGGCCGATTCCAGAAGTTCCGTGGAAACGCAAAACCAAACGGACCCCGATTCGAACGTCGTCCCGGCGGCCCATGAATCCGAGCCGTCCCCTTCCACCCCTTCCCAGGGGCAGACCCCACCTTCCAAGGGCTCTAGCAGTGGCTCCGAGATCGTCCTCCGCCTGCCGGAAACGCCGTCGCCTGCGGAGACAACCGATTCCGGCCCTGCTCCTCCGCTCCCAAAGGCAGGCGCCGAGCCACCGACTCCACCCGCCCTGTTGGACCTGAAAGGGGTGAATCCTACTCCCCTGCGAATTCCTCGGACCATGGGAGACGCACCAGCCCGGTCGGATTCCAACCAGCCTCTGGGATTACCTCCCCTTCCGGAGACAAGTAACCGCGCCGGACGCGTCCCGGCATCGATCGCGCCATCGCTACCGATTCCCTGAGGGGTTATTAATAGTCGGACCGGCTGACCCGCAATCCTCGCGCGCTAGTGAAGCCTGCCGGAGAGGGGCGACAACCGAGCCGATCTTTGTCGATTATCGGACAATCTGCGGCGATTATTGTCGGATCCCCCTCTACTGCAAGTTCAGTTCAACCGGCTCCATTCCTTTGGTGACTTCCACCACGAGCCCGCTCTGATCGAAATTATTGTATTTTATGGGGATGAGCGGGCGCCCAAGCGTGGGCTCCCGATCCGGGGGAGGGGGAGGCGAGTCGGGGGCTTGGTTCGAGAAACACGCCACTCGAACTTGGTGCATTCCCACAACGGCACCAGGATCGCCATCCGTGGTCAATGTAAAGGTTCCGTCCGGCTGAATCTCAGCTTTAGCGATCGGGCCGGATTCCGCCTGAAACATGACCGTTCCAAACTCGAGTGGTTTGCCCTGGTAGGTCACTTTGCCTGAAACGGGGACGGTGCTGGGCCCACCACCACATCCCGATACGACGAGGGCGACTGCGGCGATAATGGTGAGAAAGGCCAAATGTTTCGACATGGCGCGCGAGACTCCTTTGAAAAAAAAGCTACATTTGGGGGGTGCGGTATCAAGGTTGGTGCCCGCACTCAAACCTTTTAATTATAATGATATGTGTTCAGACCTCAAGCACCTGACGGAGGCGCCGACGCACCGATGGACGCCGAGCTGCTTTCCCGGATTCAATTCGGAGTATCTGCCGGATTTCATTTTTTATTCCCCCCCATGAGTATTGGTCTGGGGGTGATCCTCGTCCTGCTGGAAGCCCGATGGGTTCGAACCGGAGAGGAGGTTTATCACACCGCGGCACGTTTTTGGACGCGGGTTTTCGCCCTGATCTTCGCGATGGGCGTGGTCACCGGCATCGTCATGGAGTTTCAATTCGGCACGAATTGGGCCGCGTATTCGCGGTACGTTGGGGACGTGTTCGGCGGTCCCCTGGCGATCGAGGCCATTTCCGCCTTCTTCCTCGAATCGACATTCTTGGGCGTGCTGGTGTTCGGGTGGAACCGGATCGGCAAGAAGACTCATTTCTTCTCGACATGCATGGTTTGTCTGGGCGCGCATTTGAGCGCCGTCTGGATCATCGTCGCGAATTCCTGGATGCATACCCCGGCCGGCTTCCATATCGTTACTCGAAACGGGGTGGAACGAGCCGAGATCGTTAGTTTCTGGCGGATGGTTCTCAATCCTTCGACGGTCGATAGACTTTCGCACGTACTCTTGGCATCGTGGGCGACCGGAGCGGCATTGGTCGCGGCGGTGGCCGCTTATTACCTTCTGCGCAAGCGGCATGAGGCTTTTGCCCGGGTTTCCATGAAGTTCGGTCTGGGTCTGTTCGCGTTGGCCTCATTTGCACAGTTGGTTTCGGGCGACGCCTCGGCGAGAACGGTGACGGTCTACCAACCGGTGAAGCTGGCGGCGATGGAGGGGCTTTATGAGACGCGGCGCGGCGCTCCGTTGCGGCTTTTCGGCTGGGTCGACGAGACAGAGCAAAAGACGCATGGTCCGGGGATTCCGGGCCTGCTCAGCTTCGTGGCCCACCGGAACTTCAAGGCCGAGGTCACGGGTCTGAACGCGTTTCCGGAGGACAGGCACCCGCCGGTGCAGGTGGTTTTTCAGATGTTCCACCTGATGGTGTCCCTGGGCATTCTATTCATCGGGATGAGCATCGTCGGCCTGGTGCTGTGGTGGACCGGGGCCCTATTCCGCGCGGAGGGGCGATTCGTCCGTCCGTATCTTTGGGCGATGGTGTTCGGCGCCGTATTGCCGCATATCGCGAGCCAGGCCGGCTGGGTGACGGCCGAGGTCGGCCGGCAGCCGTGGATCGTGCAGGATATTCTCCGGACGAAAGACGGTCTCTCCGAGGCGATCCGTGCTTCGGAGGTCTGGTTTTCGCTGGTCTTCTTCACCGGAATCTACCTGCTGCTGTTGGCGCTGTTCATGTTTCTTCTGCTGAAGAAGATCGCGGCCGGTCCCGCGGCGAGCGAGGAGCGATCATAAGGAGCCTTTATGGAACTCTCCACCATCTGGTTTGGACTGATCGGTGTCTTGCTCATTGGGTACGCGGTGCTCGACGGGTTCGATTTGGGGGTGGGAATCGTTCACCCGTTGCACAAGTCGGCCGAGGAACGGCGCATCGCTCTCAACGCCGTCGGGCCCTTCTGGGACGGTAACGAAGTCTGGCTGGTCGCAGGCGGGGGGGCTTTGTTCGCGGCATTTCCGGAAGCGTATGCCACCGTCTTCTCCGGATTTTACGTCCCGTTTTACCTGTTTCTGGCCGCCCTCATCTTTCGCGCCGCGTCATTCGAATTCCGCGGGAACGTTGAATCGGCCCTTTGGACCGCGGCGTGGGATATGGCGTTCTTTCTCGGCAGTCTGCTCGCCGCGTTCCTGCTCGGCGTCGCCTTGGGCAACATCGTCCACGGCATTCCGCTGAACGAGCGGTACGTCTTCATCGGAACCTTTCCGGGACTGTTGAACCCCTACGCGATCCTTACCGGCCTGACATCGGTCGCCCTTTTCGCCATGCATGGATCGGTCTTTCTCGCGATACGGACGGAAGAGAGAATTCAAAACCGCGCGGCCTCTTGGGCAACCACGGCCATGTGGAATTTCCTCGTCGGTTATCTGCTTCTGGCGGTCGGCTCGTTCTTGTTTGCTCCATTCGGCGCAACCGCCGGCGTCCGCGGGAACCTGTTGGCCGGGATTCCATTCGTGCTGTCGCTAGGCGCCGTCGGTTTTATGGCGACCTGCCTCCGCGCCTCACGGTTCGGCCGGGCGTTTCTCGCCTCGTCGTCGACGATCGCTTTCGCCCTGATGAACGTCGGTATGAATCTTTATCCCAACATCGTCCCTTCGTTTCCCAACCCGGAGAACGGCCTGACCGTCGATAACGCCGCGTCCTCCGAGAAAACACTCGGCATCATGCTCCTTGTCGCCGCCGTCGGTGTTCCCATTATTCTTGCCTACACGGCTTGGGTATATTGGATATTCCGAGGCAAAGTGAAGCTGGACGAAACGAGCTATTGAGCGGCGAATGACCTCGCGGGAGTTCCGCGAAGCACGCGATCCGCCGGTGCCGGCGTCTTCGCGCCAAGGCGCCGCGGTTCCCCGGCGAACGAGACACAAGCGGAGGAAACCCCGAACGATTCCGAAACGCAGACCGCCCCGGTCAGTCATCTCGAAGCGTAGCGGTGATCTCCTCCGGTCCGAGGAGCAGCTCGAAAGCCGGCCTGTGATTCGCGAATAACTGCGAATATCCGCCCACGGCGGAATAGGGGTTTTTCTCGTATTCCGCCGCGAATTCCGCGTGCTGCTCCGCCGCCGCCAGAAGCGATGCCAGGCCCGAAAGCCCTCGAAACTGCTTCGCCAGGTCCGGGTTCTCCAGGAAAAGCCGCTGGATCGCCTCCTGGTCCGGGTGATCGTTCGTCACGACGATGTTCCCGGCGGCGTCGGTCTGTAGTCGCGCCGGCCGCGATCGGTCGATGCCCCCCGAATCGAGCAGGGATTCAAGCCGTTTCGTGAATTCGTCGAACATCCTCTCGTAGGCCGCGCGAAGGTCCTGTATCCGAACGACGCGGGACATTCCCGGCGAACCCATTTTTCCCAGCTCATCGAGCATGGGGAATCCGAACATCTCACAGAGGTGCTTGCCGACCTTTTCATTTGAGGAAAGCGTCACTTCGTCCGCCACGTTTGCGGACTGGACCTTCCTCACCGCGGCTTCCGCCTGGGCCCCCTGCGCCGGCCCATATCCGGCATATCCCCCTCCCACCCCGATGGAATTAATTGCCGTATTCATCGTCTTTTCCTTTACAGGCACCCGGTGTCAACTTGAGATACGAGCCGAAAGGTGGATAGCCCCGGACCATCTCCACTGAAATGGTAGACTACCGAGATGCCCACGATTCAGCGCTCGGACGGTAACAGAACCGGCCAATTGAGTCAACATGGATTTCATGAAGGCGAAGGAACGCTTGGAGCCGGTCGTTGCAATTCCTTTCTCCGCTCGCTACACTGCACCGTATGTGGCCGGCGGGTCTGGGACCGGTTGCCGACATCGATTCATCAATCTTCAGATAGGAGGACATGCCGTGGCTGGGTTTTCTCGTCGTGACTTTCTCTTCGGTTCCGCGGCGCTGGCCGGCGCCGCCGCGATTGGCGTCGGACCGAGCTTGGCCGCGCCCGCCGGGCCGATTAAAGCCTCCGACGTGGTTACGTTGGGCCGTAGCGGCGTGAAGACGTCGATCCTCGGCCTGGGCACCGGCACGCGCGGCGGGAGCGAACAACGTGCCATGGGCAGCGATGCATTCACCAAAATGGTGCGCGGGGCGCTCGAACGCGGTATACGCTTCATTGAAACCGCCCACAGCTACAACATGCACGTGGACGTGCAGCGGGCCCTCGAGGGCGTGCCGCGCGATCAATATACCCTGTTGACCAAGACCCGCGCCCGGATGCCCGAACTGGTCGAGTGGGACATCAACACATTCAGACACGAATTGAACCAGGGCTCCGGGAGCGGCTATTTCGACATGGTGCTGATGCACTGCATGACAGCCAAGAACTGGCCTACCGACTATCGCCCCGTCCGCGATAAGCTGCTCGAATTCAAAAAGAAGGGGCTGATCCGGGCCGTCGGCGTATCGTGCCACGGTTGGGACGCCCTCGTCGCGTCCGCCATGCACGAAGCCTGCGACGACCTTGACGTTCACTTGGTGCGTGTCAACCCCTTCGGACACAAGATGGACGGCAAGCCCGAGGACGTGGTTAAGCAAATCGAGCGGATCAAGGCCAAAGGGCGGGGCGTACTGGGCATGAAGATTTACGGCGAGAACGGGCTGGAAAGCCGCGAGCAACGCGTGCAATCGATCAAGTACGCTCTGGACAACGGCGTCGATGCGTTCACTATCGGTTTTAGCGATATCAAGCAGATCGAAGAGACCATGCAATTGGTTGAAGAGGCTTCCGCCGGTGGCTAAGAAGTTGAAAAGGGGACGCAACGGAGTGTTTGCAGGAAATCCAAGAGACTCGTCCGTTTGCCTTTGCCTGTCTATTCTGCTACCCTAACACAGGGACGGTTCTCGCCGTTTCCCCCTCGCCGTTTGTCAAACGAACGAAACCGCCATCAAATCCACGACCTCGAAGGGATCCCTCCGATGCATCATGTTCGCCACATCCTCACCATGCTCCTCCTTGTCGTACTCTGCGCGAATTCCGCCCCAGCGGAAGATGCAGACCTTCTCATCGCCGATTTTGAAGGGGCCGACTATGGTGATTGGGAAGTCACCGGCGCGGCGTTTGGCGACGGTCCGGCGAGGGGGACTCTGCCGGGTCAGATGGAAGTCAGTGGCTTCGAGGGAAAGGGCTTGGTGAACACGTTCCGCGGCGGAGACAAATCCACCGGGAGGCTCATCTCGCCGCCGTTTACGATCCAGCGGCCCTATATCAACTTCCTCATCGGCGGGGGAAAGCACCCGGGCCACACGTGCATGAACCTTCTTATCGCCGGGGAAGTGGTCCGCACGGCGACCGGGCCGAATGCGAAACCGGGTGGGTCGGAACGGCTGGAGTGGGCGACCTGGGACGTAAAGGACCTTCGGGGAAAAGAGGTCCGGCTCGAAATCGTCGATACGGCGACCGGCGGCTGGGGCCACGTCAACGTCGATCACATCGTCCAGAGTGTCCGGAGGCGCGAGGCCCTGCCGGCGACCCATGCGGTCCGAATCGAGAAACGGTTTCTTCTGTTGCCGGTGAATCCGCGATCCCCCGTCCGTGACGTTCGCTTTCTGGTCGATGGAGAGACCGTGAACCTCTACCAGGTTCCTTTGGCCGATAAGGAACCGCTCTTCTACGGCCTGGCCGATGTCGGCCGGCATCGCGGCAAGACCCTCACCGTCGCCGTGGACCGCCTGCCGGGCGACTCCAGGGCGCTCAACATGATCCGCCAAGGGGACGGTTTCTTAAAGACACCGAACCTGTACAACGAGAAGTACCGGCCCCAGTTCCACTTCACGCCGCGGCAGGGATGGAATAACGATCCCAATGGAATGGTCTATCACGACGGCGAGTGGCACCTTTTCTTCCAATACAACCCGTTTCATATCGAATGGGGCAACATGACCTGGGGACACGCCGTCAGCAAGGACCTCGTCCACTGGCAGGAGTTGCTGCCGGCGATCTATCCCGATGCGCTCGGGACGATCTATTCCGGCTCCGCCGTAATCGATACGGTAAACACCTCCGGCTTCCAGAAGGGGGACGATCCGCCCCTGGTGGCCATATTCACCTATGCCGGAAGCCATAGTTGGCTCCCCGGCGTGCCATACACCCAGGGAATCGCTTACTCCAACGACCGCGGCCGGACGTTCACGACATACGAGAAGAATCCCGTCGTGGGGCATATCAACGGCAGTAACCGCGATCCGAAGGTCATCTGGCACGAGCCGAGCAGGCAGTGGGTAATGGCCCTGTACCTGGGAGACCGCGGGAAGTTCCAGCTCTTGGGCTCGAAGAACCTCAAGGAGTGGAAGAAACTATGCGACGTCGAGTTCCCCGGCGGGCACGAGTGCCCCGAGTTCTTCGAGATTCCCATCGAGGGAAAGGAAGGCGAAACGCGGTGGGTCTTCTACGAGGCCTCCGGGTTATACGTGCTGGGTGAGTTCGATGGAAAGACCTTCACCCCCCAAACGGAACCGCTCCCAAGCGAATGGGGCAAGCACCTGTACGCCGCGCAGACGTTCAATAACGTCCCACCGGATGACGGGAGGCGGATCCTCATCGGCTGGATCCGGCAGCCGAACCGTTATCCCGAAACCCCCTTCAGCCAGCAGATGTCGATCCCCCGGCGGCTGACGCTTCGCGAGACGGAGGACGGCCCGAGGCTGTACTCGGAGCCGATCGCCGAGCTGGACACCCTTATCGAAGAGGAGACGAAGGTGCCGGCGTTTACGCTGGAACCGGGCGAAAACCCCTTGGCGGAGTATGAGGGCCGGCTCTGGGATATCGAGGTCGAGCTCGACCCGGGCGAGGCGGACAAAATCACGCTGTCCTTCTCCGGCGAACCGATCGTCTTTGACGCGGCGACCAAAACGCTCTCCTCCTCCGGAAAACAAGTCCCTGCTTTGGGTTCCAACGGCCTGGTAACCTTCCGCGTGCTCGCGGATCGGACGACGTTGGAAATCTTCGTCTGCGCGGGGCGGTATACGATGACGAATTGCTTCACGCCGAGCGAGGCGGACCGGCCGCTTTCCCTGGACTGCCAGGGAGGGAACGCGGAGGTGAGACGCCTTTCAATCGGCCGGATTTCCACGATTTGGAATGGGCGAGAGTGAAGCTCTATTCCCGTTGTCCAAGGGTGCGGTTCCGCATTGGCCGCATCTTCGCCGGGACAATAGCAGGCGGCGAAAAAACCGAAGAGAAAATCGGCGACTCCCTGGACAGCGGCTCGGGATTTCCGATAAGATAAGGGATATTCCCGATCTGGAAGATTTCGGGCAAAATCAAAGTCGGAAGGAATAGGTGACCAGGTGATGGTATTCGCTCGTCGTTCGGCGTGGGTCTTCCTTGCGCTCGCGATCTTCCCCGCCGCGCATTGTACCGCGGAAGAGAAGGTCCGAGAGGCGCCCTGGGAGGAGTTGTCGCACTATCCCTGTCGGGGTCTGTCTCCTCTGTACCGCCCAACAGCTCGCCGATTGGAGGAAATCCTGGCCGAACCGAACCTCTGGGAGGTGTTGCCGCGTCCGGTCACGGGGGTCGTCGCGAGGGAGGATCAGCCGCCCTGTTTTGAAATGCAAAGCGGCGACTGGTATTATAATTCGCTTCCCGCAACGGCCGCCGCGGTCCGTTGGGCCGCCGAGCAGCGATGGACCGGGGGATTCCGTCTGCTCTACAATGCCGGAGTCCTGGCTTTTTATGACCGTGAACTCTGGACGACACCGCAAGGTGGAACGAGGGTTCTGGAGTTCTACTCGAGCGGAGGCCGGGCCCTGTACCGACCGTTCGGCTCCGACTGGTCTTTCGGTCGGAACCGGCTGGCTCGTGACGGCGGTGATGCCTGGTGGGTCGCGTCCAGCGAAGGGGTCTTCCGGCTGCAAGACGACTATTGGGAACGCGCCAAAATTCCGAATTGGCCGGGCGGAGCCGCCGGAGGCATCCTCGACGATTCAAAGGGCAGACTGGTCGCCTGGTCGGAGCGCGAAGTGGAGGGCGCAGCCACGGTTGCGTTCAACACGGACGGAAAATGGACCTCGGTCAGAGTCCCGAGGAGCGGGAACTGGACGCAGGGAGGGATCCGCGCCGACGGTAGCGCAGTACTGATGAGCGCCGCGGAGATAGTCATCGTGAGCCCGTCGGACGACGAGCGCATCGCGAGTGAACCGGAAAGAGACACGGCGGGACCAATGCAAATCGTGGACCCTCGGTCCGGTCGCTTTGACGTGGGAGAAGACGGCTGGGTATTGCCGCGCGGCGCCCGCGCCGTAGCCCGCGACGGAAACGTCCTTTTCGGCACCGAGAGCCTCTCGGAAGGCAGGTTCGGCCTGGTCCGCATTCCGTCGGACGGTGCGGCCCACTGGATTGAGTTCGCACCTTCCCGAGAGCTACGCATCGTGCCGTTCCCGGATGGCGGATTCCTACTTCTGGAACCGACTATGGGCGTCCTCCTCCTGACCAAGGACTCGCGGCATCCGGAACGGGTCGCCGAGGCGGGCGACGTTCTCTTGGGGGACGAACCTCTGGGATGTGATCGTGACGGACATTTGTACATCAAGCGAGACTTCGCGGTTATGATGCTTTCGCCCCGGGCCAAAAAGCCGACGGCTCGTGGAGTGAAACGGCTTGCGGAGTGCCCGGAAAGGTCTCGTTTTTCCGTTCCATTTGGCGTGGCGGTTGATTCGAGCGGTTGTTGCTGGTTTGTTCGGTCGTCGGACGGTGCCGTGATGGTGCGACCACCACAAGGGGATTTGCCGGTTCTCCGAGATGATCGGCTTAGCGGCGCCGTATCGCTCTGGGCCGGACGTCAGGGGGCAATGTTGGTGTTGCTCGCCGACGGCCGCGCCGCGCTGGCCCATTCCAGGCGGGAACTCGAAACCGCCGAGTCGCTCGTCGCCTTGGCGCGGGAGCATACCGGCTTGATGCTCGCTGCCGCGCCGTGCGCCTCCCATGACCCGCGCCGGGGTCTCGACGATGGGGAGTACGGCCAGCGGCACCAACCGCTCGCCGCCCCCTGGCTGACCACCGGTGAGTTTCTCTGGCTCGCGGATGGAAAGGCCGTTTACCGGATCGGTCCCGATTCGGCGGAGGCCGATTCGGCCGCGTCTGCAAAGGTCGCGGAGGGCGATTTCGCGCTGCTGGGTCCTCTGCATTCCGGCCGCCTTTTGCTCGCCAAGCGGACCGGAAACCGGTATTCCCAGCGCGTGACGGAATGGCTCTGGATCGACGATCCAGGCGGTGCTGTCAGACTCGAACCGGTAGCCGCTCCCCCGCGTGAGCACGGAAAGTCGTATTTGCAGTCTCCCGCGTCATTCGCCGATGACTGGCTGTTGGATACCCAGGGGCGATTGTGGCTGCATCAGGGATTCGACCGGGTGTACCGGATCGACTCGCGCGAGACATGGTCCTTGCTGCAAGACTTTGGAAGGCCTCAATTCGTGCATCCGGACGGGTTCGTGTGGGCGTATCGTGCGGCTCGCGTATTCGCCGGCTTTGAAGTGGCCGTCTCCGATGCCGGCAGGTCGTGTATTCCAACCTATATGGAGCATCTGACACCCCTATTTGGTGACGGCAACCAGATAACCTGTCTGACGCCTACCGGATTGGCAGACCTTCATTTCGACCCGCGAAAACCGGAGGAAGATGCAATTACCCGCCGGTTTCATGTCCGCTGGGGCGCGAAACCGTCCTGGTATATCGGCCGAAGTGACCGGAGCGTCTTCTTCGTCGTTGGGCGAGATTCTTCATCGGCGCTGGTGGCCGTGGAGCTTCCGGAACCAGAGCACGACTGAGGATCACCCATCTGCACCAAAGAAGGAGGGAATTCATGCGAAAAGCGATCATTGCTTGGCTCGTGATTCTGCTATCGTCGCTGCCGGTCCAAGCGCCGGCTGAAGAAACGCGGCTGCCTGAACGGTTCGATATTCATAAACCGTCCACCCATTGGGAGCCCTTGCCGCACGGAGTGCAATGGGCACTCGCGGCGCCCGACGGCCGGATCTGGTTTCAGTGCGGGCCGAAGTACTACGAGGACGCGCCGGCGTTGTCGGAGATTCAACGCCGAATCGAGGACGAATTCAGTCGCCCCATGCCGCAAATCTTCGGAGCCACCATTCTGCTGTTCGAACCCGGCGGTCGGGTATGGTTCTACGTCAGGCCTCACGCGACGTTCCTCGGCTACGACGGTTCCCAATGGATATGTCACCCCGTCGATGAGCGCCAACAGCAGCCTGGCTGCCGCTGCGCGACTCGGGGGGGCCTGTTCGACAACCGAACGCATCGTTTCGCCGGAGGGACCGCCTGGTTCCTCGCCCGTAGCGGTATTCACCGTTTCGATGGGGAGAAATGGTTTTTTCAGGAGATGATCAAAGACAAGGCCGGGGCCGGATCCTGGCCGATCCTCGCCGTCAGCGCGGACGGTCAACTTGCCGTCGCCTACGTCCACGCCTCGCAAACGATTTGGGTCTTCCGGGAAGGAGCCTGGGAGGAAGAGGAGGTCTTTTCCCGCCCGGATCAGTGGATCATCGACGACCTGGCCATTGATAATTCGCGAACCATTTGGTACGTACTGCGCTGGGGACGACTGCGCCGTTGGAACCTCGACGCGGAAGGTCGAATCGTCCGGTCGGAAGCCGCGCGGGAATCTGCGGAACGGCCGTCGGTACGCGACGATACGGCGGTGCCGTTCGGCTCCGCCCGCGTGACGAACGTCAAAGCGATGTTTCATGACGAATCAGGAAGAATCTACATCGCGGCTGACGCGGTCGACAATGACTGCACGTCCGGAAAACCGACGAAGCCGGGAGTAGTCCTCCGGGAACCCACCGGCCGGGTGCGCCTCCTTCCGGGTGGGGAACATGCTCCCTTGTGGGTTCCTTGCCCAAATTATCCGCCGCCCATCATCGCCGAGGCCGGGAACCAAATCTGGCTCCCCGGCGGGACGCAGGACGCCACTCCCGCGTTGCTCGACACGGCCCCGGGCGAGATCGTGGACCGGTTGCCTCGGTACGGGTACGTCTGCCTGCATGCCGCCGCCGCCGGCTCCACTTACGTCTCTCACAATTCTTCATACGAGCATGGCAAAGTCATCATGGTGTATACACCCGGTGCGCCGAAGCCCGAGCAGCTTGAGTCGCTCTCGAAGGAGATTGGCGAGCGGCGGGTAGTGGTCGGCGGGGACGGAGCAGTATGGACGGTCGATTCGCTGCGCCGGCTCGTCCGTTTTCATGAGGGGGACTGGACCGTCATGGAGCCGGAACCGGAGAATTGGCTGAAAACGATGCTCCCCGGGAATGGAAGTGTCATGCTCATCGAGCGGAGGAATGAATGGTCGCTGTATCACGAGGGGAGCGAGGCCGACCGAGATTCTTTGCTCGAATTGGTTGAGAAACACCGTGACTTAATCGGCGAGGCTTTCGCGCCAGGGTCCCCGTCGCCGGATTCCGGCAAGACCTTCCTGGTTGCCGGTCCCAAAGGTCTGGTGTGGTATCTGGAGGCGGGCGCTTTGCGACTGCTCGAAGGGAGACGCTGGCACGACGCCTTGGGACCGCTGATGGGCGCCGGCTCCCGTTCCGGCCATGTTCAATGGATGGCGCCGATTGGAGACGGGCGCCGCGTATACGCGTCTGATTTTGCGCTGATCCACGACGGGGGGAAATCGTTTGTCGTCGGTCTGAAGGACGGCAAGCTCCGGACGGAAGTAGCACCGCACGTTCGCGAGATGTCTTTCGACAATGGCGGTAAGTATTTGGGCATTCGCGATACGAAAGGGGCGCTTTGGCTTCCCACCAGTAAGACTGTCAGTGCGGGGACCTGTGACCATACCACGGCCCAACTCGCCGTCCGCCTCGACGAGACGGGGATTGCCGGAAAGTGGGAAAATCGCGGCTGGGCACGGTTGGTCGATGCGTCCGGCAACGTCTGGTTCGATTCGGTACCCGGGAAAGGCGGCTCTGTCCTGAACGTCTGGCGCGACGGGGAGTTCATCCAAGAAATCTCCGTACCGGGCTACGAGGGATCGTTGCTTTTCTCCGGCGGTCCCGGATCGGTCCACGTTCACACGGCCGCCGGCATAGGTCACCTGCTCGCCGAACCGCCCGGCTTCCGCCGATACCGGCTCGACAAGGTATACGGCCTTCCCGAGACGCTCTGGGGTACGGTTCCGCACGCTTTCAGTAAGCAAGGATACGTGTTGTTCCTGTTGCGTCCGCGCGGGCAGTCACAGCCATCCGTGCTGCACTTGGTGAAGCTGCCGTACGATGAAGAGGGGGCGCACTGAGTAGCTTTGCGATGCCTTTCCGCGATCCCGCAATGGTCCATCAAGGCCGACAATACCTCACATTATGGAATTTCCATTTGACACTTCTGCACGGTTTGTTTTTTCCGACTGTATTAGATTTTCCGCTATATACGCACAGTCCCTTCAACCCACCGACAGGGGGATTGGCGTACGGCCACTCAAATCGATTTGTCGTTCCAGGCTCGGTTGACAGGTTCGAAGCGTGCATTATAATTCACTGTTTTCCCGCTGGACGCTCCTGGACGCTCATCGGTACGATTGGCATGAGCGGCTGAGGGGATTCTAGGCTGCCTTAACCCCACCTTCGGGGTCACTGATATAATTTCGCTAGTGCTTTGTCAAACCTAAATATTCGGGTTGCCGTTTTGGAATCACTCGGGAGATTGCAGCGCTTCGCCATGTTGCCAACCCGTAAAACAAGGGTTGACAAAGCACGAGCATCGTTGCATTTCAGCAATG
>CAZFQG010000148.1:0-16641 GCA_964520785.1 uncultured Planctomycetaceae bacterium | reverse complement strand
GAACTTTTCCTCCGGGTTCTGGTCGGTTACCCTGGCGCTGCCGCGGACGGACTGGAGCGCCCCCAGGATCGACTTCTCGTCGACGGCGTTGAGCGTAAGGATGTCCTTCGCTTTCGACGCCACGTTCGCCAAGGCAATTAAGAGGTGCTCGGTCGAGATGAACTCGTCCTTCATCTCGGCCGCGCGCTTGGCGGACGCCTCCAGGACGTCGCGGAGAGCCCGGTTCGGTTGAGGCTCGCTTCCACCACTGGCTTTGGGGAAGCGATTCAGCTCGGACTCGACGATCCGGTCGAGCTGGGAGCGATTCGCGCCGATCTTGTCGAGGACCGAACCGACGATTCCGTCGCTCTCGCCCAACAGCGCAGCCAGCAGATGTACCGGATCGATCTCGGGGTTGCCAAGTTCCGACGAAAGGGATTGCGCCTTCGCGACCGCTTCTTGTGCCTTGATCGTGAGTTTGTCGAAACGAAATGCCATGAGAGTGAAGGGGTTTCCGGAATGATGGTTGGGCAATGAAACCGGATGCGCGGCCGTTAAAGCGATGGGGGGCGAAAGATCACGGCGGAACCGTCTCGTCCCTCGCCATTCGCTCCCCGGGGCGCGCCACCTGGTCCGTCTAATCGTTCTTCACTTCGAAATCCGCGTCGATCGTCTCTTCGTCGTCCGACGAGCCGGAGGGTTCGCCGGTCGGGGGCGGGTTGGCGCCGCCGGCGGCCGCTCTCGCGGCGCCGGCCGCTTCGTACATCGCCTTGCTCAGAGCGTGGGAAGCCTGTTCCAACTCGCTCATCGCGGACTTGATATTATCGACGTCGTCCGTCTTGACCGCCTCGCGGACCTTCTCGATGGCCTTGCCGACCGCCTGCTTGTCGGCGTCGGAAAGCTTGGCGTCGTTCTCCTTGATCAGCTTCTCCAGTTGGAAGCACATCGAATCGGCCTGGTTCTTCGACTCGGCGAGGGCCCGCTTCTGCTTGTCCTCGGCGGCATGGGCTTCGGCCTCCTTCTGCATCTTTTCGATTTCCTGCTCGCTCAACCCGGCCGATTGCTCGATCTTGACCTTTTGCTCCTTACCCGTTCCCAGGTCCTTCGCCGAGACGTTCAAAATGCCATCCGCGTCGATATCGAACGTCACTTCAATTTGCGGAACGCCGCGGGGCGCCGGGGGAATGCCCTCCAAATTGAACTGGGCGAGAAGCCGGTTTCCGGCCGCCATCTCGCGTTCCCCTTGGTAGACCTTCACCGTCACGGCCGTTTGATTGTCGTCCGCGGTGCTGAAAATCTCCTTCTTTTCGGTTGGAATGGTCGTATTCCGCTCGACGAGCCGGGTCATTACGCCGCCGAGCGTTTCGATGCCGAGCGACAAGGGGGTCACGTCCAAGAGGAGCACGTCCTTCACCTCGCCGGCCAACACCCCCCCCTGAATCGCCGCGCCCACCGCGACCACCTCATCCGGGTTCACGCCCTGGTGCGGGTCCTTGCCAAAGATCGACTTGACCAATTGCTGGACCTTGGGAATCCGAGTGGAACCTCCCACGAGAACGACTTCATCGATGTCACCGGGCTTGAGCTTCGCGTCGGCCAGCGCCTTCTCGACGGGTCCGCGGCAGCGATCAATGAGCGGATCGACCAGCTTCTCGAACTGCGACCGCGTAATCGTGATTTGCAGGTGTTTCGGACCGGAGGCATCGGCGGTGATAAAAGGAAGGTTGATGTCGGTCGATTGGGCGGAAGAGAGTTCCCGCTTCGCTTTTTCGCATGCTTCCTGGAGCCTTTGCAGGGCCATCGCGTCCTGACGGAGGTCGATTCCCTGTTCCTTCCTGAATTCCTCTGCCACGTATTTGATGAGCATTTCGTCGAAGTCATCACCACCGAGATGGGTGTCACCATTCGTGCTGATCACCCGGAAAACCCCCTCCGCCACTTCAAGAATCGAAACATCGAATGTCCCCCCGCCCAGGTCGAACACGACGATCTTCTCATTCTTGTCCTCTCCCAGACCGTACGCCAAAGACGCGGCCGTCGGTTCGTTGATGATCCGCGCTACCTCCAGCCCGGCGATCTGTCCGGCGTCCTTCGTCGCCTGGCGCTGGGCGTCATTGAAGTAGGCCGGGACCGTGATAACCGCCTTATTGACCTTGTGGCCCAAATACGCCTCCGCCGACTCCTTCAGTTTTTGGAGCGTCTTCGCGGAGATCTCGGGAGGAGTATACTCGCGATCGCCGATGCGGACCTTGACGTATTCTTCCGGCCCGCCGGTCACCTCGTACGGTACGATTTTCTCTTCGGAGCCGACTTCGTGGTGGCGACGGCCCATGAACCGCTTGATCGAGTAGACGGTCCGTTTCGGGTTCGTCACCGCCTGCCGGCGAGCCGGCTCTCCCACGAGGGTCTCTCCTTTGGAGGTAAAGGCAACCACGCTCGGCGTAAGCCGGTTCCCTTCGAGATTCGGAATCACCTTCGCTTCGCTCCCCTCCATGACGGCGACGACGCTGTTGGTCGTGCCCAAATCGATTCCGATGATCTTTTCACCTTGAGCCATAATGATTGCTCCTTCCTCGTATAACCTGTTATGTCCCCACGCAAGGGGGTGTTCTCGACTTTTCGCGAAAAATGTTATTGTATTGTCCAGGTTCGAAAAACTCAAACTAAGTCAACTGCAAAGACTGTGCCAGTCTACCCCACGAGGATCGCTCACCATGCGCAACCTGATGCCAGAAAACAGGTTGCAGTAACCGGTTGGGGGACGACTTGGGAGTCAGATTACCGCGGAACGGACAGAGGCTGCCATTTTGGCAGGTCAGGAAAGGGGGCTTGCCCTGAAACGTGGATCGAGCACGGTCGCTGAGGCCTCTCTTACGACGGTTCAGAGGCAAGGAGACCGTGCTTGACAAGAAGGGTATCCATTTGGGATAATACGACAATGGGCCAAGTATGCGTATCAGTTTGAAGTCACCGAATGGCAGTCCGTCACCATTGGTTCACCGCCTGAAGGGAATTCACCATGTCTCCGACCGCGAATCACGTCCTCGAACGGCTCGATTCCACGCGGCAGCGGTGGTGGTTGTTCACTCTCCTGTCCACGACCGTCCTCTCGCTTGCGGCGTCACTGGCGCTGTTTCTTGCCTTCATGTTCGCCGACGCGCTTTTCCGGCTTCCCCAAGTCGCCCTCCTTGGCTTGGGACTGATTTGGGTTCTCGTGACGGCCGGACTCGTCTTCCTCGTCTTTCAGCGCTTGACGCGGCACCAACGCTCCATCGAAGCCACGGCGATTCGGGTGGAAATCCAGATGCCGGAACTGTGCAGCGATTTGATCAACTTGGTCCAGTTGGCGGAGGATACCAGGAACGTTAACCGGGTCTTCTGCCAGGCGGCGGTCGAGCGCGGAGCAGCCGCCTTGGCGGGTGTTTCGTTCGACGACGCGGCGGCTCGAGTCGACCGCTGGCGGCGTTTCACCGATCGGATGCAGTCGCCGCGGGATTTCGTGGAATCGCTCGGAGTGTTTGGTTTCGTCGTCGCGCTGGCCGTCGCGTGCCACCTCCTGCTGCCCAACTGGGGTTCCGCCGCCAGCCGTCTCTTAACGCCTTGGAAGTTCGTCCCTTCCGTCGGAGCCGTGAGGATTCAGGAAGTCAAACCGGGAAACGCGGAGGTGTTGCTGGGAGACAACCTGACTATCTCCGCCCTCATCGAGAATCCGGAAGACGTGCCGTATCGGGGGTCGCTGTTTATCGCATTCGAGGGGGAGACCGAGCAGGAGCTTCCCATGACTCCCGACGAGGGGCATGGCGAGTACAAGCTTACGGTTCCTTCGATTCTCAAACCGTTCGTCTACCGATTGGAGATCGGTGATTCCCAGACCGGCCGCTACTCGGTTCGTGTCCGTCGGAAACCCATGGTCGCCGATGTCCGCGTGACGCTCCGGTACCCGCCGTATCTCGATCGTCCGGAGGACACGTTCTTCCAGAAGACCGCCGACCTTCAAGCTCCCCAATACACGATCGCCGAACTCCAGATCCGTCCGTCCTGCCCAATCGCCAGAGGCCACGTCATGCTTGGCGCGCAAAGGTTCGCCGGGGGCATCAGCGGTGACGGCACTCTGATGAGCGTGCGCGTGCCGATGCTGGAAAACGGCTCGTTCGCCATCCATTTGATCAATGACGCCGGCCACGCCGACACGAGTCCGCGGCCCAACCGGATCACCGTCGTTCCGGACCGGCCTCCGACGGTCCAGCTTCTCAAGCCGCCTCGGCAGGGTACGGCCGCCCCGGGCGCGGAGCTGCCCATCATCGTCCGCGCCGGCGATGACCACGGCCTGGGCCGCGTCCGAGTGGAGTTGAAGACGCGACCCGCCGGGGAAACCGATTCCGATCCCGCCGGCGACAAATCGGCGCCTACGCTTCTGGCGAACTGGACCGAATTCGAAAGCGACACGGCCGTCCTGAAGAATCACTCGTGCCGGCTCGATCCGGATCAGATCAAGCCGGGAGACACCGTACTTATCCGCGCTGTCGCGTACGATCGCCGCGATTTCGCCGGATGGGGCGCGGACCTGCGGGCCCAGCGCACGGAGAGTCCTTGGCACGTTCTGCGGATCGTCGACCGCCAAGAGGAAGTGAAGGCGAGTATCGACCATTTTGAAGACGTCCGTTCGGCCCTCTTCAAGATACTTCAGGCGCAAGTCCGCGCCAGGGTCGAAGCCGCCAAGTTGCTTCATGGCGAGATGGTCGAGTCGACTTCGAAAAAAGCTGAAGAAGTCCGGACACGGCAGCTCGACGTCCGGACGTCGACGGCCGCTTTGGCCGAAAAGCTGGCCTCCTCGAAGAAGGATGCCGACGCCGAACTCCGGAGTATTCTCCGCCGGCTGGCCAACGGCGACATGGTCGAGGCTGTCGGCCACTGCGACCTTCTCGTGGGACCGGATGCCGCGCGGAGGCTCGCCGTCGAGGTGCCCAAGCTGACCGCGGTCCAAGATCGCATCATCGGAACCCTTCGGAAGCTGCTCGACATCAACCGGAAGGCGCAGTCGGAGAAGCTTTCAGAGATGGAGAAGCGGCCTGGTGGTGATCTGCCGAGCGACACGAAGCAGAAACTCGAGGATATTCGCGACAAGTTGGAGGAGTTCCTGGAGCAACAGAGACGCGTGATCGAGGCCAGCGAGAATCTCGCGAAGAAGCCCGTGGAGGACTTCACGGAGGAGGACGAGCAGTTGCTGAAGAAGCTGGCCCAGACGGAGGACGACCTTTCGCGGTTCATGAAAGAAATCCACTCCGACATGAGTAAGGTGCCGGAGCAGGATTTCGCCAACAGCTCCTTGCTGCAAGAGGCGGTTGAAATCCAAACCGAATTGAAAATGGCCGCGGACGCGCTTACCAAGAAGTGCGCCGACATCGCCGTTCCACTGGAGCAATTGGGCGCGGAGATGGCGGAGGAAATCACGACCAACATGGAGAAATGGCTTCCCGACGAGGCGGACCGTGAACGCTGGAGTCAGGAGGAGTATGTTTCGGACGAAGGCAAGGAAGCCCCCATGGCCGAACTGATGGGAGAACTCGAAGATCTCATCGGCGAACTGGCCGAAGAGGAGGAGGATCTTTTCGATGAGATGGAAGATGTTTCCAGCAGTGCCGCCGACTCTCTCGACAAGGGGGCCGGCTGGGATGCCAAGGACGGACCGATTTCCGACATGGGAGCCAAGGGCGTGACCGGGAACACGCTTCCCAACACGAGCGAAATGGCCGGCCGGAGCGGCGAGGGACGCAGCGGTAAGTCGAGCGGGGAATTCGTAGGCGACGAGGCGGTCGGTAAGGGCGGCCGTAAGACGCCAAGCCGTTTGGCGGACGATCCTTTCGAAAAGGGCCAGGTAAAGGACCACAGTAAGGATCCTACCGGGGGCGCCACCGGGGGTGGAAAGGAAAGCGGTCAAGGTGGGGAAGGACTTGAAGGACCGTCGCGGCGTCCGCCGGGGCAGCGCGACCTGGACCGGCTCGCCGGCAAGCAGGCGACGCTGCGAAACAAGGCCGAAGCCGTCGATCTCCAGTTCAAAATCATGAATTACCACCGGACGGACCTCGAAAAGATGATCGAGGTGATGGCTCAAGTTGAACGGGACTTGAAAGCCGGACGTTACCAAAACGCTCTCCGTCAGCGCAAGGTTCTGCTGGAAGGGCTCGGAGACATAAAACGCCACGCCGGGGGGGAGTTCGAAATTCGCAAGGATACGTCGTCCAACCTGCCCGGCGATATTCAAAAGGAACTCTTCGGCAGCATGCAAGATCCTTCCCCCCCCGGTTGGGAGGAGATGAATCGCAAATACTACGAGCGACTGAACCTCGAAGGGGCGGCGACGGAGTAAGGAACCCGCCGCGCAGCGAATGGCACTTCTTCCTCCGATTCGGCTTAGCGGCAAGCGCGTTACGGTAATGGGCCTCGGCCGATTCGGTGGGGGAGCGGCCGCCGTCAGGTACGCCTCGCGGTTGGGTGCCCGCGTCACACTGACCGACCTGGCCGCCGAGAAATCCCTTCGTGCGCCGCTGAGCGGGTTGGCCGACGTTCCGCTGGAGAGGCTCCGCCTTGGGGGGCATGATCCGCGCGATTTCGAGTCGGCCGAGGTCGTTATCGTCAACCCGGCCGTTTCTCCCGAAAACCCTTTTCTGGACATTGCGCGGGAGTCGGGCGCCGTGCTCACTTCCGAACCGGAACTCTTCCTCGATGCGTGTCCTTGCCCCGTGATCGGCGTCTCCGGGACGAACGGGAAATCGACTACCTCCGCGATGACGGCCCATGTGCTCGACGCGTGCGGTCGGACCGCCTGGCTCGGCGGTAATATCGGCCGCAGCCTTCTGGACGACCTCGACCGGATTCGCCCCGAAGACTGGGTCGTTCTCGAGATCAGTAGTTTTCAGCTCGCGCAACTGGGTCCTCCGCGAGCCCGCCTTGCTTTACTGGCGCTCACGAATTTTTCCGCCAATCATCTGGATCGCCACGGAACGCTTGCAGAATACGCCGCCGCGAAGCGACGTCTCTTCGATTTCGCCGAACCAGGGGCCGCCGTCGTGATGAACCCTTGCGATTCGGCATTGGATGCATGGTTGCGTCCGGACGAAAACGCGGGCCTCAAGATCGAACCGCCCGTGGACACGCGAGTTCTACCGCTTTTGCGAATCCCCGGTGCTCATAATCGGGAAAACGCCGCGGTTGCGGTGACTCTGGCTCGCTTGACCGGATGCGAACCGAGTCGTTCGATCGACGTGGTTTCGACGTTCCAGGGACTTGATCACCGATTGAGCCCGGTACGCTTCAAAGTCAATCGCCGTTGCTTCGACGACTCCGCTTCGACCACTCCTCAATCGACGATCGCCGCGATGACCGCGATTCCGGGACCGTTCTGGCTTCTCGTTGGAGGAAAGAACAAAAGCATGGACTTGGAGCCCCTTATAAGAGCGATCCGGCAAACCGCACGCGGGACGGCCTTTTTCGGATCGGTCGCGCCGGAAGCGCGCCAGCGCCTCTTGGCTCAAGACCCCCGGTATTCGTGTGTCGCCGTCGAAACCTTGCGAGAAGCCTGTGAGTGGGTACTTCTTCACTCGTGCGAAGGCGACGCGATTCTCTTCTCGCCGGGATTCGCCAGCACGGATCAATTCGCCAACTACGTGGAACGGTCGGATTCGTTCCGTGCCTTATTGAGGGAATACGAGGGAACCGCATGTCCACCGTATGGTGCCGAATGACGCGTGCGAGCGATTCGTTGCGCCCGACGGAATCGCTAATTTCCACCGAGAAGGGCGGAATGCAACCGAGAAGGCGCTTAAGAATCGATCCCGGCGTGTTCTAACGTCCGGCCGGGATTTCGTCTTCGATACGCAGCCGTTTCATCTTCTTGTAAAGAGTCGTTCGGTTGATCCCGAGGCTGTCCGCGGTGGCGTTGCGGTTCCAATCGTGGGCTTTCAGGACTTCCATGATGATCCGGCGCTCGGGCGCGGCGAGCGCCTCCTTCAGCGTCTTTCCCACGACGGAACCGTTTTCGGCCGGATACTTTTGAGCGGTGAAGAATGTCTCCGGAAGATCCTCCACGCCGATTAGATCGTGTTTGCCCAAAAGGACGGCCCTTTCGATGACGTTCTGCAATTCGCGGACGTTGCCCGGCCAAGTGTAGGCCTGCAGCGCGGCGATCGCCGCGGGCGTAAAACCGGTGACTCCCTTTTTCCCCGCGTTGTCTCGCAACTTGTCGAGAAAGTGCCGAGACAGCAGTGGAATGTCGGAAATCCGCTCGCGCAACGGAGGTAATTCGATATTGATCACGTTTACGCGGTAGTACAGGTCCTGGCGAAACCGGCCCTCGGCGACAAGCTTCGAAAGATCTTCGTTCGTCGCGAGGATCACCCGCGTGTCGACCGTGTATGTTTTCGTTCCACCGACCGGCTCGAACTGGAGGTCCTGAAGGATACGCAGGAGTTTCACCTGCAAGCCCGGGGTGGCGGTGCCGATCTCGTCCAGAAAAATCGTCCCGCCGTCCGCCAAGGCGAACTTCCCCATTTTGTCGTGCGTCGCCCCCGTAAACGAGCCGCTGACATGTCCGAAAAGCTCGCTCTCCAGGAGGCTTTCGGGCAATGCCCCGCACGCGATTTCGACGAACGGTTTATCTCGCCGCGGGCTAAGGTGGTGAATGGCCCGGGCGATCAGGGACTTCCCGGTCCCGCTTTCCCCGGTGACTAGGACGGTGGCCTTGGTATCGGCGACACTCTCGATCATGTCATAGACGCGGAGCATCCGGTGATCGCTTCCGACGACGTTATCGATTCCGAACCGCAAGTCCAACTGGGCTTTGAGGTTTTTGTTCTCTTCGAGGACGCGACGCTGGTTGAGAACGCGGTCGATCGAAAGCTCCAGTTCCTCGTCGATGAGCGGTTTCGTTAGGAAATCAAACGCACCCAGACGGATCGCCTCCATGGCCGTTTCCACCATCCCATACCCGCTGATCATGATGACGCTGGTATCCGGCGCTTTTCGCCGAGAGTAGTCCAGCAGTTCAAATCCATCCTTCTCATCCAATCGGAGATCGGCTAGGACCAAGTCGTAGGTTCTTCGATCGATATGCGCGGTAGCCTCTTTGAATGTCAACGCGGTGTCGAGTTCATATCCCAAGCTGCGCAGCCAATCGGCCATCGATTGCACGACACTGCGGTCATCGTCCACCAGAAGCAGTCTTCCGCGATTCATGAGCACTCCTCTTAATCCGTGGAAAGAGCCTCCTCGCGGCTCTTCAACCCGATCAGAAACCATATCAACGGGTGGTTTTCCATTTACCCATTTGTACGGCAAGGTTTTTTCAACTATTCAAAAAGGCCATCGCGGCCTTGCCGTACCACGCCTGACTCGCCGCGCAACACGCAAACAAACCACCAAGGGTCCAATCAACGGTGGTCTTTCTGATTCGACGCGTTGTCTGGAGAACATCCTGTTGCGTTACGCAGCCCGAGATCATGCTGCGTGAATCCCTCGTCGTTATTTCTCTACGTCACAAGTTGCGATTCGTCAACCTGCGAGGAGTGCAAGGTTAAGGCAACAATGCCCTCGGTCTCATTCCGGTGTGTTTTGTTCTGAATGCAACGACGAAATAACACTTAATAGCTATATAGATATAGCCTATTATAGTGATTCCATTGGTATCGAAAAGGAGGAAAGAATGGAAACGACAGCCCGCAGAGTGGAAACTCCCGGAAGACCGTTCGTAGACGCAGGGCTTAGCATAAAAAGGGGGTATAGTACAGCTCTATGAAGCTATTTTTCTTGCATATTCCCTCCATGAGGGGGATCGGATTGAAGATTCTGCCTTAAAAGAGGGGTTTCTAATGCTTTTGGGGATTCCCTTTGTCTGGACTATGTACTACCATTAAGGGAGATTGCACCGGATCGCAAAGTCTAAGGATTTACAAATCCGTTTTTTTTGGGAGATACCCATGAGCATTAGGGTTATTGTTGTTGACGATCACGAAGTGATCCGCACGGGACTCGCCACGTTGTTGGCCGATTCCGACATCGAGATTGTTGCTGAAGCGGCATCCGGTAAGGAATGTCTCGATCTGCTGGAGAACACCCCCGTCGACGTCGTGCTGCTCGACATTCGTATGCCCGGGCTGGACGGACTCCAGACCCTCGAGCGCATAAAAGATAAGCATCCCGAAACCAAGGTCGTGATGCTCTCGACGTATGACAACCCGACGTACATCGCGCGATCCGTCGCATTGGGTGCTTGCGACTACATTCTGAAGGGATCGAGCAGGGATGCGATGATCGAGACGATCCGATCCACCGCGAAGGGTGAATCGCCAAGCCGACTTGGGGAGTTGAAGCGTATCGCCGGGACAATGCGGATTCGTCAGACGTTGGAAGACGACGAGGTGCCGCTGACGCAGCGCGAGACTCAGGTGCTCCGGCACGTGGCGCTTGGTTTGAGCAACAAGGAGATCGGCCGGTCGCTCGAGATTAGCGTGGAGACGGTCAAAGAGCACGTGCAGAATATCCTCCGCAAGATCGCCGTGAGCGATCGGACGCAAGCGGCCGTTTGGGCCGTTCGTCGCGGTCTGGTCTGAACCGGATCGCGTTCGTTCATTCGGTGGCCGGCGGTGGCGACCGAGAGCTATTTCCGCTGTTTCAGTTCCTTCAGGAGCGTAATCGCGGCATCGCGCATTTGTTCCCCGCCGCCGGATTGGATTTGGCTATTGACGGTTTCGTAGCTCCCCTCGATAAAGGCCTTTTGTGTCGGGATGTAGCCTGGGGCGTCGTTGGCCAATTGAATGACGATGGTGTGTTCAAAGGGGGACTCGCGCTTGATGTCCAGGCCGAGGTCGACGAAAACCTCTCCGGGAAGGGTAACCAGCGCGACCGAGTCGCTCAAGCGAATGGCTTGTGGACACAGGCACAATGAGGGGCTTGCGATTTGCAGGTGGGGTGGACTTCCTGTAGAATGGAAAACTGGGATGCGACCAACACGCATACACCGTAAGATGGCGGGAGAACGACACTGCCGGTAGGAACGGGTGCGCCTCACGGCCCTCGCGTCGAGGAAACAAACAATGAAGACGATTGTCACGGGGACTCTGATCGACCGGACGGTTCAACTTGACGAGAACGTCGATTTGCCCAATCATTCTCGCGTGAGTGTGAGCCTTGAAGCCTTGGGAGGCGATTCGGACGAGGCGGCGGCGGCCTTGGAGAGGTTTCTTAATCGAGCCGAGCAACGCGTCTTTGATTCCGGCGGAATGCGGTTCACCCGAGACGAGCTGCATGAACGCCGTTGACACGAACGTCCTCGTTTACGCGATCGACCGCCACGAGCCGCGGAAGCAGACAGAGGCCGTTTCCCTATTGAGGCAATTGGGGCCGACGGATACAGTGCTCCTCTGGCAGGTTGCCGGAGAGTATCTGTGCTGCCTTCGCCGATTCGCCGCGGCGGGAACGTTCCCGGACGCCGACGTTGAAACGGAAATCGTCGACCTGCTGCGCGCTTTCTCGCTTGTTCTTCCCACCCGCGAAGTCATTCAGAGGTCCCTTTCGCTCTCGTCGCGGTACAGCCTCTCGCATTGGGACAGCATGTTGATCGCCGCTTGTCTCGAAGCCGGGGTTGACACGCTGTATAGCGAGGATCTTGACGACGGGATGACATACCAGAACGTTACCGTCGTGAATCCCTTTGCGTAGTCTCGTAGGTCATGCACTCCGTGATGACCAATCGGCCCGCTCCATTTTCGTCGCCGGTGCAATTGCGCCCGAATTCTTGCGTGCCGGGCATGGAGTGTCAGGGTCAACGGACCGTCTGGCGGCCCCGAGGGAAACGCCGGATCACCGATCCGGCCCACGGGGTTCTCGAAAACGGTATAAGAATCGCGCACTGTTGTGGACGGATCTCCTGACGCGGCCGCGTTTGCGTCGCGGGAGACCGTCGGTCGACGGCCGGGGCGGTCGGGAGACCGCCCCGTAATGGAGCCCCGTAACGGAGAATCACGCACGCTTGCTGCGAGTCCCCTCCCAATGGGCCACTCACAGCTTATACGAATCCCTAGCTAGAGGGGACGCCATTTCATCAAATTTTTTGGTGGGGGGGGTGGGGGCACCCAAAGGGCCGACGGGACCGGTTGTACGGATCATAATAGCGGTTCGCGAATACGGAGTTTCCTTACATGTCTTGGATGGTGTTTCCCGTTTTTCCTCTCCCTTTGGAGCAAGATGATGACTTCGTGTAGATTGAATCGGGTGTTCTTCTTTGCGGTCGCGGTCCTCGCCGCGACGAGCGCGTATGCGATTACCATCGACACAGTCGCGGTGGGCAACCCGGGGAACGCGGGTGAATTATCCGGCAGCGGCGCCGGAGGTTACGGCCCCGACGCCATCGTGGGCTGCCTTGGGTTGTTGGCTGGATTCGCCTTGACGACGTTGCTGAGGCGTGGACGTAGGCACGTTTAACCTTTGTCCCTTTTTCCTTTTACCCTTCTCCTTTTGCGTCCGAGCGCAGCGAGGGAGCGGGCGATATTCTTTGAAACCGAGCATTACGAAATCGTCGGGATGAGCGGAGTGACAGCCCGGTCATGCTGGTAAAATGGTACGACTGGGTAAAGTGGATGCTGGAACGCGTCGACAGCTTTCCGAAGAACCAACGGTTCTTTTTCGGTCAACGGCTGGCGGACCGGCCGAGCCCTATTCCCGCCGTTTCAGTTCCTTCAGGAGCGTAATCGCGGCATCGCGCATTTGTTCCCCACCGCCGGACTGGATTTGGCTATTGACGGTTTCGTAGCTCCCCTCGACAAAGGCCTTTTGTGTCGGGATGTAGCCTGGGGCGTCGTTGGCCAATTGAATGACGATGGTGTGTTCAAAGGGGGACTCGCGCTTGATGTCCAGGCCGAGGTCGACGAAAACCTCTCCGGGAAGGGTAACCAGCGCGACCGAGTCGCTCAAGCGAATGGCTTGAATCTCCAGCGGCAGTACCTTTGCGTCCCGGGCCTGCAATCCGACGATTTTGCAGAAGCGGACGCGGGTTAAAAAGGGGACATCCCCGTCGCCCAGGTGAGGCATCATCTTCCTTGCCTCGTCAATTTCTTCGGCCGAGTACTGCTGGATTGGCGCGTAAAGCACCGCGCGTCCGACGGCGAGCGAGGGGGTGTCGATTACATCGAGTTCCGGCAGTGCTTCTTTAACCGTCTGGCCCAGGCTATTGCCTATGAAGGCCGTTTCGAGGCGCTCCGCCTTCGTAACATCGATGTGATTGATGTCGCCGCACGTTCCGATCCCAAAAAGGGAGACGAAACCGGGGCCGAATTCCTTCTTGAGCGATTCGCCGAGGAAATAGGGATAGTCGGCGCTGAATTTGGTTCCCCCAACCGTGTCCAGGTGTAGGGCAAAGACGGTCAGCGAGGCGACGTTCTCGCCGGAGGAGGCGTTCTTGAACAGGAGCAGACCGACTTCCGGATCGATCGGACCGGCAGCCTTGACGATATCCGGGTTGAGGACTCCGGGATTGAAGCGGACCGGGCCGCTTTTCATGTGGAACCGGCGGTTGAACGAAAGACCCTGTTGTTCGGCCGAGCCGGCGTGTACCGTAACCGGCTTGGCGTCGGCGAGGGCCGCCTTCACGGCCTCGCCGATCCGACCGGCCGCAAAGGAGACGTAGTCGGTTTCCTCAAGGGGATCCTTTCCTTCTTCCGCAATCCGCGTTTCGTGAAGATAGTCGCGGATGGACCCACAATAGAGGGGTCCGGTGTGGGCGTGCGTCGCGGCGACAACGACGTTTTCGGTGGGAATCCCACACGCCTTTTCGATCTTGCCGCGGGAATCGGCGGCAAGTCTGGGGGAAACCATGCACAGATCGCAGAACACCAACGCGGCATGCTGTTCCCCTTGCCGGAAGACGACCGCCTTAGCGAGAAGCGGATCGAGAGTCCCGTCGCTAACGCGTTCGTTGAAGTAGCCGGCCATCCGCATCGGCTTCTCCGGCGTAATCTCGGCCACCCCGAAGCCGGCCTCAAGCGGCGCGGCGGTGGTTCGGCAAGGAAGAATCAATAATACCGCGGCGGCAATACCCAGGCAAAGCGTTCGTCTCATGTCGGTCTCCGTTCTCGTCCGTGGCGGCCGTGTGGCCTTAAGGAAGGTCAGGAAAAACAAAAACCCGCGGCGACCCACGGTCCTTACGGATTATAGCGGCGCGCCTCGGCGCCTTCAACTTCCAAGGGCCGCCGGGTTGCGGAGTACCGCGTTAAGGGGGGCCGGACCCGCGCGGCTACTTGTCCCGGGCTGTCCGGCTTGTTAAGATGAGAAAATCTCTTTCCCCCCCCACCCCACCCCGACTTTGCCGATCCCCCATGACGCCCCAGACGACTCGACGCCGTTTTCTCGCCGCTTCCGGCGCACTTGGCATTTCTACGCTTGTCTCGAAGACCGCGACGGCGGAACCATCCACCGCGCTAAAAATCGGCGTGATCGGGCTCGGCGGCCGCGGCCGCGCGCAGATCGGGAATTGCTTCCAGCTTGGAGACGTGACGGTTCCGGCGGTGTGCGACGTGGCGCCGGACGCACTCGCCAGGGCCCAGGCCGTGTTCAAGCAGTATCAGCAGCCCGTGCCGGAGGCGTACACCGGCGGGCCGGACGACTACAAACGTCTCCTGGCGAGGGAGGATTTGGACGCCGTCATCATTTCGACCCCCTGGGAATGGCATGCGCGAATGGCCGTCGATGCGATGAAGGCGGGAAAGTACGTTGGCGTGGAAACGCCCTTGGGTTTGACGGTGGATGAGCTTTGGGAAGTGGTGAAGACATCGGAAGAGACCGGCTGCCACTGCATGATGTTCGAAAACTGGAGTTTCCGGCAGGACAACCTTGCACTTTTGAACATGGTCCGCGCGGGGCTTTTCGGCGACATCGTCCATGCCCATTGCTCCTACTCCCACAACTGCATCCACTGGTTCTTCGATCCCCAGGGGGAACCTCGCTGGTCCGGTCGCCACTTGATCGACAAGAATGCGGCCCAATACTGCACCCACGGGATGGGGCCGATTCCCGGGTGGATGAATTTGAACCGGGAGGACCGGATCGACTTTCTCGTCGCGACCGCCACGAAGCCGCTGGGAATCCAAGATCAACTCGCTCGGAAGCACGGGCCGGATCACGCGTGGGCGAAGCAGGAGTACAAGCAGGGTGATATCGTCACGGCGATCGCGCGGACGGTGCAAGGCAAGACGATCGTCATCAATAACGACGTGGTGCTTCCGCGGCCTTACGACAACCGCTGGACCTTGCAGGGGACCCGAGGCATCTACAACGAACAGCGCGGCGCGGTCTATCTGGAAGGCGTCAGCCCGGCCGGCCACCAGTGGGAACCGTTCGCGCCGTACGAGGCGAAATATAACCACCGGTTCTGGGAGGGAATCGATCCGGCGAAGGCCGGCGGGCACGGTGGGACGGACTACGTCGTGATGAAGGAGTTTCTAAACGCCGTTCGCCGCAAGGAGACTCCCCCCTTGGATATCTACGACTCCGCCGTCATCAGCGTGATCAACCCGCTCTCCGGGGAGTCCATCGCCAACGGTTCACAACCGGTGAAGTGCCCGGACTTTACACAGGGAGCCTGGGAGACGAATCAGGCGAGTTTCGGGGTGTGAGGGTGCGGACGTAGCGGGCACGTGTGTCACGGACGAGTTCAAACGCGCGTTGCGGGACCCCTGCTTTATAGGGGTGTTTCGGGGCTTTGGGTCGGCCTTACATTGGGCTGGATATTGACTATAATCACGGGCGGTGGATACGCTAACAAAAAAGGAACGTAGTGAACGGATGTCGCTAGTCCGTTCGAAGGACACAAGGCCAGAGATGGTCGTGAGACATTTGGTCCACTCCCTCGGCTATCGCTACCGGCTCCACGGGAGGCAGCTTCCCGGCACGCCGGACCTCGTGTTTCCTTCGAGGAAAAAGGTGATTTTCGTTCACGGGTGCTATTGGCACTTGCATCGCTGCGGCAAATACCGACTACCTAAGACTCGGAGATCTTTTTGGATGCCGAAACTGGAGGAGAATCGTAGACGAGACATCCGGAATAAATCGGCGCTAACGCGGATGGGGTGGGGTTATCTCGTCATTTGGGAATGCGAAGTCAAGGATAGAGAAAAACTTCTTTCGACGATTCGGAGGTTTCTCGATGACTATGAAAGCGATTGAACTTTTCGCCGGCGCCGGAGGCATGGCCCTGGGTACCGGCCAAGCGGGTTTCAAGCACACTCGCGTCCTGGAGTGGAACGGAAACGCATGCGAGACAATTCGTCGGAATAATGAGCGGAAGATTATCGATTGGCCACTGCAAGAGGGAGACGTACGCGAGTTCGATTTCAAATCGCTCGGTTCCCAGGATCTGGTTGCGGGTGGCCCTCCCTGTCAACCGTTCTCCATCGGTGGAAAACACCGAGGCCACAACGACGAGAGGAACATGTTTCCCGAAGCCATTCGCGCGATTAGGGAGACCCGGCCAAAGGTCGTCTTAATTGAAAACGTCAGAGGACTGCTTCGTCCCGCTTTCGCCAAGTTTTTCGAGTACGTTATCCTTCAAGTGACCTACCCGGAACTTACGCGGAAGCGTGACGAGGAATGGATTGACCATCTCTCCCGACTTGAACG
>CAZFQG010000147.1:10847-16660 GCA_964520785.1 uncultured Planctomycetaceae bacterium | reverse complement strand
GATTGCGAGGGCTTACTCTGAATCGTGGTATCTCGGAGAATCGGGTGACCTTGGGTCCTCCGGCCCAATCGGCTACAATTCTGCGAGGTAATTCACCCACTGTCAAGAGACGCCGGGAGAACCGCAGAGTCCTAACAGCTTGTTAAGAGAAGGGATTGCGTAGATGTCTTCAATCGGAATACTTCACCCTTGGAGACGTGGATTGGCCGAAAAACGAGCCAGACTTCGGACTTCGCGGTTTTCCAGAAGAGACACCGGATGCCGGTGTCTTTGAGGAGTACCTTCAATGAACCGACTTTTCTGGACCATTCCGGAGGCTGCCGCCGCGTTTCGCGACGGTACGCTCACCCCGACCGCGCTCCTGGAGGCGTGTTTGGAGCGGATCGACCGGTTTGAGTCTCGTATAAACGCCTGGGTCCTTGTCGACCGCGATGCTGCCCGGGAATCAGCCGGGCGGGCGGAGCAAGAACTCCGCGAGGGAATCGACCGCGGGCTCCTGCAAGGGATTCCAGTGGGAATAAAGGATATTATCGATGTGGCGGGGCTTCCCACGAAGGCCGGTTCACCGCTCCGCGAGGGGCATGTCGCGAAGGAGGATGCTCCGGTCGTGGCCGCGCTCCGTCGGGCCGGGGCCGTCATCCTGGGGAAGACGGTCACGGTCGAATTCGCCTGTTTCGATCCCTCCCCCACACGAAATCCCTGGGAGCCGGAATACCACACGCCCGGCGGTTCCAGCAGTGGCTCCGCGGCGGCCATTGCAATAGGCATGTGCTTGGGGGCCTTGGGCACGCAAACCGGCGGGTCTCTGGTTCGCCCCTCATCCTACTGCGGAATCGCCACATGCAAGCCGACCTTTGGCGCCATCGACATGCGTGCAATCGTTCCGGTCAGCCCACATTTGGACCACGCCGGCCCGATGGCCCGAACCGTGGCCGACCTTCGTGCGATGCTTTTCGCATTGATCTCTCTTGTGTCGCCGTCCGCCCCGGTGAACGTGCCGCCGAGGCTGGGAATTCTCGAAGAGTTCTTCATGGAAGAGGCCGATTCGGCCGTGGAGCGCGTAATCCGACAAGCCGTTTCAAGACTGACCACCGCCGGGGCGAAAGTGAGCGAGGTGCCATTGCCGGTCGATTTTAACGAATTCCGCCAAATCCACCTAACCATCATGGCCGCTGATGCCGCCGCTTACCATCGGGAGGATTTCACCCGGCGGCCCGAGGCGTACGGGCCGATGATTTCCGGCCTCCTGCGAGACGGACTATCCGCCGCCGCCGTCGATTACGCGGCTGCTCTCATCCGGAAGGAAGAACTTCGCAACGCGATCGGCGACATGTTCGAAGGGGTTGACGCCCTCATCATGCCCTCGACCGACACGACGGCTCCTTCCACCCGCGATACCACCGGTACCCCCAAGTTTCAGGCCCCCTGGAGCTGCACGGGTTTCCCCGTGGTATCCATCCCTTGTGGGCCTGCCGAGGATGGAATGCCGGTGGGCCTGCAGATTGTCGGCCGGCACCACTCGGCCGCGTCCCTGCTTGACGCGGCCGAGTGGTGCGAAAGGGAGGTGGGGTTCGGTGATTGCCCGCCGATTTTGATGCATTAGAATAGGAGTGGCCTTTCTCCGCGGAATCGAAGGTCACCCGCGTGTTCCGCGGCGGCGTTCCGTTGGGGGCAGGTGGGATTTCGCCTGGGCAAAAACGTCCGAGAATAAGAATGGAGGAGATACCTGCGATGCGATCTACTATTTCGACTGCGATTGTTTTGGCGTTGTACTTCGTGGCGTTTGCCGAAGAGTCTGGGGACTCCGCAAAGGCGGACACGGCGGATACGCGGGTTCCCGCGGAGGACTTGGTACGGATTCGCGAGGCCTGCCCGTCGCGCCCGGCGGTGGAACCGAAGGCGAAACGGCGTGTCTTGATCTACTCGAAATGGCGCACGTTTCGGCACGATTCGATTCCTTGGGGAGCCGCCGCCACGCGGATTCTCGGTGAGAAGACTGGCGCGTTTGAGCCGGTACTCAGCAGCGATTCGGCCATGTTCGAGCCGGAGTCCTTGAGAAGGTTCGACGTCGTCATTTTCAACAACAACTGCGAGAAGGGAATCGACGAGCCGCGACGGCGCGAGGCGCTGTTCGAGTTCGTGAAGAACGGCGGCGGTATCGTGGGAGTCCATTCGGCCTCGTACGACCCGAATTGGCCGGAGTTTATCGATTTGCTCGGAGGCTGCTCCGTCGACCATCCCTGGAATTCCGGGTCGACCGTGTCGGTGAAGGTGGCCGCCCCCGATTCACCATTGGTGAAGCCGTTCGGTAAGGGGCCGTTTCGGCATACCGATGAGATATTCACCTTCTCGCATTTCCGACCCGGCCGCAGCCGGATCCTGCTGAGCCTCGACAAGGAGGGGACCGATATGACGGTCCCCGGCGTCCGCGCGGAAGCGGAGCCCTTTCCGCTGAGCTGGATTCACCGCTACGGGAAGGGTCGCGTCTTTTACTGTGCGTTTGGTCACCAGAAAGAGGTCTTCTGGGATTCCGCCGTTTTGGAATACTATCTCCGGGGGATTCAGTACGCCGCCGGTGACTTGGACGCGGAAGGGGAGTAGTCCGCTCAACATCCATCCAGACGGACGCTATTTCTGGGCGGCGCGCGATCCGAGGAGGGCCTGGCAACCGCGGAGGAAGGGGCGAAGTAATGCCGGGCGATACGTGCCGCGCGACTGTGGGACCGGCTTTCTTCATGGGGAATCCCTTGATTCGTTTTCGGGAATCGAAGCAATTCGATCGAAACGGGACGGATCGAGGGTTTCAACGGCCCAAAGGCGGGCTGAAGAGAATTGACAATGATCCCAGAAGAAGCCAAGCGGTCGGAAGGAGAAGAAGCGGAAGAGAACGCTTTCCACGAGCGAGCAGGATGAGGAAGTCGAGGAGTAGGAACCCTCCGAGCACGACGGCGGCATGAAACCCCAGAAACGCGCCCGAGACGGCCAGACACGCCGTGGCTTCGAGCATCAGGGGGCGCGCTTTCAGAAAACGGGTAACGGCCAACAATCCCAGGCCGGGGATGAGTCCCAAGGCCATTTTGATCCGTTCGGCGACCGGCTCGGCGGCGTCGATCGGCGGCACGAGAACGGGGATCGGATGCAGCGAGGGCCAAAGGACAGGTAGGAGACACCCGACGAGAAGCATCACCAGGAAGAATCGCCACGGGATCCGGTTGCCGTCGAGCTGGATCAGGAGGGCGGCCCAGAGCCCGCTCACCAGGAACGCGCGGTAGAAAAAGCGGCCGGCGCCCCTGAAGTAGTCCGGCGGCGGGAGTTCCACCGGTGCGTGCTCGGCGGCTAGCATCCGGGTGGACGACTCCGAATGCGCGGCCGCCGCCGAGAGGGCGTTTTGCTCGGCGACGGCGACCGCCACGAACAACAACGCCGTTACTAACTCCACGATTGGATACCTAGCGGAAATTGACTCTTGGCAGTCCCGGCACCGGCCGTGGAGGATCAGCCAGCCGAGGATCGGGATGTTGTCGTACGGCCGGATGGGGTGGCCGCATTTTGGGCAGTGGGAGGCCGGAGAGACCAAGCTCATCCCCTCTGGAAGCCGGTAGACGAGGACGTTCAGGAAGCTCCCGATGACGGCTCCGAGTATGAAGGCGGCAAAGAAAATCATAATTGTCAGGATTTATGCGTTACGAGTGAGCCGTGTTCGTATTGACGCCAATGGGGGTACGCGCTAGAATACCCTGAATTCGGATCGAATCATAACAGATTTTCTTGATGGCGACTATTTCGGTTGCTTCCGAGCGTCTCATCGGTCTTCCACGTCGATGGGGGGGCCGAGACGATTTCGCCCGGCTGACGGCCGCCATGCTTCGCGGCGAGGCGGCCACGCTGGACGGAATCTGGGGGTCGGCCTGCGCGCCAGCCGCCGCGGCACTCGCCGGGACCGCGCCAAAAACACTCATCGTCGTCTCTCCCAAGCTGGACGACCCGGACCTCTTCGTTGACGATCTGGCCGTCTTCTCGTCGTTCAGCCCTGAGCGTTTCCCCGCTCGGGAGGTCCTTCCACACGAAAAGGTGGTTCAGGATGAACTCTTCGGGGAGCGAATCCGCGTTCTCAAGCGGTTCGGCGGAACTGACATTCCACGCGTTCTGGTTACCTGCATCCAAAGCCTGATCCAGCCGGTCCCCGCGCGCGAGGTCCTCGGGGCGAAAACGCGGGTCTTCGAGCGGGGTCAGCCGGAAAAAATGGAGGACCTGGCGCGGTGGCTCGCGGAGGCGAGGTTTCACCCCACCACCGCGGTCGAACTCCCCGGCGAGTTCTCCGTTCGCGGCGGCATCGTCGATGTCTTCGCCCCCGACGGGGACCATCCGATTCGTATCGAGTTCTTCGGGGACGAAATCGACTCGATCCGGGCGTTCGACGTGGCGACGCAGCGGAGCCTGGAAACGCTTGACGCGGTGGAGATCACGCTCCTCGACCCGAACGAGGTGGACCAGGGGTTCGCGACCGATTTTCTGCCGCCGGAAAGCTGGTTCTTTCTGGTCGAGCCGTTGGAGTTGGAGGAACAGGCCCGGCACTACCTGGAACGGTTGGATCGTCCCGAACGGATGCATTCCTACCGAGCGGTGATGGAGCGGATTTTGCGGTGCCCCTCGGTGACGGCGTCGCGGCTGGCCGTCTCCTCGTTCGAAACGACCGCCCGCGTGGGAATCGAATCGGTCGAGCGGTTCAGCGGCGATCTGGCCGGAGTCCGCGACCATCTCGATCAGGTGGGGAAGGGGCAAGACGTGATCATCGTCTGCCCCACCGAGGCGGAGATCGAACGCCTCGAGAATGTCTTCGCCGATACCCGAGTCTCCGTGGAAGACCGGCTCCATTTCGCGACCGGGAAGCTGTCCGACGGTTTTCGGGTGGTCGATGAGGGGCTGACGATTCTTTCCAGCGACAAGCTCTTCCAGCGAACGGAGATCCGCCGGACGGGCCGGCGGCGGCTTGGACGGGTAATCGACACGTTTCTGGACTTGCGGCCCGGTGATCTGGTGGTACATCTGGCACACGGGATCGCGCGCTACCGGGGTATGGAATTGATCGAGAAGGGGGAGCATATCGAGGAGCATTTGGCCCTCGAATTCCGCGGCGGGACGCGGCTGTACGTCCCGGCGTCGAAGATCGGCCTGGTGCAGAAATACGTCGGCGGCTCCCGGATGCGGCCGACCCTGGCGAAACTCGGCGGAACGGCCTGGCAGCGCCGCAAGGCCACCGTGCAAAGGGCCGTGGACGATCTGGCCGCCGAGTTGCTCGAGGTGCAGGCGTCACGGGCGTCGCGGCCGGGAATCCGTTTCCAGGAGGACACGCCCTGGCAACTCGAGTTCGGCGCCGCCTTTTCCTATACCGAAACGGAAGATCAAATCCGCGCGATCGCCTCGGTGAACCACGACATGGAACTGCCGCGGCCGATGGACCGCCTCCTCTGCGGCGATGTCGGGTTCGGGAAGACGGAAGTCGCCATGCGGGCGGCGTTCAAGGCGGTCGACAGCGGATATCAGGTGGCGATGCTCGTCCCGACGACCGTTCTGGCGGAGCAGCACTACCGGACCTTCTCGCGGCGGATGGCCGAGTTTCCATTCGAAATCGCCGTCCTCTCGCGGTTCTCCTCCAAGGCCCAGCAGGCCAAGACGATCGAACGGCTCGCGCTGGGCGGAATCGACATCGTCATCGGAACGCACCGGCTCGTCTCCGCGGACGTCCGGTTCCACAACCTGGGGCTGGTGATCATCGACGAGGAGCAGCGATTCGGCGTCGCCGTGAAGGAGCG
>CAZFQG010000147.1:0-10837 GCA_964520785.1 uncultured Planctomycetaceae bacterium | reverse complement strand
ACGGCGACTCCCATCCCGCGGACGCTGTACATGTCGCTCATGGGCATCCGCGACATCTCCAACCTCGAGACCGCCCCGGAAGACCGGCTCCCGGTCGAGACGCGGGTCACGCGGTTCGACCCCGACGTCATCCGCAACGCGATCATCCGCGAACTCAACCGCGACGGGCAGATATTCTTCGTCCACAACCGCGTGCAGGATATCGACGTCATCAAGAAGAAGCTCTCCCAAATCGTGCCCGAGGCGAAGATCAAGATCGGCCATGCCCAGATGCCGGAGGCGCGGCTGGAGAAGGTGATGCTCGACTTCGTCGATCACAAATTCGACGTCCTTTTGAGTACGACGATTATCGAAAGCGGGCTCGATATTCCCAATGCGAACACGATCTTCATCGACGAGGCCGACCGCTACGGCCTGGCCGATCTGCACCAGCTCCGCGGCCGGGTAGGGCGGTACAAGCACCGCGCCTACTGCTATCTGCTGGTCGATCCGGTCAAGGTCCTCACGCCGACCGCCGTGAAGCGGCTGGGCGCCATCCAGGAATACAGCGAGATGGGGGCCGGGTTCGCCATCGCCATGCGCGATCTGGAAATCCGCGGGGCGGGGAACCTCCTGGGTACCCAGCAGAGCGGCCATATCGACCTGGTCGGTTACGAACTGTATTGTCAACTGCTCGAACAGGCGGCGCGCCGCCTCCAGAACCTGCCGCCGAAAATGGCCGTCGAGGTCGACCTGGACCTGCCGTGCGAGGCCTATATCCCGAAAAGCTTCATTCCCGACCAGCGGGCAAAGATCGATCTCTACCGGCGGCTGGCGCGGGTGACGGACGAGGAGGAACTCCGCGACCTGGAGGTGGAGATTCAGGACCGCTTCGGAAGTCCGCCGGAACCGGTCGCGCGGATGCTCCGGCTGGGGTCGATCCGCCTGGCGGCCCACCGGCACGGGATCAACCGGATTCACCTGGAAGACGGATTCATCGTGTTCAGCTTCTTCAACCGCGCCAAGGTGGAAGCCCTGTCGCGGCTGCGCGGCAACGTCCTGCGCTTCGCCGACAAACGGACCGCCTACCTGCCGTTGGACGGTACCGGAATTCTTGACGACGCCGTACTGGACCGCGTGGAGGCGATGTTGGGCGGATAGTTCTTACTCGGTCGGCTCCATGGCGATGGTCGCCTGCATGAGATAGCTGCAACTGCACCAACTGGCGGCGTCGGCCATGGTGACCACGCCGCCGGCCGGGATGACGTTGATCCAGCAGCCGGGGCGAATTCCGCCGTAGTTGGTCAGGTCGCCGTCACCGTCGAGGTCGCAGTAGGAGAACGTCGCGGAGCGGAAGAGGAGCAGGTGGGGGCTGCTGGAAAGGGTGCCGCACCCATAGGATCGCTGCAAGTCGAACTGCCTGGGCTCGCCGGTGAGGAGGTTCCAGGCGCCCGGTTCGGCGTAGATGGTCGTGTCGTTGATGACAATCCGGCTGCGATAGGCGGCCTCGATGTTCCATAGTCGTTCGCCGGTCGAGGCGCGATACGCGGTCATTTGGTTTCCAGCGTCGGAGTCGAGGCTGAACCGCGTCGGCTGGAACGCCATTAGCAGCGTATCGTGCGGTTCGCTTAGCGCCAGGACCGTGCCGGAGACGTCTTCCGGAGCCCTCCACGCGGTCTTCCCCGTCTTTCGCTCGAGCGCCAGGAGGGTTCCCGGTTCGTGCCGCGTCGGCAGGGGATTTCCTTGCTCGTCCTTGGCCGGATCCACCTTCTGCCGGGCCCGCGTCGGGTAGACGCGGTAATCATCCAACGGAGCGATGGGACGGTCGATCAGGTAGACGAGGTTTGCGCCGATCGCAATCGCATTGTGGCGGATCGAGTCCTCGGCGTCGTAACGCCAGAGCACCGTGCCCGATTTCGGATCCATGGCGAAGAATGTGTCCGATTCGGTAAACAGCCGATCCATGTCCGATTGTCCGAAGGCGTATCGCATGAGATGCCGCGTATTGGCGAGCGACCCGTAGAGTATCCCGTCGCGATAAGCGAGGAAACCCCAGGTTCCCGCCGATCCATCGGCCCGGCTCGGAGGGGCGAGTTCGGCCCGTTTTTCGCCGGTCGCCAAATCGAGCACGGTACAGACGTCCCCTTTGTGGATGTAGAGACAGTCATCACCCAGGCAGAAATTCGACTGCGTGTTCGCCACGCCGGTTAGATGTTCCTGGTGATACTTCGCGAGTATCCCGGGAAACTCCACCGTCCACAATGGGCGGCCGTTGTAGAGGTTCACCGCGCGGACGCCGTTGATTCCTTGCATGAAGAGCCGCCCGTCACGAACCAGCGGCGCCGGTCCGCGGCCGTGCCGGTTGGGCATGATGAAGTCGACGTCCCGGAACCAGAGCATCCGCAACGGCGCCTTGGCCAGAGTATCGGTTGAGCAGAGCGTATTCGCCGTGTCGCAGTACTGATGCGTCCACGATCCGGCCCCTTCGAGCGGACCGAGGGGGGTGATTTCGAGGTCCCCGGCCGTACCCAGGCAAGAGATGCCGCCGCACGGCCGCAGGACGTGGTCGATGGTTCCGCGAAAGGCCTCGACCGGTTCGCCGGACGCGCTCCGGCCGGAAACGACCAGATCGGCGAAGTAGCGAGGCAGTTTGACCGTGGCCGGATCGGCCTGAATGACGGCGACCCGCGCGCCGAGCAGGCCGGCCGCGTCCAACCGCTTGCGGGCCGCGGCGACCGCTTCGGCGTCTTTTTCGACCGCGATGACGTAGAGGTCGCTCTGACGGACCAGGGCCTCCGCGAGGCGGGCTTCGCCGGCTGCGATATCCAGGCAGTAGCCGGCGGTCACCCCGGTCTTCTTGATTACCTCCCTCGCGGCCTCCGCCAAGGGTTGCTCCGCGCCGGGCCGGCCGGGGGAATCCGCCGGCCGTGCGTCGACGATGGGGGCGTCTTTCGCGGCGAAACAATGGATTGCCCCCTTGTCGGTTGAAACGACGAGTCTTCCGCCGGCGAAGGCCAACCCGGCCGCGAGTCCGTCGACCGGCTGGATCCAGAGCGTCTCCTTCGAGTCCAGACTTACTCCGGCGATTCGGTCCTTGCCGCCGAGGATCAGCGTGTCACCGACGGCGATCATCTCGGCGACGTCGGTGATCGGGGCGTCGATAGTCCAAACCGGAGGGGTAAGTTGGACGACGCGACGCGTTGCCTTGCCGTCACGATCGGGAACCTCCTTCGCGTTCCAGAGAGAAGCCGCGTCGTGGGCGATGAGCTTGCCCTTACTGAACGAGAGGAGGAACTCGGGATGGGCCGCACAGGGAGATCCAACCGCGCCGCGGATCGTCTGGGTGTCGGCATCGTAGACGTAGTTCGCGTTGACGAGGGCATCCCCTAAGGCCATCACGTCCGCGCCCCCGCGTTTGCCGTTTGCTTGCAGTTGAAAGCACTTGAATGTTCCATCCGTCTTGTCGAAAACGGCGGGTACCGCACGGCCCGTCGGGACGAAGAAGTGCTTCTCGCCAAGGGCGAAATACCCCTGAGAGGAAATCCCGCTGGCGGCGTCCGCCCCAGGATGCGGCTGAGGCATCTCGATCGAGCCGGATTCGTCGTTTTTCCAGCGTATTTCTCCGTCCGAGGTATTGAGTGCGTAGAGGTGGATTCCCTCGGTGGGCCAGATTCCGGCCCCGAAATAGACGATGTCTCCTTCGACGACCGCCCCGCCTCGGACCGGCCACCGGGCGATCATCCGGTCATTCCCCAGAAGGCGATCCTCTTCAGGTCCGCCAAGCTTCTTCCAAAGGAGCCGACCATCGGCAATCGCGAGGCAGTAAAAGAATCCGTCATCCCCACCAATGAAGAGGCGGTCCTTCCAGGCCGCAGGAGCGAACCGGACCGGGGCTTGCGTGTAGAACGTCCACGTTGTTTTTCCCGTTGCCGCATCCAAGGCAAGAATGCGGCCGTCGGCCGAACTGCCGAAGATGACCAGGTCGTCCACCACGATCGGCTGAAACGCCTGGTCGAACTTCATTCGCCGGGACATGGGCCACGCACGCTGGGGAGGGTTCTCCGAGCGAAACGTCCACACGGCGTGGAGTTCCGCCGGCACGGTCCCGGACACATACCCGCTCCGCGCGGCGTCGGCGCGGTGCGTCGGCCAGTCAGCTAGAATCGATGAGCCGCCGCCCAGGGGAAGAAGGATGAGGATTGTCAGTGTCAAAACGAAGATACGCATGGGTTTCTCCCGGTTCGGTCGGTTCTTTTTTGGCAAATCCGCTGGGGATGGAATGGTCTTGCTCGGTTTTCCGCACATCGACGATTATCGCCGACACGCCGCGGTCGGACAAGGTGAACCCTTCTGCCAGCAGCAATGCCCTGGCAAGGGGGATTCATCGGAGGTGCATTTCCTGGAGTTCCCGCAAATACCAGCTTGGGGGGGGTGTATTCATTCGGCGACTCCTGTATAATCAAAAAAGTTCTCGTGGGGGAAGTGCCTGAAGTATTCCTTCGTCCCTCTCCCGCGAGCACCCCACAATTCGAACCCGCTCGTCGCCATCCGTAGCGGCACTGGCGACATTGGACCAAACCGAGCGCTCCGAACCGGGCCACCAGCTTGAAATACCGAGCGGCCTGGGACGGGGTTTTTTTATAGGCATTGCGGAAAAACGTGAAGTTCGAAAAGAAAACGGTTGTCGGCATCCGTGACGGCACTACGGCAAGCGTTGTACGAAACGATTGACGTTGCGCCGGTCCGACCCACCGGATCGGCTCGAATCGAAAGGTTCTGATCCATGGCTGAAGTACAGGCACAAGAGCTAACGCCCAAGAACGTTCCGTTCGTCGACACGAAGTATCGCACCATCCAAACACCGTTTCCGGTTCCGGAGTCTCTTCCCATTCTTGAAATGTTGCGGCGCCACGAGCCCCGGAGCATGGCGGGACAGCCCCCGGTCGTGTGGGACAGCGCCGAGGGAATTCAGGTTTATGACCGGTGGGGAAACAAGTGGCTTGACTGGTCGTCCGGCGTCCTTGTTACGAACGCGGGACACAATCACCCCAAGATCAAACAGGCGATGCTCGATCAGATCAACCAGGGCATGGTCCATTGCTACTGTTTTCCGCACGTGGGGAGGGCGGAGTTGACGAAGAAGCTGGCCGAGGTCGCGCCGGAAGGACTGGACAAGGTCTTCCTTTTGACGACCGGTTCCGAGGCGACGGAATGCGCGGTGAAACTGGCCCGAACTCAGGGCCAGAAACTCGGCGGAAACGACAAGATCACGATTGTCACGTTTGACAACGCCTTTCACGGCCGGACGCTCGGCGCGCAGATGGCTGGTGGAATTCCGGCGCTGAAGAGTTGGATTGTCAACCTGGACAAGGATTTCGTCCAGGTGCCGTTTCCCTGCGGGTTTCGGGGGCCGGATACCAGTTTCGAGGGATTTCTGAATGCCCTGGCCGCAAAAGGGGTGCATCCGAAACAGGTGGCCGGCGTGATGACGGAGACGTACCAAGGGGGGAACGCGAGTTTCGCGCCGCCGCAGTACATGCAGAAGCTGCGCGGTTGGTGTGACGAGAACCAGGCGGCGCTCATTTGCGACGAGGTCCAGGCGGGGTTTGGCCGGACGGGGACCTACTGGGGATTCGAACACTACGGCATCGTCCCGGACTTGATCTGCTGCGGCAAGGGGATTTCCAGCGGAATGCCCCTGGCCGCCGTCATCGGCCGAACGGACCTGATGGATCTGTACGCCCCCGGCTCGATGACCTCGACCCACACCGGCAATCCGGTTTGCGTCGCCGCGGCGCTGGCGAGCCTGGACGTGATCGAGGAGGAGCATCTTGCCGAAAACTCGCGGAAACTGGGAGAAGAAGTCCTTCAGCCGGCGCTGCGTGAAATTTGGAGGAAGTACCCCGACCACATCGGCATGGTCCACGGCAAGGGGCTCGTCGCCGCTTTGCACATGGTGAAGCCGGGAGGAATCGAGCCGGACGCGAAAACGGCCTCGCGCGTCGTCAACGCATGCGTGGAAAAGGGGCTGTTGATGTTCGCTCCGGTCGGGTACGCCGGCGCGTCGGTGAAAATCTCGCCTCCGCTGGTGATTACGGAAGAGCCGCTCCGTGAGAGCATCGCCGTACTGGAAGAGGCGCTCGCGGAAGTCTTGGGTTAGAAACGCAAAGGAGTTCATCCCATGAGTCAAGGAAATGTGGACGTCGCCGTCATCGGCGGCGGGATGATAACGCATGACCAACTGTTGCCGTCGCTCTATCATTTGCAGCGGCGCGGCGACGTCGGCAAGATTACGATCTGCGCCCTCAACGCGGCCCCCTTGAGAGTCCTCGCGGAATCCGGCGCGTTCGCGGCCGCGTTTCCAGGGCAGGCCTTTGAAGCGATGCCATCGCTCGATACGCCGGACGATCAGGTCTTTCCGGACCTCTACAAAGAGGCAATTGCGTCCCTTTCACCGCGGAACCTGGTCGTCGTCGCGGTGCCGGATCACCTGCACGATCCGATCGTACGATACGCGCTGGAACACGATCAGCACGTTCTCACCGTCAAGCCCCTTGTTCTGAAGTACGCCCAGGCGGTCGAGATCGAGGAAATGGCGTTCCAGCAGGGGCTGTTCGTGGGAGTGGAGTACCACAAGCGGTTCGACCGGCGGTCGCTCGAGGCGAGAAAACAGTACCGCGCCGGCCGTCTTGGTGAATTCAAACTGGGGGAAGCAAGGCTCATCGAGCCATACTATTACCGGCACTCGAACTTCCAGAACTGGTTCACGAAGGAAAATACCGATCCCTTCACTTACATCGGTTGCCACTACGTGGACCTGGTCTATTTCATTACCGGTCTGAAGCCAACGGAGGTCTGCGTCCGCGGGGTGGAGGGAAAATTCCCCAACGGCAACGTCGGTTATCTCTGGTCCAGTGGGACGGTCGTTTGGGAAAACGGCGCGATTCTCGGCGTGATCAACGGTCTCGGCTACCCCGACGAAGGGGCTGGGACGAACGACCAGGGAATCACGATGTACGGCGAGGGTGAGGATTTGGGGACCATCCTCAAGCACGACGACCAGTTTCGCGGCTGCAGCTACGGCTATGCCGACAAAGACTCCGGCGCGATGTTCCGCTACATCAACCCGGATTACTTCCGCCTCGTGCCCTGGCAGGAGGACGGGCTGAAACCGGTCGGCTACGGCTACGAATCAGTCGAGGCGAATGTCCTTTCGGCCATTAGCGTCAACGCGGCCGGCGACCTGGCGGCGCGCCAGGCAAAAATCAGCGAGATCGACGCGCGCGGTATCGTCGCGACGCCCGCGAACAGCTCCATCAACGAATTGACCACCGAGGCCGTGCGGTTATCCATACTCACCGACGGCGCCCCGGCCGTGATCGAGTACGGCGATGCGCCGCGCGCGAGGTTGCGATAAGGGATTCCCCGCCCTACAGCCGCAACACTTCCAATAATGACCGGGCGATCAACTGGGGGTTGTTGTAGACGGCGAGGGTCATTACCGCCAGAAGCATACCCGCGAACGTGAGAAGGCCGAGGGCGCGATAGTTGCGGGACACCTCGAATTCTCGGGTTCCTTCGATCAACGCGGTTTCGAGTCTGCGCCAGCCGGCGTGGTTTTGGCGAGGGCCGGCGGCGACGAGCGAAATGTTGCGCATAACGGTGCTTGCTTCCAGGTGTAACTGAACGCCCAGTTGAGGCATCGCGAGACTATCGCCGGCCCAGCGAGATTTCTGGTCCAACCTGGGGGCCAGGTCCGCCAGAATGGCCCGGAGTTCTTCCGCCGGGATGTTGTATACGATAATACGCGGGCGGAGCAGCAACAGGATCAGAATCAGGCACAGCGCGTAGAGGGCGATCAACAGGAGCCAGACGTATGCGCCGAAGTGGATCGCCGCGGCACTGGGAAAAAACAGCTCCGCGGGACCGATCACGACGAGTCCGGAGACGGCCAAACCCAGCGCGCCGGCGTCCCGGACGGCGGAGACGACGAACGGGCGTCGAATGAGGTTGATCGCCGCGATGATCGACAGGTAAACGGCGAGCGGGCCACAGGCCACGCACAGGTGAAATGGGTCCATTGGCGGTTCGGAGAGGTCTGCGATTCGGACACCGCAACGAAGGTCGTGGATCGCTCAATCGGACGACCCGTATTGATCAGCTTGGCATCTTGATTTGACCAGGTTGGCATCCGTTGCTTCGCAGTATAGCACGACCAATTCCTTTTTCCCAGGTCGTGCTATTGGCTATTGCCACGGAGCCGGTCCGCTCGTCGGCAAGCGAGGTTGCCCCGCCGGCGCGCGCCCGTTATCATAAACGGGAGATGGTTTGATACTTATGCGAGGCGAAATCGCTGGAAAGCTGGATCCCGGCGAGACGAATGCTCGTGTTTTTTCCAAGATCAAGCGTCCACGTAAGTTGCTTCCGTTGAAGCCACCCCCACGAAAACGGAGTTTTTTGCCATGCGTCCTTGGATTTCCGGTACGCGCATTCTGCTCGTAACACTCTGTCTGGTAATTGGTTCCGTCTCCTGTGAGGCCGCCGGGTTCAAAGCCGGCTTCGCCGAACGGGACATCACGCCCCCTCTGGGAAGTGAACAGCCCGGGGGGTACGGCAAGTCGTATCAGAAGTCGGTCCACGACCCTTGCAAGGTCCGCGCGGTCGTGTTCGACGACGGGATGAATCGCGTAGCGCTGGTGGGAATCGATACACTTGCCGTCCGCCGCCCGTTTGTTCAGGGGATTCGCAAGGAAATTACGCAAAATACCGGTATCCCGGCGGAGGCGATTTTGATTGGTGCCTCGCATTCACACTCCTCGGGGCCGCTGAGCATGATCCTTCCCGACGAGTTCGATCACGCGGATGAATTCGTGCGAGACTTGGCTTACAACCAATCGTCGTGCGCAGACGCCGACTACATGAAGACCTGTCACGCCGCCGTCGTGGAAGCGGTTCGCGAAGCGAATGAGAATCGCGAAGAAGTTCAGGCCGGGGTCGGTGGCGGGTACGAAGACAAGGTGGCGTTTAACCGCCGGTTCCGGATGAAGAATGGGTTGACCTATTCACACCCGGGTCAGGGGAATCCCGACATCATCGACTATGCGGGGCCGATTGATCCCGAGGTAGGGGTGATCGGCGTATGGAACGGCGACGGAAAATTGGCCGGTTGCATCGTCAATTACGCATGCCATGCGACGACCAGCCCCCCGGGGTTCTCGGCGAACTGGATTTACTACATGGAAAAGGTGATCCGCGGGTATTTTGGCGAGGATGTCGTCGTGGTGTTTCTGCCGGGTGCCTGCGGGGATATCACCCAGGTGGACAATCTCAGTCCCTATCGGCATCCCGACGGCGATACGTGGGCCCAAAGGGTGGGCGGTTGCGTTGGCGCAGAGGCGGTGAAGACGCTTTTGCTGATGCCGCGTGGAACGCTTGCGCCGGTCATGGCCGTCTCCGAGACGCTGGAGGTGGGGCGGCGGATTCCGAAACCCGAACGCGTGGCTCGATGCCTTGAAATGGTGAAGAAATCGCCAAGCGAGGTGGGAGCGACGGAGTGGACGTTCGCGAAGGAGATCGTTCTACTCGACGCGAAGCTGAAAAAGGAGCCGACCGCCGCGGTGGAAGTGCAAGCGGTACAAATCGGTCCGGCCGTTTTCGTGACGAACCCGGCGGAGTATTTCGTCGAATTGGGTCTTCGCGTTAAGCGGGAAAGTCCCTTCGAATTCACATTTCCGGTGGAGTTGGCGAACGGTTGCGTCGGATATGTTCCAACCGAGGAGGCCCTCGGTCCCGGCGGCGGCGGGTACGAGACGCGGCTTTCCAACTACAGCAACCTGGAAGTGAAGGCCGGTACGAAGATTGCCGACAAAGGGATCGAATTGGCAAGGCGGCTCGCGCCCGGCGAGGCTCCGAAGCCGCCGGCGCATCCGCCGTTCTCGGGCTCCGGTTGGAGTTATGGGAGCGTGCCGCCGGAGGTGGATTGATAATGTTGATCGGCGTGATTAGCGATACCCATGGGTGCGTCGAGCCGACTCGGCGGGCCGTGCGGTTTTTCGAGAGTTTCGGCGTCGCGGCGGTTCTCCACTGCGGGGACGTCGGCTTGGTCGAAATCGTTTCGCTATTTGCGCCGTGGGAGGCGCACTTCGTGTTCGGAAACACGGACAACCCCCTTTTGTTGAGGACGGCCGTCGAAGAGGCTGGTCAGACGTGTCACGGCGAGTTTGGGTCAATCGAATTGGGAGTCCGCCGGGTTGCGCTGACGCATGGCCACGATCACGCCATTTTCGAACGCGCGCTCGCCGCGGAAGAATACGACCTCCTTTGCTACGGCCACACGCACGTCGCCGCGTGCGATCGGACGAAGAACGGAATCCTCCTCAATCCCGGCGCCATTCACCGCGGATCGCCCCCGTCGGTGGCCGTCGTCGATCTGGCGGACATGGTGGTCCATCCCTTGACACTTTGAGGACCCTATCTGGAGAGAACCCCCAAGCCATGCCCCAAGACCGCATCTCAAGACGCCGTTTTCTCGAAGCCGCCGCTGCCGGGACCGTGGCGGGGTTTTCGCCGCCGCCGGCCGCCGCCGAGGATGCACGGCATCCTTCGCGGATGCCGAACGTCCTGTTCGTCCTCACCGACCAATGGCGCGCCGACGCGGCCGGATATGCCGAGGATCCAAACGCCATTACACCGCACATCGACCGCCTCGCCGGCGAGAGCGCCAATTTCACGAACGCGGTTTCCGGGTGCCCCGTCTGCTGTCCCTACCGGGCGAGTCTCGTCACCGGCCGCTATTGGCTCTCGCACGGCGTGTTTCTCAACGACCTCTGCTTGGGTAACGACGCCGTTTCGTACGCCG